>NZ_CP030831.1 GCF_003597675.1 Neorhizobium sp. NCHU2750 | reverse complement strand
CCAGCCAGCCAACAGCTCCCCGACCGGCAGCTCGGCACAAAATCACCACTCGATACAGGCAGCCCATCAGTCCGGGACGGCGTCAGCGGGAGAGCCGTTGTAAGGCGGCAGACTTTGCTCATGTTACCGATGCTATTCGGAAGAACGGCAACCAAGCTGCCGGGTTTGAAACACGGATGATCTCGCGGAGGGTAGCATGTTGATTGTAACGATGACAGAGCGTTGCTGCCTGTGATCAAATATCATCTCCCTCGCAGAGATCCGAATTATCAGCCTTCTTATTCATTTCTCGCTTAACCGTGACAGGCTGTCGATCTTGAGAACTATGCCGACATAATAGGAAATCGCTGGATAAAGCCGCTGAGGAAGCTGAGTGGCGCTATTTCTTTAGAAGTGAACGGTTGACGATATCAACTCCCCTATCCATTGCTCACCGAATGGTACAGGTCGGGGACCCGAAGTTCCGACTGTCGGCCTGATGCATTCCCGGCTGATCGACCCTGCCGCTATTGCCCGCCAGGCCGACCTCGATGCGATGAACATCGAGATATACCACTTCGCCAGCGGCGAGGCGCGCCAGCTTCGAGACAAGGGCTTCGCGGCATTCTGCTACCTGCCAGCCGGACATCATGAAAAGCTGATGCAGTACGGCATCAATGTCGAAGCTCAGGTTATCCAGGGAATCCGCGACGGGGAGCTCGACCAGTTTCTCGGAGACGATGTCGCACAGGTTGCAAGGCTGAAAGAAGAAGCAAATGGCTGATCAGAATATGCCAAAGTCTGCCGAGCAGGATACCGCTGCCATTGTCGAGAAGATCGCCCGCAAAGCCGGCGAGCGTGCCCTCGATCACTTTCGTTCCCTGTCGAGCCTTCCCGTCGAGACAAAGGGACACCTCGACCTCGTTACCGAGGCCGACAAGGACGTTGAGGCATTCCTGATTGGCAGCTTGCGGGAGGCGTTCCCCGATGATGGCATCATGGGTGAAGAAAGTGGCGAGATTCCTGGCGCCTCCGGGCGCGTGTGGGTCATCGATCCGATCGACGGAACATTCAACTTCGTCCGCGGCGGCCAGAATTGGGCGATCTCGATTGGTCTGTACGGGAACCGTCGTCCGTCATTCGGCGTGATTTATGCACCTGTTCGAGATCTGATTCTGGTCGGCGGCAAGACCGTTCCAACACGGTTGAACGGTCACCCGCGCCAGGGATGACCGCTACGCTTTCTCAATTCGAGGGTGGATCACGCCATGCCCGGTGAACCTGCAGGACAAACAGCTTTAGCACGACTGGCAATGGTAGCTGACAAGCTCTGGACCGGCGAAATCAGGACCCAGTACGCCGCTATTTGCTATCGGCGAACCGATGACAGTTCAGGCCCAATCGAGGTTCTCCTTATTACCAGCCGGGGTACCGGGCGCTGGGTCATACCCAAAGGTTGGCCAATGGCGAAAAAGAAGCCGCATGAGGTCGCAAGCCAGGAAGCCTGGGAGGAGGCTGGTGTCCGGGGACGCGTCCGAAAAAAGGCTTGGGGTCATTACACCTACGTGAAGAGGCTTGGTGACGGCGAGTTCATTCCGGCAATGGTCCAGGTCCATCTTCTCGATGTCCAGCGGATGGAAGACGACTTTCCGGAACGCCATCAACGCGACCTTCAATGGTTCAGTCCCCGTCTGGCGGCATCGGCGGTCGGCGAGCCGGAGCTACGCGGCCTCTTTGCGAGGCTCGAAGAACGAGAAATCCAACGGGCCGCCGCCGTCGCCTCCAAAGCGGGTTAAGCGCCTCAGAACTGGAAATCATTATGAACAATATTATCGCAACGGGCTTCAATACGGCATCGACGGACGGCGAGCTTGACAGCCTCGAGAGAGAGCTGCGCCGCCTTGAGGCAATCGGCGTCGACACGGTCGAACTCGCCCTTTCCAGCCTCGATCTGATCGCGGGTGGCCGCATCGTCAAAGAGCGTGCCGATCGGCTCAGAACCCTTCTTGAGACGTTTTCCTTCCGCTATACCGTGCACGGCCTCGTGTCCTCGAACTTCATGGACCCGGCAACGCGCCGGCACCAGGTCGATGCTGCAAAGGCACTGGTCGAGATTTGCGACAGCATCGACGCCCGCGTTCTCGTCCAGCACGCGGGCTTTCTGCGCGCCGATCAGATCGCTCAACGCGCCGGCGCTGACGAGCGTCAATGCGAAGCGCTGCTCGAATTGGGCGAGCATGCCAAAGCGTACGGTATTCGCATCGCCTTTGAGAATATTTTCACAACGGAGCCGGGCCAGTATCGTCAGACTCCGGCCGAAGTTGCCGCAACGGTGAAAGCCGTCAATCATCCGGATGTCGTAGCCCTGATCGACTTCAGCCACGCCTACCTGGAATCCAACTATCGCGGCCTCGATTTCCGCGATCAGTTGCGCGCCATGGCCCCGGTCCTTGGGGCTCCCGGTCGCCGACTGTCGAGGCGGACCGCGACGACAAGGATAGTTGTAATCACAGATGGGGGTATGGAATGCAGCACTGGCTGGACAAGTTGACCGATCTTGCCGCAATCGAGGGCGATGAATGCATCCTGAAGACCGGGCTCGCGGACTTCGCCGAGCATTTCGGCTTCACCGGTTTTGCCTACCTTCACATCCAGCACAAGCATATCATCGCGGTGACCAACTATCACCGCGAGTGGCAATCAACCTATTTCGACAAGAAATTCGACGCCCTCGATCCGGTCGTCAAACGCGCAAGATCCAGGAAGCATGTCTTCGCATGGTCGGGGGAGCAGGAACGGCCGGGGCTGTCGAAGGAAGAGCGCGCCTTCTATGCGCATGCGGCCGATTACGGCATCTTTGCGCAGCTCATTCTTGACCAATGCCGCCAATCCATCATGACCTTTACGGAAGTCGACCGGCTTGGTCGCGACCATGATCCGTACGCGGTTCGACGGAAAGATCATGCCGGAACCGCGCAGGCACGCGCAATAGCGGCAATGCGGGCGGCAGACGCACCTTCTTCCAGGCGGATGGTGACAGCGCCGACGATGATCTCAGGGCGGCTAGTTTTATTGATCAGCGGCTCCGCAACGGGTGGATCGATGACTACCGCTGCGAACTCCACTGGGTCATCGGGTGCAGGTAGAACAAGCTTGCCCTGCCGCGCCATCGTTCGCCAAGTCGAAAGGCGGTTCGCCCGCAATCCATAGCGCTCGGCGCCCTCATTCACCATCGCGCGCCAGGTCTCAAGCTTTCCGAAACGATCTGCGCCTTGACCTCGTCCGGCCAATGCCGGTGAATCTCACGTCCAGACTTCCTGGTTGTGAGAAACTCCAATGTACTCTCCATGGAGAAACTCCCGTTGCTCGTCCATGGAAAGCCGATCACAGATTAGGGCGGCGAGAACAACGGGGGGGGTAGGACATCGGTTACGCTGAAGCCCTGTTTTCCGGCATAGGTATCGCGGGGCCGCACGACACGGCAGGTGGGCTTTGATGAGACACTCACGGCATTGCTCCTATGGGCTGGCGGTTCAACATAGCTACATTGCAAGCTACACAAACGTTCTCGCAGAGTCATCTAATATGCGTAGAGGCTGCGCAGCGGGATGTCACAACTCTGAACTATTCCTCGAGCATCACCTCGAAGTGGTGTGTTCCGCACATCTTGGCCTGTTTCAATCAAGCCACTGGGTGGACACTTGAATCGGTAATTTCATTCTAAAGTGAAAGCCCTCCTGACATGGAGCGCTCTCGGCTCCGTGAGCTTTCCAAAACCCTCGGTCGCTCATGATCCGCCTTCGGCAAAGGACCCGGTAATGGCACACTAAGCAGTTCATTCAGTAACGCTTGCTGTTCCGAATTTGTCAAATGGTCGCCTTGCATCGAGAGTTCTGGTCGTGTTTCTGAGACGCGCGACAAGCCCGGTTCGCCAAACAAAGCCTGCGGATCAAAGCGCTCACTTGTCGCATTGGTCGAGTGATCGCGTTCCAAAGGCCCTTGCGAATGTTCATCGAACACACTCTCCGACACTGAACTCGTTCGCACCAGGCTGTCTCCGGAAGCTCCACGGAGGCTGTCCTCAACACGCCCGCCTGGTGCGCCATGTACTTCCAAAGGCGGCGGGACTGGCACGCTATGCAGGAAACTCAAGAGCTCTTGCTCGTTTGGATCCGACTGATGATTATTGATCGGAAATAAGGACATCGGCGGCGCTTGGGAATCCGTTCTGCCGACCGGCGATTGCGGATCGGCGGATGGGTTTATCGAGGCCCGCCGCAAACCTAACATCGTTATTCTTTCCGGCGATCCGGGAAACGACATCTCTGTTATTGACCGGCTTGACCGGAAGAGATTTCCCCGCCTCTCACTGAGGTTTTTTTCCTCTTGCTTTTCCCTTTCATTATCACGCTGGAGATTGACCGCCACTGGCCCTTTTTCCGACTTAGCGCCTTCCCTTGGAAAAACTGGATCTAAGGCACGCACATTTGACGATGGAGGTAGTGTTTGGGAACCGACCCGTCGCTCGGAGTTCGGTTGCCGAAACAAGGGTGAATTTTGTATAACGCCATCAAATCGTCGGTCTTTTGCAGGCACAACCCTAGGCTCAGCCTCATCACGACGGCCGTCTCTAAGAGAGTTGACCAGATGCGACTGCGGCGCCGAATCCACATTTGCCGTCTCCCGTGGAGGCGATCTAGGGATAACTGCGCGCTCTTGCCAAGCCTTCCTATGCTCAATGGATTCCGAATTTCGCAGCTTCTGAGCGTCGTGTTCTTGTTCACTTAGCGTCGTCAGTTTCCGACGAACCGTCACGCCGAGTATCTTTTTTGAGACTTTTTTGATATCAGCGTTCAAATACGCTGTTTCACTCTTGTAGATCTTACCGAACGTATGCTTGGTGCTCGTCAATTGCCCGCTAGCCTCATCGTAGACAGCCGATCGCTTGTTGAAGAGCCGTCGATGACTCGATATATCTCGGCCAAGTTCGTTGCCCTCTGTGTCTAGCAGGGATCTATAAGATTTGCTGAATGCGCCACCAAGTTTTCGAATCGTCGTCTGAGAGGTCTGACGATCCACGGCTTTCGTCGAATTCTTGGAAAAGCCGAGACGTTTGCTGCCGATGAGCTCGAGGTTGCCTTTTTCGTCCCGCTCAAAAGTTTCCTGCTTGGAACCTTTTCGACGGGTTAGTTCACGAAAAAGCCGGTTTTCCGGTCCGCTCCGGTAGGGTGTGCTGACCTTCTCGGAAATAGGTTGAAATAGCCGATTTCGGTTGACAAACTGCGTGCGGAACAGCAGGCCATTTTCGTCTCGTTCCCATTTTTCTTCAAAGCGTCCGTCTTTGTATTTCACATGCTTCGCGCGAAGTGTACCGTCCTCGGCATAAAGATGGCTGCTAACGCTCCTCCAGGTCTTCTTTTCGTGGAGACCCAAGTAAACATTGCCAGTCTCTGCGTTACGCTTCAGAACCTTTCTTGTTTTTCTTATTATACCATGCTCGCGCGTTAATTCTTTTGGGCTGTCGACCCGAAGCTGTTTATTTCCAAGCATTTTATAGCTTATTTCGCCTCGAAAGCCGTCTTCCAGCTTGTCGATTATCTGCATATCGGCGACATATTTTCGCTTCTGGTCCGGCGTTTCGAGCCGGGCTAGATTCCTTGTTGCCTCCTCTTCAGTAAGCGAGGTTTTACGCATTTGCTTAGAAAGCCGCTTAGCAGAACGGCGCATGTCAGCCGTAAGCGACTTCGCGACACTCTTCTTCGTCGTGTCGACCATTGTTGAATCCTTTCAAATGCATATTTTGAACTAAAGGGCTTCGTCACTGACGCGGTATCAGGAAATCTACAGACTGTTTACGGTTGGGCCGCGCGGTCGGCTTTCATAAGTCCGCCGGCTGTCACTGATGGGGGGCAATGCTGGCTCCGGCCGGACAAAAGCACGTGAATATCTATCGGACGGTTCAGCGAGAAGCTGCGCTGCGTCGCTCGGTAATTTCATCATCAGGCGCTCATATTCCACAACATTAGTGTAAGTGCCGGTTCTTTGCCCCTTTTCATTGCGATCCGCTATCAGGACATCTTTTTGAGACAGTTGTTGCAACTTTTCCGGGGACAAATCTGGAACCTCACGTAAGTTCGGGCCATCCGCAACAATAACCGCTGCCTGTCTGTCAAACTGCTCAAACTTGACACTATTCGCATGACTTTGCCGACCCATCGACACGGGCAGACCAACTTGATCCATCAGTTGGGTAAAGTGTTCGGGGTCGGAATATTCCAGTCTTGAAGGTGACATGTAACGGTTTCCGTCGCGAGCAAGGACCTGAACTCGATCCCACAACTTTCCCTCTTTCAAGGCTTGCGTCCAAGGGGAGTTGGGTAGGTTTTGCAATAGGTAGTCAACGCTTACATGGCGATCGCGAGTCATCCCTCCCTGGCCATCTGGCTGCCTTCCCATATTCACAGTCGCAGCCGGAAACTGCTTGTTGTGAGCTCGATTCTCGCCGGCGAACTCTGCGAAACGGATATCCGCACTGCCCCGCTCCCATGATTCCAAATATTTGGAGTCATGCATAATCCCAGATTTGGATTTGAGCTTGATCTCGGTATCGCTACCGTATTTAGTTTTGATTGCGCGTTCGAATTCCTCAAATCGCTTGTTAGCGTAAGCGTCGCCCGCAAACCTGTACGAGAAATGTATATCATTTTGCGGGGTCTTGATTAAGATATCCGGCAGCAGTGAACCAGCTTGAAACTGGTGCTCATAGCGTTTTTGAATTTCTCTGCGCCCGTATTTCTCTGTTTGTATATATCTATCCTCAGGCCTCAATTTATAATTTCGGTCGAGCTTAATATTCTTGTCTGTTTGATAGAAGATGTCGGTGCCAGTGATGCCCATCTCTGCGTGAGCGCGATTCCAGACTTCCAACTTGTACTGAAAACACTGTTTACTCTGTTCTCTTGGCTCCAGGTTATGCAATTGTGCAGCCAATTGCTCCGGGATATCGATCCTCTCGAATGCGAGGGGCGGGGGATAGTAGTTGCCGACTCCATCCCTATAGAGCCGGCAGCTCGCATTGAATTCCGCCTTGGTGGGCAGATGATCGAGGTTACCTTTAGTAGTACCTGCGAACTTGTCTTGTCCGGTTTGCCGCACAAGAATATACTCGTCGGTACGCCGATCATGGCCTGGTAAAGCCATCTTCGCGAATAAGTTGGATAGCTCATTTTCAACCTCAGACCGATTGCCTTGAGCGCTGCTAGAAACATGACTTGACTGAGAATCGAGCATGTCCGCATCCAACCGCGGGCCGAGATCATCCGTGTGAGTCGGGCTTCCGTGCATGTTGTGTTCGGGAGTTTCTTGGCTACCCGTCATATCAATTTCGGACATCCCGGTGGAATTTACGCCCTCCCTCTTCTGGCGCTTCAAATTCACGAAATCAGAAGTTTCGACATTGCCTGCTGCGGTCTCAGTGATATTTTCACCATTGCCTTCGGCCTTTGGATCCATCGTCTAACTCCTTTTAGCCGGCTAGGTTTTCTTCGGGGAGCGGGCAGTGAAGGACAAAATTCTCCAGTTCAATCATTTCGAGATCCAAACTCGTAAAGCCATTTGACTGGTGATGGTCGCTCAACTCCTCTTTGTGAATTTCTTGCGGCTTCTCAACCGCCAAGACAGGCATGTTTTTATTCGCATTTAGCTTGATGATCACCATATCATTGTTTCTCCTACAGAAATTACGATTTTCCTAGTGCCTTCCGCTCCGATCCTGCCCAGCCCAAATCCATCGAACGGAAAATTATCGGTGCAAATTAAGGTTTGCTCCATCTTCATGGCCCCGAATGGCCCGGTGCGAGTGTAGGGCCTCCTGCACAACTCTCTTCAGACGTGGCGCATGCTTTGCCGGAAGCCCACAATCGTCGACGGTTTTCATCTTTCTCTTGAACCAAAAGTCGCTCAAAACAAGTCACACAGTGAGGTTGTCGGTTTGCCGCCAGGTCAACTTGACTATCGACGTAAGCGGCTTCAGCCGGTAGCCTGCGCGGGACGAAAGCCGTCCGATCAACATCATCACCGTGCATTGCTTTCTAGGCTGCTGCAGCGGCAGTCACTCTTCGGACACAATCAAGACTCCTAATAGAATTGAGCCTTCGGTGAATCTACCATCCGAGCCTCCGTCATTAAACGAATATCGCGTTTCATATGTAATTCTTGCCAAGTCACGGAGTTAGCACGACTTTATCGAATAAGGCCGCAGGAGATAGTGATCGAGTAACCGGTGCCGTGTGAATGTAATTCTTTCGGAATGCCACAATGACTGGTCGTTCGGGATCCCGCCGTTAGCGTTTACGGTGTTCTGCACGGCCTCGACCCTACGGATCAGACTCTTCGCTTGTCGAGGGGGATAGTATTCCTCGACGCGCCTCGACAATCTCAAAGCGCCCAGCAAATCCCTCATCATCCGCCATGCCAAATCTCCAGCTCTTGCCGGAGACGTATTGGCACGGACCTCAATGCTCAGGAATATCCGTATTCAATGGGATGGAGACGGCGGATACGTTGTACGGTCGCAAATTTCGGCTCTCGGCGAACTCAAGTTTGCCCTATCATCCGACGATGGCGAATTGTGCAGTTCATTCAAGGTCGATCGAGCGGCATCAAGAGCTTGGCGATCCTCGCCAACGGAGACGGAAGCGGCTTGATGCGCGATCGTCATCTCCGACTCTAGCCGCTCATCGCGTTCGTTTCGAAGATGACTATTGGCATCTCCTCGTTGCGACCGGGAGGGGTTAACGGGAGGATTCTGCCAGACTTGTTTATCGAGGGCGCGTTCCGCGGCGCGTAATCTTTGAGTGTCAAGTTCGCGTTCGCTCAACCGATACCCCGGGCTTCATTGCAGCGTCGATCAGCCGGTCTTTCTCGACCGGATCGAAACGCCGCTTCCCGTTGGGAAGAACCTTCACAGCCCGAAGACCCCCTGAACCATTCAAGATATCCAATGTCATTGTGTCCACAGTCTCCCTTGTGGACACAGACTCCTTCATTCGCTGTTCTGTGAATAGGTGCGGTGAATTGTGCGCTTACGATCGATCGCACGGGGCTTGGCAATAGAAGCTGTCGAGCGTTTCTCCGCCGATTATTTTCCAGGGACGAGACAAGCAGATGGTGGATCAAAAGTTGAATGGCACTGCTGTCAAGAAATCGATTGCGAAGGCCGTAACAATCATTGTCTAGGCGACTTTGTCAGCGATTGAACGCTTTGTCTCTGCCTCGATCGCGCGGATCATAAACCCGTCGTTCATCGGGCTCGTCGGTAGTATATTCAACCTCAGCGGTCGACGATTGAGCTTCCAAAGGTGACGCGCCAATTAAGCCGGCGGTCCGGTTCAACGCCGCAACGAGTGCCTGCTTTTTCTGCCGTACACCAAGTTGTTTGGCGTCCAGATCCTTCTTTACGTCGTACAGGGCCAAAAACCGCTGATACACTTGACACTCACGCTCGAGAGTTGGCCATTTTCCGGTCAATGCGGTCTCGCGGGCAAGCACAGCTTCCGTTTGCCCACGAGGCCCAAGGTGTAGCAATGGGGGCGCTTGTTCTTTGCTGGGTGGTGAAAGGACCGGATCACGGCTCACTGTATAGTTGTAGCTAATTGTCGCAACTTGAATTGGCATGGTAACCCCATCGGGCGTTTCACTTTGGAGACCATGGGTGGCGAGCTGGTGCGCGTAGCCCAGCTGGTTCAACTGGTACCCATTTGAAGCTGTTGCACCTTCCGCGGACGCAACAGGGTCCGACAGGGTTGCCCTTTGATCTGCGCGATAGCTCGCATCATCCGGCCATCCGCGCCCGACCAGTCCAGTCCGTCCTCTTCCTGTCCCTACGTGTTGCCGATGAAGCTCCTTGTATTCGAGGTATGCCGGCATTGGCCTTTCGAGACGACGGCCTTCTTTGGTCGCCCGCAAAGTATCGTGGACGACCTTAAATCCGAAAATGT
The DNA here is from genome assembly GCF_003597675.1 of Neorhizobium sp. NCHU2750. Lineage (NCBI taxonomy): Bacteria > Pseudomonadati > Pseudomonadota > Alphaproteobacteria > Hyphomicrobiales > Rhizobiaceae > Neorhizobium > Neorhizobium sp. NCHU2750. The sequence goes on along the minus strand of NZ_CP030831.1, from coordinate 212,487 downwards.
GCTCCGATTCGTATTTCCCGGTCTCTGTAGCCAGCCGAGCTCGTTCGTTTTTCCGGCTTGCATAGGTACCAATATTATCGGTTCGCGGCCGAGTAGTTTGTTCCGACGGAGAGGGCTCAGCCGCTTGTCCGCAATCTTCGGACAACAGTCCTTGCGCACCGAACTTGCCGCCGTGAATAGTCGCGTTTACTGCCCGGCGGCCTTTGGTGCCTAATCGCTTAATTTTACTGACGCCATCCAAACGATTACATTTGGCGATGCTTTCCGTTGGATTTGCATCCGGTCCAGGCGACCCGAAATTTAATGCACGCCTCGTTTCCAATTGTGAGCATGCCGGTGATTGCAGGTGACTCGCCTCTTGTGCTGCCAGATATGCGAAGGCGGGCCGGCCTGAATCTGATTGATTACCCAAAGCGCGGTTGGACTTGTTGGCGCCACTCGATTGCGAAGTGGGGCTAAGCGCCTCGGCTTCCGCAAACGGATCATGTTCATCGGGAATCCAGGCCAACGGATCAAGATCCGCAAGGCGCGCGTTCACCACAAGATTTTGCCATCGCGGTTGGGCAGGCTGCCTCCACCTTCCATACGCTTGACGTTCCGCATCCCCTAGCGACATTCCCTCGTATAGAAAGACTGGCGAGGATGTCTTTGCAAGTAACGAATTCGAAACCGAAGAGCTTGCTATGGAAGCCTGGCGCGCATCTAGGATGAGGGCTTCCCATGACGGTCGTTCCGGTTTGCTCCAGTTCTCGTATGCAGCATGCTCGGGTTCCCCGAGCTTCATTCCATCATAGATAAATGACGCGGAAGAACTCTTCCGCTGGTCGGTCGAGTCCTTCAGGCTGGCCTGTCTTGCATCGGGCCCAAACTCTAAGTTTTCTTCAAGGGAATTGTGCTCGTCTGTAATCCAAGAAGAATGGTCGAGTTCTGCCATGCGTGCATTAACGACGAGGTCCTCCCACGTGGGCTGAGCGTCCTCTTGCCATTCTTTGTAGGCTTGCCGTTCCCCCTCACCCAGTGGAATTCCCTCATACTCAAAAGTCGAGGAAGACCCTTCTGAAGCAAAGAGCCAGGCGGAGCTGTCAATTGCATCAAGGCGCGCCTTAAGTACCAGGTCTTTCCACGTGGGCGGCTCCGCGTTGCCCCAGTTATCATATGCCTCGCGCTCGGGTTCTCCGAGCCTCATCCCGTCATGGTAAAACGATGTAGAAGAATTCTCGTCCTGGTCGATCGGTTTTTTCCGCTTGCGTTTCGACGCTTCAGACCGAAACTCCTCGCCTTCTTTGAGGGAGTTGTGCTCGTCTGCGATGTCAGCACAAGGATCAGGTTCCGCCATTCGTGCGTTGACAACGAGGTCTTCCCATGTGGGCTGAGCGTCCTCTTGCCATTCTTTGTAGGCTTGCCGTTCCCCCTCACCCAGCGGAATCCCTTCATATCTGAAGATCAAAGGCGACTCCTCGCCCAAATCGGGGAGCCAAGCGGAACTGTCGATTGCATCAAGGCGCGCCCTGAGTACCAGATCTTTCCATGTAGGCCGGTTCGATGGACACCAGTTCTCGTATGCTTCACGCTCCGCGGCGCCAAGCTTCATGCCATCATAGTCAAATGATGCAGATGGATGCTCGCCGCGATCGGTTTGGCCCTCAAGCGAGTCGTCAGCCGGACGGTTCCTGGGCTCGATTAGATTAAGGACAGGGGTAGCTCCGGCGGGAACTTCGGCAAGCGATGCAGTCGAACCGCTAAGATCGACGTTTGGGTTTCCTGACGGTCTCATGGCGATATCTGCTTAATCGGCAACCTCGGGGTCTAGCTCCGCATTCGATACAACCGGAATATCTGACGACGCCCCGCATCGAATGATTCCAATGTGAAAGGCAGCTTGAAGTCATTTCACCGAGTGCGAGGACGCGGGTCCATATCGTTGCTGAAGCGCAATGATCTGCTCCAGCAGCTGCTGTTGTGCAATCATAGCTGGAGCCATTTCAGCTGAAACACCGAAATCTGGCACCACGCCACCGGCGTCTTCTTTCACCTCATCGCTTTCAATAAGGCCCTGGGGGACGTCAATTCCAGTTGGGAGGCTGTCCTGCTCGTCATCCATTTCACTGTTTTGCGGTGTAGCGGCTTCCATATTATTAGGTATCGAATCGATGTCACCTAAGCCCTGCGCCTCCGTGACGGCGGCATGTTGACTGAGGTCTTGCCCATCCCGATGGACACCTTCCGAAAGCATCAAAGATGCGGGCTCAGGGAGGGCGCCAATTTGGCATTCGAAAAGGCGCCTCAGCATACGATCGGAATAATATCGCACCTTTCGTAGTTTGAGAGGCGGATGCCCTTTAATAAGGACGATTTCATTGTTATCGTCAAGCAAGCGCACTTGTTCGGGGCGCAAAAGCGGTGCCCCCTGATCGGAAATCTGGATGTTATGATCGAACATTCGGGCTTGACTGTATGAGGTCGAACGCGCCTTGAACGTATAGTCGCCGATAGCTTTTGAGATATAGGTCGGTGTTTCGTCGTCGGCCGTGGCCATAAATACTTGCACGCCAGTGTTACTGAGAAAGTTTTGTTTGCCCGCGTCATCGTAGGTGCCCGTCAAGGCCGAGAGACTCTGAATAATAAACATGAAGCGGCCTTTGTAACCGGCGATGGTTGTAATCGCGGTCTCGATTGCCTCAAGCTTCCCCAGGTGTTTAAATTCGTCAAGGAGAAACAAAACTTCATGCCGCTCATCTTTACCTGGCAGTGATCGCTGCAGAATTGACACGACCTGCTGAAAAAGGAGGCGCATCAATGGCGCCACGACCTCGAGGTCGTTGGGACTGACGCAAAGATAGACGCAGGTCCTCTTCCGACGCAGATCATAGACGGAAAAATCTGATCGACTTGTCGCTGCTTTAACCAATGGATCAGCCCACAGGTTAAGTCCGCCGTCGCCGAGCACTGATGTATAAGAAGTCAAAATTTTCGTGTCGTTACCCGCCATATTGTCGAAAATACGCTGAGCCTCTTTATTTCGGCTTTCTTCCGCGAGGTGCGCAAAAAGTTTGTACTTCTCTCCAGGTTGAGCAAATAAGTCGTAGACCGCACCAATTGTTGGCGTACCGCGCTCAATACAGGTAAGGATGCCCGCAACGAAAAGGTCCCGCGCGCCGTCGATAAAGCCTTCCGCTCCCTTGCCTTTGGCCGTGATGAGGTTTGCGGCGAGGCGGCGCGTCTCGGTAAACTGCCGCTCGAGCGGTAAAGCTGCAATATCGAGGACGGGATTGTAACAATGAGTCCGTCGCTCTGGATCCAGAGGTGAGAACTTGAAAACGGCGTCGCCGCCCGCTTTGCGTGCTCTGGAAGTCAGCTCAAAAAGCTCGCCTTTGACGTCGAGGGCTATCACCGAACCCTTGAAGGTTAGGAGCGTCGGAATAACGACGCCAACGCCTTTGCCGGCGCGCGTTGGCGCGACAACAAGACTGTGAGGCTGTTCGCCATTGGTCAGATAACTGCCGAACCAACGAGGGCCACACGTCTTTCCAAAGATCGGCCCCTTGATACGATTATAGCGCTGCAGGTAACCGGCGTGCCGCATTTCGCCAAATCCCGCCCAACGAGCCGTGCCATGATGCTCGTGATTGCGAAACGATATGATAAGTTGGCTTAACAGCACAACAATAGACGTCGAGACGACAATGGCTAAACCGCAATAGAAGACGGGGGTCGCATGACCCATATAGAGCGGGGTCTCGTACCAAAAGGCGAAGACGCTAAACGTCATCATCGCTTCGCCATTGAAACCATGGCGAAATGTTACATAGAGACTTGCCGCGCAAAAACCGGCTGCCAGCGAACATACGATGCTGACAGCTAAACGCTGGGGCGTAGTCTTGCTCGAATTCATCACTTCACCGAGATTCTTCGATCGATCGCAAATTGGGCTTTTGATTTGGGTGTTGCTGCGAACAACACAGCCTTTACCGCCCGTAACCTTCACGTGAACGCGAATCCAATCCTCTATAAGGGTGTGTCCTGCGATCACGGTCATCCCGTTTCCAAATGTCGTCTATTGCCGAATGTTCTGCCGCATGACTAGCCAGTTGTCGGTCCGCGCTGGGTCTAGACATCACGTCGCGAACGGGCGTAAACGCGTGAGTTCTACCAAGATTGTCATGCCCCAAAGCAGGAGCAGGGTCACCAAGCCTGGCAGCGGTGTTTTCGACGTCATTTCGCGCCCTAGAACTGTCAACGGCCGGCTTCACGTAAGTGTTCTCTACCAATTTGTCACAAGTCTTTTGTGCCTCGTAGAACCACGATGTAATCGGCTGATTGGCATTGGGAACCAACGGGGTAACCGATCGAGGGCTAACCCGGGGTGCAGAAGAGTTGCCCAAATCAAACCGCGTATCGGCTTCGGTCGAGATTTTTTGCTTCCCCTTTTCAACAGCAGTTCTTGCGATCCGCTCCGACTCTTCGATATGGGCCAGATCGGCATCGGTTAGATCGGGGAAATCCTCAAGGCTTGCTTGCGATGTCTTCAGTGAACGTGAACGCTCGCCATTCAGTCTGGTAAGACTCACACTATCGATCGGCATCTTCTCCGCGCGTTCGACAACGCCTTCTTTCCGGAAGACGTTGTCTGCTCCCGCTCCGCGCAAATCTGGTACTATATTTCGCACTGATAAAGATCTGTTGGAGTGAGATTCGACTAGTGCGTCGATTTTTGCCAGTTCGGCCTCGGTGAAATCAGGGAAGTCATCGAGCTCCACTCCTGAGGACCTCAGCGCTTGCGGTGAATGCCCGCCACCGCGACCAAAAGGTACCTCCCAGTTAGTGGGCACCCCGTTCGCCCTGTCGGACACGCCTTCTTTCTGGAAAGCGCCGCCTGGTCCGCGCTCACGAAAGTCCGGTGCGGCGCACTCCCCGGCCGGGGGCCCCTTGGAGAGAGATTCGAACACCGCATCGACTTTTGCCAGTTCGGCGTCGGTCAGTTCAGGGGAATCGCGGTTTGTTTGTGATAACTTCTGTGCACGCGGTGAAAGGTCATGATGGGATCCAAGGATTGCGGCGCCAAGGGGACCCCTCCCCTGTTCGCTCGAGTGGTCACTGCTGACATCGTCGAGAGTTTCAGTGTGTGCGCTATGAGAACTTGCCTCAGCATTCGAATTAGGCGTTGTTACGGTAACTGAAAGACTCTGAGCTTCGCGCCCAAGATACCGGCTGTCCGCGGAATCGCCGAACTCCTCCAGCCCTCGGAGCGGTGACGAAATGGTGTTGCCTGAATTCCTGGTCGTCTCGCTGCCAGTATCCCTCTCGAACCATTCTGCGAGTGGGCCTGAATAGAGAGCGGAAACAGGAGTGCCATCGGGAAACGTCGAACTTTCCTGCGCAGATTTCTGTGCTCTATCTGCCGATGGCTGAACATTGTACACGCCCTGTTCCGGCGCGCCTTGCCAGTTCGACGAATGCGCGGCCCGGTTCACGGGAGAAGATGCCGAGATAGTATTGATCTCTATGCCTAAGCCGACTTGCCTCTTTATGGTTAATCCGCTTGCATTGCCGGGATACTCAATTTCGCGCGGTCGCTTTATGCCCCTTGCACTTAAATCTGGCAACGCACTGGCTTCCCTGTCTTGTTTATCAAGATTTTCCCGTTCAAGCTCACGCAGATACTGCATACCGGTGCGGAAAGAACCGCTTTTTTTCCGCAAAATTGCGGATAGGTCCGTGCGGGCTTCGGATATTCCTGGCGGGATTACGGGATCCCGCAGACGGGCCGCTCCCAGTCGTCCGCCACTCGCCGATGTTTCTTGGACGCCGTGCGGCATATCTTCAATTGGCGGTCGCGACAAAGCCGTTGGGACCGAAGTGTCCCGACCGTCTTCTCCAGCAACGATTGATTGTGCCTGGATGGGGATCCGCGCGGTCCCACGCCCTTCATCATTCGAAGCCACAGGAGCGGGCCACGCATAGTGTCTGGTGAACTCTTCATTTGCCATCACTCGGTCCTTCTCTATCTCCTATTTCCCCCACGCCCGTCCTTGCTGCGCTCATCTCTCTCGCGTTTGCGTTCACTCGGTTCTCCATCATCATCTTCACGCGGACGCTTTGAAGAGACACCTCTCCGTTGCTGGAGGTGGGCTGTAGCAGACAATGAATCGGTTGCGGTGCTGGCCCGCGTCGTGGCCGTCGGTGGAGATGGCCGAGACGTTCCAGCTTGCCGTACTAAGGGGCCACTACTGCCATCCTGTTCGCCGGCGTTCGCCTGGGGCCCAACCGCGATGCCTTCCAATGTCACACGTTTTGCTCCACTCGGCCCTCCGTCGTCATCATGAGGACGCTTTGCACGCCGCTGCCGGTCGTGTGTCGTGTGCGTGGCAGCTCCAGTTGCTGCGCGAGGAATATCGGGAGTGCGGTTTGCGCTCTCCACACGGCCCTCGGCAACACGCGAAGAGCCGCTCCCTATGTCGTCCGCGAGAATGGTTTCGGAAACGAATGGTTGAGCAAGGCGCTCCGTCTCCAATGCAACCCGCACAAGGACACCGGCTTCGTTGCTGACACCAGCTGGCTCCTGGAGATGAACTTGCGACTCATTCTGCCGATTGTTGGGCCGAGGCATGTCCTCCGGTCCGCCCGCGGATGCTTCAAATGGGGATGTATCGAAAGGTTGGCTGAATTCTGGATGATCTCCTTGCGGCGACGACTGTTCCAAATCCGCGTCTTCGAAACGGATTTGGCGAGCCTGCTCCCGCTCAAGGCGCCGATATTGGGCATAAGTGATCGGCCGCTCGGTGATGCCACGTTCTGCTCGTCGGCTCGCATCGAGGGCAATGCCATGACGAAGTGAAATCTCGGCCATCTTTATGCGCAGGGCGTCGTAATTCAGTTGGGGATGGCGCCGAGATATCTTCAGCCAGCCGTGTCCTAAAAGTTCGCGCCGATTGACGACGACATGCAGATGTGGGTGGTCGCGATCGATGTGGAAGGCCGTAAGATAGTTGTATCGGCCCCCCCCTGCGCCTGACCCAAACATCTCGGCTGCCCACTCCCGGCTCGCCGCATAAGCCGCTACCTGGCTTGTACCCGCGGGGAAGCTTACAATAATATGGGTGGTCAACTCCTGTTGCCTTTCCTCGTCTGGCTGACTTTCGTCATAAGTTCCAGTCTCTTGAACCCAGCTTCGGGCAAGTTCGTGGATTTGATCCGGTGGCAGGGGAATATCGAGATGTCGGGCTGAACGCTGCAGCTCCAGCCTGCCCTTCCGGGATAGATACTCCAACTGATTGATAATTTGTTGAAGGGTCTTGGTGCCACCTCCCGGCACAATGCGAATGATAACTTGAGCTCGATCGGGCATCGAATATGTTCCCCGCCAAGTGCTACGTCAGTGCTACAAGGCGTCTTTCAGCAGCGAGCAACCGTCGATCCGCCGCCGTGATACGGACAAAATGGAACGGAGCAAGCCGTCGAGGTCAGCGAAAGATTTACCGAAGGCGATACGTTCAGCTCGCAAAGCCTCCAAATCCATTGTCGGATTTTCGGCATAGGCAGATAGCAGCGCGGCAATGTTGCTTGAGAGTGTTCCTATGGATTGTAGTATGGCCTCCATCCTATGACGAGTCTCTGCGTCGATTTCAAGAAAGCCACCAATGCGGCGCACCGCAACCCGTATGGCCATGCTGTCGGAGAGGCCCAGCAAGCGTGCCTGATGAGAAAAACTCTCATATTCGGCCGATCTTAATCGGGTACTGACGACCTTGAAGCCTTCAACCTTCACGCATTCGCGCTGGTTGACGGCAATGTCACTTGAGGTGGGCCTACTGCCTTGCGACATAGCTTCCTCCATAGAAGACGGAAAGATCTGAACTTGCCCCGCCGTAGCATTTCCTCGTCGTGGCAGATGGGAATCTAGCCATATACAAAACGAAATCAAGAACACATAAGGGATATTTATTTTTATATTATTACAATTGAAATTATTTTACAATAAAATTGAAATATAAAATCAGGTAATTACTACATTACTCATGAATGATCGCAAAATCATACACACAAATAAAAGTACAGACGCACTTCCGCTTCACAAAATCGACAGGATAAGGACATGAAACTTCTGACATTTTGCTCCTTCAAGGGAGGAGCCGGCAAAACCACGGCACTCATGGGTCTTTGCGCCGCCTTTGCAAGTGACGGCAAACGATTGGCTCTCTTCGACGCTGATGAAAACCGACCACTAACGCGATGGAAAGAAAACGCCCTTCGCAGCAATACCTGGGGCTCCTTCTGCGAAGTCTACGCCGCCGAGGAAATGGCACTCCTTGAGGCGGCCTATGAGGACGCCGAACTCCAGGGATTTGATTATGCGCTGGCCGATACGCATGGTGGTTCGAGCGAACTCAACAACACGATCATTGCCAGCTCAAACCTGCTTCTGATCCCGACCATGTTAACTCCGCTCGATATCGATGAAGCATTGTCGACCTACCGCTATGTCATTGAACTGCTGCTGAGCGAGAACTTGGCAATTCCGACAGCCGTATTGCGCCAACGCGTGCCGGTTGGTCGATTGACCACATCGCAGCGCGCGATGTCGGACATGCTCGCAAGCCTTCCAGTTGTACAGTCTCCCATGCACGAGAGAGACGCATTTGCCGCGATGAAGGAACGTGGCATGTTGCATCTCACATTGCTGAATATGAGAACCGATCCGACAATGCGCCTCCTCGAACGGAATCTCAGAATCGCCATGGAGGAACTCGTCACTATCTCCAAATTGGTTAGCGAAGCCTTGGAGGGGTGAAGATGGGAATTCGCAAACCCGCTTTGTCTGTCGGGGAGGCCAGGCGGCTTGCCGCCGCTCGACCCGAAATCGTCCATCCTTCTTTGCCTGTTGCCACCCAAAACTCGACCCTGCCGCAGCCGCCTGAAAATCTCGACGAGGAAGATCGACGACCTGCCCCAGCCACCGCCAAGCGTTGTCACAGCTCTGATCAGCAATCGATGCTGACCGTGGATGCTTTGAGTTCGACGACAGCGCCAGGAAAGATCCAGGTCTTCCTTTCAGCGCGCCCGCCCGCGCCTGAAGTATCGAAGATATATGACAACCTGATCCTGCAATACAGTCCTTCCAAGTCGCTACAAATGATCTTGCGCCGTGCGCTTGGCGATTTTGAAAACATGCTGGCGGATGGATCGTTTCGTGCGGCTCCGAAGAGTTATCCGATCCCTCACACAGCTTTCGAAAAATCAATCATCGTTCAGACCTCCCGCATGTTCCCGGTCTCGCTAATAGAAGTCGCTCGCAATCACTTTGATCCATTGGGATTGGAGACCGCCCGGGCTTTTGGCCACAAGCTGGCTACCGCAGCGCTTGCATGTTTCTTTGCTCGGGAGAAGGCAACGAACAGCTGATCTCTCAAAAGATAGGACCCATCCAATCACTCCGCAGTGCTGAGTTTTTCGGATAGTACCGAGGAAAGGCAGCTTTGCCAAGCCGCATAGCAATCTGCTCACGTTGGGAACAGATTGCTAAAGGCGAAATGCACCTCTACCTCAGGCCGCCATCACACCCCCGTACGAAACATCCACGTCAGCGTCAAAGAAATAGCCAGCACCTCTTGCAGTCTTGATCAACTGAGGGGTCGTCGGATCCCCCTCAAGCTTCCGGCGCAGCCGCAAAATGAGGACATCAATACTTCTGTCATACACCTCCTCCTCGCGTACCCGACTGGCGATCAGAAGCTGCTCCCGGGATAGGACGTCGCGCGGCTTCTCCAGGAAAGCAACCAGGAGATTAAACTCACCTGCCGTGAGTTTCACCTCACTGCCCTCTTCCGAAATCAAGCGGCGTCGCCTGAGATTAAGTGTCCAGTCAGCGAAACTAAATGAGCGTCGATCTTTGGTTCGCGCGACACTGGGCCGCACGCGTAACGCAACACGGATGCGCGCCAGAAATTCCCGCGTCCCAAAAGGCTTGGCAATAAAATCGGTTGCTCCCAACTCGAGCGCAATAACTTTGTCCGCCTCTTCGAGGCGAGCGCCGCTAATAATTATGATTGGAACATCGGACTTCGTGGCCAGACTACGAACAATTTCAAGCCCATCTTCGCGACCCAAATTAAGATCGACGACCACGACATCGACCGTCTCGGAGCAGAGTACACGATTGAACTGCTTGCTGTCGGCTACCGCAGTCACCTTAAAGGCATGGATCGTAAGATACTCGACTATAAGATGCCGCATAGCGACATCGTCATCGATGACAAGAACGTGTTTCAACGGTTCACCTCTCAATCTAGGATCCTGGCCAGCCATTTGCAGCTCAACAGAATTTATACACGTAAAGGTTGTATTCGTTAGACTCCACTCGTCAATTTTCTCTCACTACACGGGCATTTCGGCAAGATTTCGACCAAACCGCGCACGACAGAAATGCAAACTAGATGTCTCCGTTTTATGACAAAGATTGCTGAGCATTGCTACAAACGTAATTCTACAACGCGCCATGCGGCATTTAGAAACATGGATCACAACTACTGCTGGTTAAGAAGATCGCCTATTGTCTCACCGCGCCGACGCGCATCGGCAGCGAGCCAGATTTCGCCCACCTCGTAAATGTCACCGTGGGCACGGAAGGGTACGATGACATCAACTGCGGTTGCGAGCATGTCAATCAGGGTGCGATCTTCCAAGCTAGCCCCCTGAGCGCTGCTTTTCACGAGCGAAAATAGCTTTTTGAAACCTTGGACGGGATTGGCACCATGTATTGTGGAAATCGATCCCGGATGCCCTGAGACGACTTCACTCAGATAAGCCCACGCGGCATCGTCGCGTATCTCGCCGAGCAGTATTCGGTCCGGTCGCATGCGCAGGCTAGCCTGTAGCAGGTGCTCAGCGGTCACTGCGCCCAGCCCAGCCCCATTCTTAGAATAAAGCAGCCTTACGTGGTTCTCGTGTGGAATGACGAGTTCGAGCGTATCTTCGATGGTAATCAGCCTTTCCTGCGGCGGGATAGCGTTGATCAAGGTCTTGCTCATCGTTGTCTTGCCACTCCCGGTGGGTCCGCAAAGCAGCATCGTCAACCGACCAACGACACATGCGTGCAGAAACGCCTCCAGATCCCCGTTGTCATAGTACCGAAGGATAGCTTCATCATGCTGATCATGCCGTTTTTTTCGTCCCTTCCACTGATTCCACCTCGGAGCATCGTAACGGGACGAGACTTCTTTGAGACTAGAAACACGGGAACTTGGCCGTCGAATCGTCAAGCTGACGGTGCCCGACGGTACCGTCGGCGGCAAACAGATTTGCAGCCGCTCGCCGTCTGGAAGTTCAGTTGCGCAAAGTGGGTTGCGTGGTCCAACGTCCTGTTTTCTCAGCGCGCCTGCTAAAATAGCGATATCTTCGAGATCGTCATAGGAGACAGGCAAAGGGAACTTGAGGAAGGCGCCGGCCTGGCGCACAAATGCCTCCCCAGGTCGATTTATCGCAACTTCTTCGGTCCGCGGGTCATCGAGCCATTCCAAAATTGGCTTGAGAAGGATTCGTAATTGCGGATCCACCTCCATTTGTATCGTATCTCCATCTGTAAGTGATAAGTTGAATTCGTTATGGACGGCGATCCCGCCCCCGCGCCGCGCGACCAGCCATACGAAGCTGGTATATGCCTGAGAAATCGAGATCCCGTGCGACAAAAATGGAGACCGTGTCGCCCTGATTCTTCTTCAGGGTTGGCGGTATGTTGATCGTGGCCTTGAGGGCTGTGTCTGCCGTTTGTTCACCGTTATTCTGGACGCTGTTGAAGCTCGTCCCTCCACCCGAGCTGCCAGCGTAGGTGCTCGCTGCCTGGAAGGCACCTTGGACGACACTCAAGAGCATGGCCCCGCTAAAGCGCTGCCAGAAGTGATTGTCGACGGTGCCCGGCAATCCCGAGCGACCGAGTTCGTCAGCGCTTGGTGACGCAAGCGAAATCATGGCATGGTCGGGTGTCTCCGCCCGATCCCAGAGCACAAAAACACGCGTATCTCCCTGTTGCAAACCGCGCTGGATCTCGCCAACAACGGTGGTGCCGCGATCAAGAAGCACAACGTTGTTCGTTGTTCCACGAACATCCCAGGGTAACACGCATTTTACATAGCCTGCCAGACTGGTGTCGATTGCCGTTTGCAAGATACATGGAATAATCGTCCCCTCCGTCACCATGAAGTCGGGATGAGGCAAGAGCGTAGCCCTGGTGGGCTGCAGCTCGGTGGGCTTCATGCGTATCGAGAGATCATTCTCGGCGGACACTTCGACCTTCGGCAAAGGACTGTCTTCCCCATTGCCTTCGCGTCTTCGGTCCGTTTCGCCTTGTTGAACGCGCTTGCTGGTCCCTTGATCACCACTGGTGTACGCAAAAATCGGTGTTTCTTCCGGCCGCGGCTCATGCCGTTCCGGCTCACTTCGTGCTGGCGGAGGAGCAGTCGGCTGAACAGCTTCCTGGGCAGCCGGAGGATCAAGTGTAACGTCAATCGGAGCCGGATGAAATGGCTTGGTGTTCGTGGCGATCATGGTTGACGGGGGTGCGTCCCCGTTTTCCTTCTTTTCACGCCCGCCAAGCCAAATGAGGCTAAGTGATAGCGCGAGAACTACACCTCCTACGATCAACTTTTGAGCCCCCGAAAGGCGCCGGTGATGTGTGTCGGAGACCAGGGACCCCGACGCATCGACATCATGCGCCGATTGCTGATTGTCGTCGTTCACCCTCTCACCTCCTTTAGGACGCGCTTCACATCGGGCCTCACAGTGCCCGTCTCCGGCCTGCGGCCGACGGGATCGTAGGCGGTATTCCAAATGCATAATACCGTGTGGCCATCCCTCAGACGCCAACCACGGGAAACCGAAGAAATCTCGACATAGCTCCCTTTGACTGAATAGTTAGCGACAGCTTCCTTTCCATCCGGATTTATCGTGTAGATGGAGGGTATGCGTACATTACCTGGGAAGTGAAATACCGTCGTAAATCCATCATCGAAGACTTCGAGCGGCAACAGCGAACGATCGCCCTGAGCGACATAGTGCCAATTCTTGTCCTCGGCACCAACGGTCGTGGCAGGCTGCTCCAATAAACCCTCTGCTCTCTGTTGATATTGCGCTTCCGCACGTATACGGTCTGCAACAGCCTTCTCTTGTGCCGCCTTCTGGCGAGCCGCTGCGTCATCGGCAGGGTAAGCGAATTGTACGCTATAGTAGAGATCGGCCTGCTCTTTATCGAGGTGCGGCAGCGTCTTGGAAGAGATGCTGAAAACGTAGCGTCGCATACCGGCGTCACTCGCAGTTAGCACGACCACTGGCTGGGGTGGGAGAACCTTGCTAGCCTTGAAGAAAAGATAATTTCCGCGTGGAAGGGCCGCGAGATCTTTGCTATTGGAAACGGCAACAGCTGTCACCGTTTCGTTAGCCCCGAAAGTAACAACCAAAGTGGCTCCAACCGCCGTTGAAAGGCGCACCACTTGATCGGGATTGTAAGCGAGATAACGCATGCGCGGATCAAGTCTGCCCGCCGTTGGCGTGTCTTCAGCCCTCGCGCCAATCGCCGCAAAAAGTAAACATGCCAGAGTGAGAAATGCTTTTTTCGTCATGGTTCGCTGTGGCCTGCGTTCGAAACGGTATCTTCCGATGTCTGGTAGGAGGTGACAACCAAGCCTCCCGGGTTGGTCAGTCTCAATCTGCCGGGCAAGCTGGTCACCTTTTCATAACGAACCGTAGCAGTCCAAGTGCTCGCCATCGGCATTTTGCCGTCAACGATGAGGGTTCGCTTATAGCGAATTTGCTGCACACCCGGAGTAACATCATTCGAAGCGATGTGTTCGACCTCTAGCCTGCCGTGTTTGCCGAGGATGACTTGAGGCGAAGTTGGATTGGGATAATTGAAGAATTGCTGATAATTTTGGCGCACCATTGGGGCGCTGAAGTTCGAGACCAGGTCATAGGCGTACTGGGCGGTATCGGCATCATAGCTCTCGCGCAGCCGAACATACTCCCACAGTGAGGCGTTAACGACGGCCTCCTCTTGAGTTGCAGGCAATCGGGAGACGGACACCTCGCTGTCAACGGTGCCATCCGGCCGTATCCATAGATATACCGGCACAAGCCTGATCAGCGGCACCATGGTGGCAATTGTGAAGGCTTGCGCAACATTCCCCAAAACCGCGATGGTTGCGACAGCTGCAATGACCTTGGAGAGGCGCCGCGCTGATTTCGCACGCGCAGTTTGGAAAGCTTCCACTTCCTTGTAGTGCTCAGCCAGGGTTTCCCGCGCTACTAGCAAGGCGTATTCAGACCCCTTCATGGCGACCACCTACGTTGCTGAGCTGAAGATCTGACGGCGTAGGCTGCCATCGCCCCACATTCAGCGGGAATATTGGGCCTTTGCAGCTCGCCAATTTATCGTTTGTCTGGCAGCCGCCTAAAGCGAGAGCCAGGCACAGCAGGCAATATTTCATAGAGTTCTCCACCGACGTGAATTTTTTGCGGGACCTAACGACGCTCGACCTGAGCGAAGCGACGGTACAAGCTGTTGGCAGATTGGGTCGCGCCGCTCCAATAACTGCCTCCGATGTTGCCGGCGATTGCCGGCAAAGCGACAATGAGTGCGTCACCAGTCAGAAAGAACATGTCGAGTTCGTAAAGACCAATGATCTTGGCCGCGGTCGTACCGGCAAGGGTGATTACACCAAGCATAAGCGTGAGTGCAGTCGCTTCGGTTAGGATGACTATTGTCGCCACGAGGTTTAGCAGGAGAAGTAGGAGACCATAGGTGATAAGTTGCCCGATCCACTTTGCCGCGATGTCGCGCGTGCGATCAAAGATATATCCCGTGAGGATCAAAGGGCCGATCGCCAGAAGCACTTTCGTGAGAATTCCGACGGCGTCGTAGATTCCGAAGGCAGACCAGAGCGTGCCATAAAAGACCCACTGAGCCCCCTGGAAAGCAAGGATGTCCTGGTCATTCATCGGGCCGATTTCAGATGCAATTCTCTGAAATGCAGCCTGGGTTAGGGCGAACATTGTATCGAGCTGAGCGGGAATGGTCTGCAGAGGCAGGCCGCTGCCACTAAACTGCTGAATAAAGTTTGGAATCGTCTCTTCAAAGACTGAAACCACATAGTCGTGGTAGTTGGCCTGCCCGACGACAAGGGCAACAACGACGGTGACCGTGATCACCCGAGTGATACCGCCGCGCGTGTCGATTTCGCCACGCATGACCAGAATACCCTGAACGATAATCCAAAGAGTGACGCAGGCGACCAATGGCGCGCTCACCGCCTCTTGGATCGTCCCAAGCATTGTGTCCAGGCTTGTCGTAAAGGCTAGATCGAAGATCGTATGAATGGCCGTAAACGGCGCCGGGATCGTGAAATTCATCGTTTGGACCTGACCTTGACTGGCTTGTCGCAGAATGTCGGATACAATGAACTCGCATCCTGAAATGTGCAGATGGGCGGCACGAATAAGTCGCCCAGTCTCAGGGGACGGCCCCAAAGATGACCGCAGTCTTTTGATGCTCCTTACGTTGAGCGGCCGCCTCTTCCGCCTCATGAAGGCCAGCCTGCGCGGTGGTCATCGTTAACAAGCTGGTCGCCTGTACATTTTGAATCATTGCGTCATGGATCTGCTTGAGAAGCAAACCGTTGGTAACGGTTGCCTGCATGATATTGCGAGAGCGAGAAAGCTGTGTCGAGGTCTCGGCATTCGCTGTTAAGCGTTTGTCCATCGTCTCCAGGTTGTCAGCCGCAATGCCCGCGCTATTTGCGGAACCGGTGATCTGCGATCGCAACAGATCCGCTTCAGCGTCGCCACCAACTACGGCGCGATCTGTATCGGTGGTGATCGCACGTGCCGTGGTCGACATTGGCATTCGCGGCGAAAACATTTCCGTGTCCAAGTCCCTGGTCGAGGGATACTGATTTTTTTGGTTGAGCGAAGTTAGTAGGCCGGTGACGCCATAAGCCGAGGTTAACATCGCCACCATCGTTATGGTCTGTTCGAGATTTGCCGCAGTCTCGAGCGCCGTCGCCAGCGTCTCAGCTTCCGTCGCCGGATCGCTGACAACGAACTGCGCCCGCGCGGGCCCGACCGAAAGAAGGCTGACGGCCATGGCCGCAGCAACAAGTTGCATGATCTTCATAGTTCCCCACCTTTGATCAATCTTTTGCCTCGTGGTAACGAGCCATAAATTCGCTGAGCCAGGCTGATGGGTTGTCCCCCTGTACTTTGCGAAGCTGATCCGCGAAGCGCACCGTGTTGGCGCGCCCCGAAAGTACGGCGACATATTCGCGCATTTCCCGCAGATCGAATTCGCAGACGACGCTTCCGCTTTCTCGTTTAAGCAGAAACTTCCGGCTACCTACTGCCATGTCTTCACGGATCGCCTGAAATTCCTTTTCAGTACATTTCAGTCCATCGATGTAAGCCGATCGATCTGCCGTGGGTGAAGGATAGAAAATCTTCGTCATACATTGCGCGACGAGACTGGCGCCTAGCTGCGATTCCAGGACATGCTCAGGTTGCTGCGTTGCCAGTATCAGCATCCCATTGTTTTTGCGGACAGTAAGCAGGAACTTGTCGACGACCGCCGCAAATTTAGGATTTAGCAAATAGGCGCGAAACTCATCGCAACTCATCACAAACCGACGGCCGTCAACCATGGCTCCAATGCGGTGCAGAAGATATGCTGCGGCGGCAGCGCATACTTCCTCATATTCGAGAAGATGCGTCATGTCGAAACCAGTAATCGAAGGATCCAACTTTACTTCGTCGAGCTCGCCGTCGAACGCCCAGCCTAGTGCATTGCCACGGCACCAGCGTTGGAGTCTCGCTCCCGCCCCTTCGGCGGGTCCATGCAACAAAAATTCGCGTAACCCCGCGATTGAGCGCATGTGGGGATCAAACGAGAGCTGCCGATGGATACCCCGCACCAGACGGCGATTTTCCTCGGGGGATATTCCTCCACGGCCATCGCTCTCAATGAGCGCCACGATCCATTCGCGCAGAAAATCATGTGAAGCCGCTGTATTTTCCAGGCCACGCAATGGCGCCAATCCGCTCGGCGCTCCTCTACGGAGCGCCAAATATGTTCCCCCGGTGGCGCGAACCAGCAGCTCACTGCCGCGGTCCTTGTCGAAG
Organism: Neorhizobium sp. NCHU2750; assembly: GCF_003597675.1. Taxonomy (NCBI): domain Bacteria; kingdom Pseudomonadati; phylum Pseudomonadota; class Alphaproteobacteria; order Hyphomicrobiales; family Rhizobiaceae; genus Neorhizobium; species Neorhizobium sp. NCHU2750. Next base: position 195,333 of record NZ_CP030831.1, on the reverse strand, counting down.
AGGACAACCGCACCCGCGCGGTCGACCATGCTCTGCTCGAGCATCGCGAGGATAAAGGTCATGAGCGTCGTTTTACCCCTCCCGATGGGACCGAATATCGCCGTCATGCCGACATCGTGCTCGTGCGGGATGTAGTCGAAAGGGGTTCCACCATTGGTACGAAAGCGCGCAATCGCGTTGCCCCAGTGACCTGAGCCGGATCCCTCGGGAAAATTCTCGAATGAGACTAAACCAGCGAAGTTGCGCGATGTGATCGCTCCCGGACGCGTGCGCCACTTATAGTTGCCTGGCAGCTGCGACCAATAAGCCGCCTCCATGCCGATGCCCTCTTGGACAACAACAGCTCCCGCATCCGCCAATCGCGTCCGGGCGCGGGCACCTCTATCTGCAAGACTATTGAGATCATTTGCATATATGCAAAGACTCAAATGATGCGCCCCCATAACGAATTCGTTGCTCGCTAGTGCGTCCTCCGCCTCGGATAATCTGCTGATTTGGGTGACGGCTTTGTCGCCAGAACTCAACATTTGGCTGGACTTGAGGCTGAGCTTCGAGTGGGCTTGCGAGCGAGTCAGAAACGAGAAGCTCTGCGTCAGAACAAGCGGAAAATCGAGAGACAGTAGCACGTTGAGCATACCCGGTCGCGTCGTTGCGGGGTATTCGCGAAACGAGTAAATAGATCCCACATAACTATCTTTTGGTGTTCGGATCTCGAGTCCCCGCTTGCCGCAAATAACTCGGTCGGTATAGATCGAGGCGCCGAGCGAACCGCTAACGACGGGAACCGGCGTGAATCGACCAGTCATTATCAGCCGCAGAGCTTCTCCAACCTCCGTAAAAAGCACATCTTGCTTCTCACGAATACCAAGACGACGCAGGCCGTACGCTTCGAGAGCGCCAGCGACAAGATGCCAGAGATCTTCCAGGTTCCTGGTTTGAGCTGTGAGATCGTTTTCTTTTTGTCTGTAGCGTTTGGTGAACCTTCTCCTCACTTTGCCAAGCGCGGCCCGGGGAGACACGATCAGCGTAAGGAAGTGGTCATTGCGAAGGAGTTTGCCGGAGAGAACGCGCTCCTCAAAAGCTTCGCTCAGACTGGCGGAAAAAGCGCTGCGGAAATGTCGCGCGGGTGACGGCGGCACATCGTCATGACGTACGAGGTGAGCATATATTGACACATGATCATCAGCGATATTGCGCAAGAGCGTATTAAATGCACGGCAACGTGCATTGCGCATTTCGGCATCTTCGAGTTCGAAGGCCATGCCACTTACGTGCGCCATCGTCATGATCGATCCATCTTCTAGAAGGACAATCTGGTCGCTGAGGTGCCCGACGTAGGGTAGATAGACCTCGCCAGACCTTTCGGTTGTGCCACTTGCTCCGAGCATTACGCCATTCCTCTCCCTCGCGCGGGAACCTTGATTGGATTTGGGCTAACGCTTGCGCCGCCCCAAATCAGACCATCAACGCTCCTTCCCGCCGTCTGCAAAAAAAGAAGAACGACGCTGGCCGCGTTATAGTCTCGTTCCACCACAAGCCGCGCTCCGAACCACAAGGGCACGAGAACGACTTCGTACAGCGGGTTCTGAACGATGACGATGACAAAGCCGGCAAACATCACGAGTAGCCCCGCCAACGTCAGCGGCACGCCAAGAAACAATGCGGGCCGTGTCGCCGCCAAGTAAAGGGTTGCTTCTTCCAGACGATCATTCATTAGCCACCTCCAGTCAGCGTTTTGCCCAGGAAGCTGGCTCCAAACATGATGACAATGCCGCCGACGACGCCGGCAACGAGACCGAGTGAAGCGCGACCGAACATCCAGGAGATTCCGATGGCCACGATGCCAAGAACAGCGAGTGACTGGCCGAACGGACCAAGGATAAACGTGCATATGTTGTTAACCATTGTGGCTGGGTCAGTGCCGCCACCTGCAGATTGGGCCGCGGCCGGCCCAGAGGAGAAAATGCTCCACCCCATTGCACCGACCACGCTCGGCGCATAGCCGGATACCATGCGCATCACCGCGTTCGAGAGCGAGAGGCGATTCAGATGTACACGGTATCTTTCAAAGCATCGCATTATTGCGGACCTCCTTGATTTAAGTCGAACAAGAGTTGATCGTCGTCTTCGGATTTGCGGTTGTCCTCGTCTGGCGGCGGAGGCGGACCGGATGATCCGCCAGATCCGCCCTCCGGGGAACGACGCTTATATGCCCCCCAAACATCCCATGTTTCCTCGGATCCCGGCTTCTCACGATCATCTTTTGGACGCGCGGTTAACGGGGGGACGAGCTGTTGAGCGGCCGTTTCAACTTTTCGCACGTAGCCGTTCGCGAAGCCGTGCGTAAAATCACCGGTGTTATAGGCGGAGATTGCCCGACGAAGCGACAATTGCTCGTCGTCAGCCGTGTTGCCGCCAGCGTAGCGGCTCCCAAGCAAGTTTGCGGCGACAGATAATGACGTGCAAGGTTGAAGGGCTCCGTCAGGTGTCAGACCGAGCACGGAAAAATTCCGGGAATTGATCTGCATGAGCCCAACATCCAGCGAATGCCGTGCTTCGAGACGGTCCATCACGACTTGCGTTGCTTGAGCCTGGTTCTGCCAGTGAAGCGTTTCGCCGGTGGTATTGTCATGCACAGCAAGCGGATCAAAGCGACTTTCGACCTGAGCGATCGCTGCAAGCGTAGATGGAGCAACGGATGGAGCGCATTCGCGTGCAAAATTATTGAACTCAGCAAATGAAAGTGGGGCAGCACCGCTCGACGGGCACGTGGAGGCCAGTAAGATAATCGACAGCGGCCCTGTTGCCTTCAACATTCCCCATCTCCCCAAGCTCATAACCAACACAGCCACTTCGGTCGGAAGAAATGCTGTCATCTGATGTTCACGATTATCGGGAGGGTCGGTTACTCTAGGATTTTTGTTTTCTTCTTTTCGATTTCATTTGAAGCGAAAACGGCTTTCCATGCACTTAAGGGTGCGGCGACGAAAGATGGCTCTCTAAGACAACGGCGAGGATCTAGAATGCCGTCGAAGTGAAATTCCAGGGCGGAATGAACGGGGGATGGTTTCAATAAACTGTGGCACTTCGCAGGCTCCGATCAGGGTGTCGATCGCGCCATTTGCGTGGCGAGGGTATCCGCCTATGCCGACTATCCTATGTCCGAGCTCAGCGAACATATGTCTTGTTCTTCGAAGACGGTATCGAAGACCTCCAGCAGATAATCGCCAACCTTCGGGTCTCAGAAGACGCACCGCCACAACCGACTGCCCAAAGCGATTGCGAGAAACCATAGCTATAGGCGCGCCGAACAGACGTGCTGATTACCCTGGTCGAGTCTCCTGAAAAACATCCTCAACTCTAGGCTTTGATCTTGGTACGAATCGCGTAGGCCATCGTCCTGGAGGATATAGGTTTGGGCAGAAAAAGCGCGGACGTCATGTCATCGCTGGAAAGTGACATTTTAAGATCACTTCCTCCAATGATGATGGACGCCGTCTTGAAGGCTGCGTGCAAAGCAGTAGCACTCTGATTCTCGGGAAGAGACGATTGGTCAACTAGAACCAGATCGGCTTGCTTGCCTTTTGATATCCAATTGCAAAGGTCTGCACATGTCTTAAAGCCCACCGGCTCATAGCCCAGAGCGGCGATCTTGTCTTCGTACACCTCCCGCAAGACAGGATCTGGCTCAATCAATGCCACAATTTCTCCGTTGCCTCGCGGTGTTTTACAGGGCCCAAAAAACGCGTCCGGGCTGACGGGCTTCTTCGAGGAAGGAGGTAGATAAATGTCGAAGCGCGTCCCTCGCCCTACGGCTGAAGTAACGTCAATATATCCTGCAAGCGCGCTGACATGACCGTGCACGGCAGCAAGACCTAGACCCGTGCCGCCGCTGCAAGAGCGTGTTGTAAAGAAAGGCTCAAAAATGTGGGGGAGCACAGTTTCGGCAATGCCTTCACCGTCGTCGCTGACAGAAAGAAGAACATAGTCGCCAGCTGGCATAACACCATGCGCCAGTACTTTCTGTCGAGATACAAAAATTCGGCTAACGATGATGTCGATTTGACCATCGGCGGTAAACGCCTGGGAAGCGTTCTTGCAAAGATTCATCAGCATCTGCTGAACCTCTAGCGGGCTTCCTTCGACTACGCTCTTCTTGTCGTCAAACTTGAACTTCAGCTCGATGTTGCGCTGCAATGCAACACGCAATAAGGGAGCAATTTCCATTACGAGTTCGGAGACACTGAACGGCTTTGTCACGCGTTCTAGTTTTCGACTTAGAGTCAAGATCTGATCGATAATGAGCCTGGCTCTGTCACCCGACGAAATAATTTGGTCAATGTGTCTTCGGGTGACAGATGACCGACGCAGCATGTTTTGCGCCATTTCAGCGTACCCGAGGATTGCTCCCAAAATGTTGTTGAACTCATGCGCTATTCCACTAGCAAGTGTACCAACTGCCTGAAGACGTTCCGCATGCTCTAATCGCCTCTCCAGAATATCGCATTCGGTCTGCTTACGCCGAACATCGATATAGTGGCAGAGGCAGGCGGTGGCGAGTTCAAGAAGCTGAACTTCGCCTGGACAAGATTTCAGACGATAGCCCTGGTAACCGAGGGAACAAATCGCTATCAGTTGATCCGTAGATTTGTGTGCCAGCAGCATAGAAACGCCCGGAGTCTCCGGAGGAAGGCAGCTGACCTTTCGCGTCGACATGATGCGGAATACTGACGCACGCTCATCCGCTCTGGCAAGAGAAACCATCTCGCGTAGCGCGAGGTCCTCCCAGACGGGCTCAGGCAGCTTCGCAGCGAAACTTTCGACAGCCCACCTGTCACCATGGTCCACCAATGCTAGTGCACACGATTCCGCATTAAAGAAGCGTTGAATAATTCCAAGCGCAGCTTGCGCGGACGAATTGAGGGACGACGCTGTGGCCCCTCGCCCCTCGAAACAAACCCCAATCTCTTTGATTACCTCTTCGTAATCCAAACGCCGCGTTAACCAAGCCGTTTTCCGACGCAGCCTATAGACCAGTGAGATGATGTAGATGCAAAGGCCCACCGAAACGGAACCCAAGAAGATCCGTGCCCGCTGCTCCCTCACGCTTTGCAAGCTATAGGCCTCCAAACACTTGCGCTCCAATCTTTCGGCAATTTCAGCGGTGTCGGAGGTCTGAATCATGTTTACGGCATCGTTCACACGGGGCAAAAGCGACAAGATGACGCGACCCTCGCGTGCAAGTATACGGATAGGAACTTCAGCCCCACCGCTAGCTTTTTGGAGCATGTCGAGTTCGTGACTGATCTCCAACGAGAGTGTTGGGCTTGGCTGACGCACAAACTGCAGCATCAGGCTGCCCAATTCGTTCGAATTTTCGACCGTCTGATCCGTCGACGACATTTTGGGAAGAATACTAAGCGCGCGAGTGAAGCTGGCAAGCGAATCTTGCAGGAGCACGTTTTGCGCTCCGAAGGCTGCAACGGCCGCGTCGGTCGTATCCACGGACACCTTTAGCTTGTCGAGCAGTTGAGAGAAATCATTGCCGATCACAAGATGAGATTGTTTAAATAGTCGCTTCAAATTTTCCAGGTTCTTCCGCAAAGCTCCCAACCTGGAGATAATGGGCCGGTAGTTCGCCACCACACCCGCTTCCGCGCGGAGTACATCCCGCTGCAGCGAAGCACTGTCGATGTTAATAGCTCGCAATTGGGTCAGGATCGCCCGATTGGTTTCATTGTCCTGCCAAGACGTAATCGCCATCAAGGCAAAAATCATTGCAGCAACTACCAAGGCCAGGATAGACCAAGGCTTGGCGCCTGTCTTGAAATCTTGCCGAGACGGTGAATACCTTCCATTCATCCGCACTTACGTCCTCGTACCAGCGCTCAGTCCCACCCCGGTGGCCCTTAGGCCGCACAGTAGGGTTTGTAAATGGGTTTGAAGCAACAAACGTCGACTCAGTGTGTTTCAAATGAAACACAGCCTCGGCATTCCAATGGATGTTTCCGGTTGCCGAGGTGTTCTTTGACTCCGCGCGGTGGCTGGTAGGATCGATATGGTCGGGATGTCGCCGTTTGCACCGAGAAAAATGAAATCGTCGACATTAACAATATGGCTGATCATGCGTCGACAGGGCAAGTTGCTATGCTATGCGCAGCGAGAACTGCCGTGGCGGCTGCCGCGGACACTAGCGGATATTAGGTCTGTGTTCGTACCACCTTAGAGGCTGTCGGCTTCGAAACGAAGCCAGGACGTCAGCGCATATGAGACCCAACCGGCTTTTTCGTGTGCATATCCGTTAAATATTCTTCAGCGGCATTTTTCGTTTCAGTGACCAAGCAAAGCTGCAACACGAACTGTCAGGTGCTGACGGAGCATACCGCGCGGCCGATGTGGCTTCCCTACTCAAATCGCCTATCCGCTTTTCGACGTTGCGTTAACGGGGTCCGCTGCATTCACCATAAGCAGGTGTCGGGGCCAAACTCCTCAATTGTTCAGGAGGACAACGGGATGGAAACTCTCATGGCCGAATGAGCCGGCAACGTCAAAAATGTACGATTACAAATGTAGCGCGATATTAGTTCAGCAGATTGCGTAAAGCTGGTAAAAATCATGCAGTAAAACATCATAATCCGAATTGAAAAATCTGGTTTGGAACAGATGGGATATCCCATTAAATTTATATGAGGCGCACATGTTACTCCATCTCATCTACGGACCGACTTGCAGCGGCAAAACGGACATGGCGATCCAAATCGCACAAGAAACCGGGTGGCCGGTGGTTGCCCTTGATCGTGTGCAATGCTGTCCTCAAATCGCGACAGGTAGCGGAAGACCTTTGGAATCGGAATTGCAATCAACGCGGAGAATATATTTGGATTCCCGCCCCCTCACCGAGGGCATCCTTGACGCTGAGAGTGCCCATCGTCGACTCATATTCGAAGTGGATTGGCGGAAGTCCGAAGAGGGTCTTATTCTCGAGGGCGGGTCGATTTCGCTTCTCAATTGCATGGCTAAAAGTCCGTTTTGGAGATCGGGTTTTCAATGGCATGTCAAGCGGCTACGTCTTGGGGATTCGGACGCCTTTCTCACCCGAGCCAAGCAACGCGTTGCGGAAATGTTTGCCATCCGGGAAGATCGCCCCTCGTTGTTGGAGGAGTTGGCGGAACTCTGGAACTACCCTGCCGCTCGACCGATTTTGGAAGATATCGACGGATATCGCTGCGCAATTCGTTTTGCGCGCAAACACGATCTCGCAATCAGCCAGTTGCCAAATATTGATGCAGGGCGGCACGTAGAGCTCATAGAGGCCATAGCTAATGAATATCTTGAACATGCGCTCTCGCAGGAGCGCGATTTTCCTCAGTGGCCAGAAGATGGCGCAGGACAGCCTGTTTGCCCGGTCACGCTGACGCGAATTCGGTGATTCGCCGCTTCATCATTTGACCTGCGCGTTGGATGGCCATCGGCGGCGCAGCATCGGTCGGCGTCACCTCCAAGCGCGACATGCGGCGCGCCAAAGCTATTCGCACATCTTATTTGAATAAGTGATTTCTTTCGAAGCACCTCGGCCGGCGCTCGGTCCTCGAGGGATTTGGCCGCTTCCGAGTTCCAGCAGTTGCAGATTTCGATTAGCCGGCGTCGGTCAGGCTTCAAAGTCGACTTCCATCAAAGTCATTTTGGTTACACGTCGACATTGCATCTCAGCAAGACGAGTGGCTGTGCCGACTGATATCGACCGATTGCCATTACGTACAGCAGGCTTATTCGGTTACATTTGAAACCAATCTTTGGTCTCCTGTAATCATTATACTGCTGATGGACTGCACATATCGTCGGTAAGCTTACATAAGGAGTACGATGACATGGGGCACCAAAAGAAATCAGATAAGCGCCTGGGCTACTCGCATCTGCGATTGGCAACTATCGACGGCGTATCCCTGCCTGATCTACAACTATCGCCCGACCGGCAGCAGCGCCCGACTTCGACGAAGAGGTCCTTTTTCGAGCAACTGCTCTTGGATTTTGCGTTCGGTTGCGAACTATTTTATCCGATCCAGCTATACGAGCATCTTGCAACGCGCGAGGGGGAAGACCAAGAGCGCTGACTCGCAAGTGAGAATAACGATTCGATAGATTTGGGAGAAATCCAACCAGCCGCCGCGCTCCTGGTTTGAAACCCAAGTCCATTGGATTTCCAAGTGCCATGATGAAAATTGTCGCCACGCTGGACGAAAACCAACGTGGTATCTCACTCGTCAACACCTGCAAATTCCAACTATAGGTCGGCGAGTGGACGGAGGATATCATGGACAACATCGATGTGACGCAAGCAAAGAACGGCTCGGGCACCTAGGCTTCAACAGGTGCGAACCTGCGCGGCAGGAACATCAAAAGATGGTAAGAAAGTCAATCGGGAACCTGACCGGTATACGGTGCGCCCAAGGCGCAGGCCAGATCTTGCTGCCGGTATCATATATGCTGACAACGCGCGCTCGCCTCCCAAAATCAACGCAATTTGACCGCAGGGTTCGCCCATCAAATTTGCTCCACAAAGGATTTCATTCTCCGTGTCATTATGCCCTTCGAAATGCTTTCGAATCGCCGCACTTGCAGCGGCCTCCATCGTGCTGGGCACCCAGATCGCAATTGCGCAAGAACCGTCTATAGGGTCTCAGTGGTTGAACACGCCGGCATCTCAAGTGGAAGCGCTTGCGGTTCTCCAGACCTTGAATGCCAATCTCCTGAGTAACGCCAGTGCTACGTTGACCCTTGACCGCTGGTGCGCCGGGCACAAGCTCGCACCGGAAGGTTCCAAGATCCTAGCTCAGCGTGTGCGCGGGCAAGCCAAGCCGGCCGATGATCATATCCGTGAACTACTGACCGTCGGACCCGACGAGCCGATCGCTTATCGCCGCGTTCGCCTAGTCTGCGGCGACCGCGTCTTGTCCGAGGCCGACAATTGGTATGTGCCGGCAAGATTAACGGCCGAGATGAATCAGGCATTGAATACCAGCGATATCGCGTTTGGCAGAGCCGTTCTGGCTCTCAATTTCACACGCACCAATCTATCTGCCAAGTTACTCTGGTCTCCTCTATCAGAAGGCTGGGACATGGACGGCTTGATTGCGTCTGGAAGGGGATCTCCTACCCTGCCGCCATTCCTGCTCGAACATCGTGCTGTGCTGAAACTTCCTGACGGCACGCCGTTTAGTACCTTGGTAGAAAGTTACACAAGCAAAGTATTAGACTTTCCGGTTCCACGCTCGCTTGCTCAGTAGTGTTTTGCGACGGCTACCGGATTCACTGCTCGAAAGAGAACGGATCGATACGAGTCATCCAGATCGCTTTTCAAGCTCAGGAGCTCGCTATAAAGGCGTGCTGCACAGGATCGGTTCGTCGTAACCGTGTTGAACAGCTGGCTGAAAACATCTTTGAGCGGGGCTGGCCATTCTGCCGCGCTCGCCCCTCGCATCATTCATGAACGGGCTGTCTTGGACGGCTGGCACTCATGTTCCCACGATACGTCAATAGGTCCCCAGTCGGATTGCAGAAACTGTTCGCGCCGCTATCGGCCAGCGGCTCCATCTCCTTACAAGAAACGCGAACGCAATTAGCAACGAAGAGGAACCCTATTTTTACAATGGCAGGTTGGTGCATCTGATATTGTTTGATCTAAAGCTAGATGAGGTCGGTTGTGCGTCGCGGACCGGTGCCTTCGCTGAAAGCAGCAAGGTGTGGAACTGGTGCTGCGTGATCTTAGAGCAATAGCGTTACCCGGCATGCAGCGGACGACGCGCTGCGCCTTAACTGCTTGTTTTTCTTCCCGTCCTAGAAATGCGGAGGCAACACGGATAGTTGTGGTTATCGGGAAAAACGATCAGGTTCAAAAACCTTTATGGAATGGGCGATTAATCGGGCCGAGGAGATTGTGTCGGCCAGGGACTGGATTTGCTGCGCTCGACATCCGAAGGTCATCGATGGAGCACCGATTATTGTACCATGCGCCTGACTATTGCGATTATTGAAGCGCTGATCGAAGCTCGCAATTTTGAGCAGGCGCCGTTCGAAAACGTTCAAAAGAACTGATGGCCAGCCGCCAAGCGCAGCTTGTGCTCTATTTAGCCAAACTAATTGAGGGTCGGGGGATCTATTGAATATTAGCCCTGTCACCAAAGGTTAAGTTGGTGACAGGGCGTATCGCTGACACGGGGTGGCGATAGTGTCAACGACCAGGGCAAAATGCCAATACCCCAAAAGAAGTCCGATGAACATCCGCTCTGATCGCAAGATTCATGCGAAATATGCGACCTGCTATCCAAGAAACCTTGGCGTCCGGATCATGAGTACAACCTTGGCGACATTTTTTGCGCATTTAAACCGGACGTTCGGTGCTCAAGCGCTTAGCTTCCTCGGTCCGAAGCGCATTGGGCCGGTCAGTACTCACTTGCCTATCCATTTCCAAAGGAGGTTGGCATTGACCCCATGTTCGAGCGCAAGTCTCGATACCGATGCCCCCGGCTCAAGGCAGGCTGCGACAAGCCGCTCCTTCGATACCGGATCAAAACGACGTCGCCCGTTCCGGCCTATAAGCCTCACACGCAGTTTCTGATCATCTTCCATGATTTGGCGTCCACCTCATTTTAGGTGGACACCAAATGCCTCAGCTCATTCAACGGAAAAAGGTGCGGGGTATTGCGCGCTTACCCTAAACCGCACCCGCACTTGGCGACTTGCGAGCTGAAAAATTCGTGAGATTATCTGCCGTTTCCAATGGATTGCCGAATGGCAAGTGCGTCGCGAATTCGGCGAGCAATTCAGGCGGAAAATGAGTTTTTCGTTCGGCATTGCATCCAACGCCGAGAGAGCCTTGTGGGATGCCAGTCTGCTGCTTTTCTCCCTTCGTAGATCAGCCTCCAATATGGCTCCGGCTCTACCACTTGGGCCTGGTCGGCCGAACCGCTTTCACGATACATTTGAGATTGCACCCTCGTCGAGGCAGGGATTCGTTGAAGGATGCGGAAAGAAACCTCATGAATTGAGCTTTCATTGCTATCACCCGCAATTATGCCGCTAAGATGAAGGCCTGCAGCTCATCTTTGCCCCAGGCTCCTCCCTTGGCGATGCCTGCCCGAAGGCCTCGGTCATCGACCAACATGGTCGACTCTCAATCGCGAAATTCCCGAAGGAGACCAACGACTACAGCATGGAGAGCTGGGAAGAGATCGCGCTGCGGCTGGCCGGCCAGGCAGGTATCGCCACTCCTCGGCACGAGTTGATCGACCTCGCCGGCAAGGCCGTCATGTTGTCGCGACGCTTCGATCGCGAAGGGGCGATCCGCACCCCGTTCCTGTCGACGATGGCGACGATGGGCGGCGAGCGCGGCAGCTCTCCGGAGATCGTCGATGCCCTTGCTAAACACGGCGCCCAAGGTAAGACGGACGCCCATGTCCTCTATCGGCGTGTCGTCTTCCATGTGCTGATTTCCAATGTCGACGATCACCTGCGCAATCACGGTTTCCTGTGACTGGGAAAGGCGGACTGGTCGCTCTCGCCGGCATACGACCTCAAACCCGTTCCGACCGATCTGAAGGCTCGGGAGCTGACGGCGAACATCCATCTCGACGAGGGCACCTGCTCGCTCGATCTGCTGGAAGCCGCGTCGGAGTTTTTCGCGCTCTCACGCTGCCGCAGGCCCGCGCGATAATCAAAGAGGTCGCGACCATGACCGCAACCTGGCGCGATACCGCCAAGGCGATCGGCGCCCGCTCAGCCAAGATCAATCGCATGGCCAGCGCCTTTATTTTAAAACGAGCGCTTGCGCTATGACGAGTACCTTTTTCATAACTCGAACCACCACCTGCAAATTGCCTCGCCGGGCAGATTAAGCCAACTCTGATTGGCGTCACACAGGAGTCAGAGATCACTATGGAGCGAAGAAACTCAACCCGTGACTGATCGCGCACTTGTAGGCCAAGCTGGTACCTTTTCTCTCGTAGCTTGGCATGTTGAATACGACCATAGTCAGTTCGGCGTCACCGTCCAACCGGATTTGGTAGCGAAGAAACTGAAGAATAGGCTTACCGTCACGATCAATCGTAAAGTGCTGATCCGCAAAAGCGAGGGTGCCGTCAGAAGTGATTCTATACCCATCTATGCGAATGCCTCCGCGCGTCTTCGTCGGCGGTGTATCGTCGGTCCCCGGAGTACACAAACTTAAATCGACCATAACGTCCACTGGCTTGCCGGTAGTCAGTGCAAGCGCAATCTCGGGAAAGGTTGCTAGTACATGACTATCATTGGCAGCGTTTGCAGCCGTAGCCAAAAGTATCCCAAACAGGGTCGGTAGCATAAGTTTCATAGGTGATCCTATTTAGATTGACTAAAAGAAGGTAAGCCATTCCGATACTATGGAATTGCTGTTACGTTGAGCTTTGAGATGAGGAGTCAGTCGCCTAGCAAGCCCTGCCTTGCAGTCGCCCCGTCTGCTTGATGAGAAGCAATCTCTCAGCGCGGACGATGATTCCACTAGGATGGCGTTTTCGGCATCTCCATGTTTCTGTTTGGTATGAAGTGTTGAGGGCGGCGGATTCCCCTGAAGCTCCGAGCGCCATGAGGTGATCCACGCGCTCATTCGCACGCGCTCCGGTGCTTCGAGACATTGCAGTTCACGGACAGCAAAACGCAACCCCGGAGGCGGGCCGCGCCGTTGCACTATCGCCACTTTGAGAATTTTCAGGCCCCGTATTCGCCTGTTTATTTCCGCGCATGGACAAGGCTCCGAAACCGTCCTCTTTTCCAAAGGCTGCACTCAGGGAAGATCGGCTCAATTGATATCCCTTTGCATTTTTTAGTTCAGTGCAGTCGACGTTGCATCACCGTGTTGCACCAGATCGCAACCAGAGGGGTGGGGCCGGATAGGTAATGCTTTCTAACCTAGGCGTTTTAGGCCGCAGCGTGAAACCGGAAAAACCGCTGCGTCTACCATCCCTATCACGTCCGGTTGACACGGCCCCTACAGACGAACGTAGGGTCGGACGTTTTCAGAAGGATTTCAGAAACGCCGGCGAAAGCTTCATTTGAAACAAATGGGGCCGTACATTCGAGACCTGATGTCCCTTCAGAATTTGTGAGGGAAGTGATACGGGATCAAACAGCATTCGCGTCATGGGGCGGTTCAACTAAAGACGTCCCCAAAAGTCCCGTCAGCGGCAAGACGATGCGATGTGTCAACTTACAACAGCGCGGTGGATCCAGGAAATTATCGCGATAGTCCAGAGCGACTTCTGTCACGTGAAGAAGCGTCTAGCTCGGCTCGCGTACGGTTGTAGACCTCATTGATATTTTTCTCAAAGCTTTCGTTCGTCGTTAGGAGTCCCACTGCATTTGGACCGCCTCTTGCTAACGACGCACTATATCTCTCAATTGTCTCAATTACTGTGTCTACAGCTCTGACCTCAGGCCCCGCCGCGTCCCTATATCGTCTAGGATTTGCGTCCATGGTTTTTTGAACCTCGAAATCGGCTATGGCTCGGCCAAACAGGGGAGACAGTCGCGGACGGCTGCTCCTCTCTTGTTGTATGCGAGCCAGTTGATCCGCATTTAGGTACTTTTCGCCTTGGACCAGCACGTCGACCGCAGGGCATTTCTGGCCCATATTCCAGGTCAAAGGGGGTTCTAGCCGCAAAATTTCGATAGAGCGTTCGATAAGTCGCGTCTTGTTTGCTTCACCAAGATCATTCAAGTGTTTTATGACACTAAGAATTGCGTCGCACTGAGCAGATTCAGGCAAATTGAGTATATTGGTGACAAATCTCGATTTTCCCGCTTCAGACTGGAACTTAAGAATTGGGCCAACGGCTCGCGTTCTGGCCGTCGGAGAGGGTCGGTTCGTCTCCCACTCAGGTAATTGATTTCCGGGAATGACCGTATCGAACACGGTTTTGGCGGAGGCGCCAATTCGTTTCATTCGCGCGTGATATTTTCCGACGGGATCACTTGTAACGGCTTCACGACCTGCACGCCCTGTACGTTCCAGGCTTCCAAGATTTCGTGCCGTTTCTACCGGGTCCTGGGTAGGAATATAAGTTGCCACCTTAGCCAAAAGCTCGGGAGGCATATCCCTATTTGTCGATGTAGAATGGACTTCCGTACGGGACGCTTCGGATTCATCACTTAAGCTTCGTTGGCTGGGCTCCATCGTGCATGCTCCTTCTTTCTCTCAATCGGTCGGAACCTACTGTGATAAAGAGAGAGCCTCAATTTTTATTGTATTACTTTTGCAATTAACAACCTGTGATTCAATTGACCTGGTGAAAATGCACGATGTTGAAGTAGTCATTTTCCGAAACCAAAGCTGGAGTAGTGTCTTAGCGCCGTAGATGGTCACCCTCACGTTTAAGCGCCAAGCGATTCCGATTGCCACAGGCGGAATGATATAAGAAAATAGCTTATGGTCGATCTTATAGAGTAATATTAATCAGACTATAGCATGATTTTTCTCCTAACGCACATGCTGCAGGCTGACTGATTATAAAGAGAATCTTTACATTTCGATTCTCGAATAAGATACCGAACCACGTCGAAACGGTCGCATTCCTGGGGGCAGAACAAGATTAGTGCGAAATCGTACGCTCTCATAAGCGATTTAGGTTTTCCGGGCGCATTTAAACTACCCCGTTTTCGCGAGGTCAGTCAATTGATGCAGCCTGTGCACGGTGCTGGAGATGGCGATCCGAACCGATGGTTATCATACTCTCATCCGCGGATTTTCACCGCCTGACCATATTCGATGCGGGCTTGCCTCTCTCTAAGGACGGATATCTATCCCAACGTAAGTCGAGGGTTCCCTGTTCTTTGGCCGTCATCTCCAGCATGCTGCACAGGCAGAAAGGTGCGGTACGTCTCGGGCTATGCTGGGATCGGCACGTGCCGGGCAATATCCCAGATAAAGCCAGCAAGTTCGCGCGCAATAGCGGTCAGAACACGAGGTTGTGGTTTCCCGGTTTTTGAAAGGTCCCGGTACCGCTTGCACAATCGCGTCTGCGCTTTCCAGCCAATATCTTTAATCTCTTGAGGCTGATGCTGACTGCGCTTCAAAAAAGGATGTCTTTCTCGAGGTGGGTGTCGATACGACAACTAGCTTCAACCATCATGGTTCGGGCCAGGGCATTACCTGTCTTTGTAATGCGCCCCCGTCTGACTGTCCTGCCGCTGGAATGCTCACTTGGCACCAGCCCCAACCAGGCCATGAGCTGGCGTGGATTGTCGAAGCGGTTGATGTCGCCGATCTCTGCGGCCAGTGTCGCAGCGATGATCGTGTTGACGCCGCGCAATGATCGCAGGGCATCGACCAGTGCATCAAAACGCCAATCCTTTACAGCATCTTTAATGGCCTGATCCAACGTGGCGATGCGCTCTTCGATCTGGCGGATGGTTCGCTTCAGTTCCTCAAAAGCCAGTTGCTGATGTGGAAAGCGGAATTTGCGCAGCTCATTGACCCAGCGCCAATGGATTTTGGTCCAGTAAGTAGGTCGATTGTAGCGAAGGCCATGCCGCAGCAGAAAGCTCTGGAGCTGCTGTTTTGCAATCTTCAGCGCATCCAGGGACTGTTTGCGGGTTCGGATCAGATCCCGCATAGCTTCCTGTTCTTCATCCGGTGTCCAGACCGGGGTCAATTCGCCTGCTCGCCACAGCCGCGCCAGCATTTCCGCATCGCGTCGATCGGTTTTGATCCGGTCGCCTGCACGACGAGGGATCATGGCCGGAGAGACGACAGCACAATCAAATCCAAGCTTCGTGAGCAAGCGATGCAGACCGTATCCGCATGGGCCTGCTTCATAGCAGAAGATGGGTTGGGTGTTTGCGGCAACAAGCCGCTTGGTGAGACCTAGAACACTATCTGCAGTATTTTCAATCACACCGTGAAATCGGATCTCTCGATTCCGACCGTCGTCAGCAATGGCGACAGCTATCGTGTCAGCATGAACGTCGAGGCCTACATAAACTATTTTCTCCATGGCTTTTCCCTTCGAAACCAATATTGGCTCAGCAAGGAAAACCTAGCGGCTTTACCGCCAAAAATCGCTCATCTGGTCTAACCGAATTCGTGCATATTTCCCGTAGTTTGCGGCCTGTGCTGAATAAGAAGTTTTAGGGTGAAATGCTATTTAAGACTCAGTTTTGGGAACGGATATCCATCTCGATCATCACTTTCCCGGCCAAACGTACGATTTCGCACTAATCTTGTTCTGATCCCTTTCTACGGCTTAATGCCAAGCGACAGTGGTTACGATTATATAAGCGTAACCGGTAGACTAATCGGTCCGCGGAAGCCGAAGCCGCGCCATTGCACCGCGTCCGGGTTAGTCAGCGTCATGTTCGGAAAACGTTCAAACAGCGTAGGCAACATGATCGCCCCGACGGTTTGACGCGAGATTTGCGCACCGGCACAGTGATGCGGCCCCGAGCCGAAGGACTGGTGCGCATTATTCTGGCGGAAGACATTGAAGCGCTCTCCGTCGTCAAAGACATCTTCATCACGATTGGCAGAGGCTTGGATGGTCATCACGGTATCGCCCTTCGGGACAAGAAAACCGCGAATTTCCGTGTCCTCCAGGACGAGGCGCGAACTCGCCTGGATCGGAGCAACCCAGCGCACGCCCTCCTCGAAGACTTGCCCCCAGCACTGCTGCCTCTTAACCTCCTCGAACTGCTCCGGATTGGTCAGCAATCCATAGATGATCGTGCCAAGAGCGTCGCGAGGCTCGTTGATGCCTCCGCCGACGGCGATTTTGATGTTGGCGTAAATCTGGCTCATGGGTATGGGATCAGACGCGGTCACCATGATCGCGAAAGCCGAGGGGTTCGGTTCCGCCCGGTGCTTTTCGACCAAGTTGTCGAAGAGCCGGTTCATCTCCGCATTGGCTTCGTTTGCCCGCTCGAAAGGCTCAGGCCGCCATCCGAAGTTGCCCGCCCCTTCAATTAGCCGCTGCGACCAACGTATCATTTCTGCGTCGGATGCTTCGCTAATTCCAAGGATATGAGCCAGGATACGGGCAGCCACCGGGCCGCAGATCTCCGCGAACAGATCTACTGTGCTGCCGCGGGATAGGCGATCAAG
This sequence comes from Neorhizobium sp. NCHU2750, assembly GCF_003597675.1. NCBI lineage: Bacteria > Pseudomonadati > Pseudomonadota > Alphaproteobacteria > Hyphomicrobiales > Rhizobiaceae > Neorhizobium > Neorhizobium sp. NCHU2750. The sequence continues at coordinate 178,208 of NZ_CP030831.1, read as the reverse complement.
ATACTCGTTTACAATGTCCCGATAGATCGCCGCCCAATGCTCCGCGGTCGTTTTGGGAGCAAAGGCCTTAGCCATGGCCATTCTTTCGCGGGCGTGTTCCGCGCCGTCCTTGCGCATTAGAGTATGGGCCTGGAAGGCCGGCTTCATTGGCGTGTTGGGGTCATCCGAACTGAAGCGCCTGGGCTGATCCTTCACCATCTTCGTATCGGAGGCCTTGGTCAGAAACGTTCGCATCACTGAGGCGACCCGCACCACCGGGGTCTGCGCGCGCATTCGGCGATAAATCGGATAGGGATCAAGTGTAAGGTCGTCGATTGTGGTTACGCGATCCACTGGTGCCAATTGCATTGGGAGTTCTCCCGGTTCATTTAATCCTGGCTGTGATACTCAACGTCATCTCCGTCAACCGAACGGAACGGTGACCTCACCGATCGACGCCCAGATTGACTGTCATCCCCGTGGCGCGCCGTGCACCCCCGTGACCTATCATCCGTGGCCAGTCGCCTGTCACCCTAAGGCTCGGCGCGCGGCGCAGAAGTGTTCTAAGTCCTTCTTGCAATTCAATCCGCGCCAGAGCTTCGCCGAGGCACCGATGCACACCCGCGCCAAATCCGAGGTGCCTGCGCATTTGTTTGCGTTTTATGTCAAAAAGCTGAGGATGCTCGTAGTGTCTCTCGTCCCGCAGGCCGGACATGATGCTTAGGGCTAGGAAACTTCCCTTTGGCAATACGTACCCATCCAGATCAATATCTTCGAGCGCCAACCGCGGGAAAGACCCAACTGATGGCTCGAAGCGAAGCCCTTCCTCCACTGCGGCCGCGACGCCGGATTGATCGTGGCATAGAGAGGACCAGACAACAGGATTTTGCAGCAAAAGAGTCGGCAGCATCACCATCGCGTTACGAGTTGCATCGCTTCCGGCGAGTATGAGAAACACCAATTGCATGATCTCCTCGATGGGTGAAAGCGTTCCTTCTTCCCGCACCGCTTTCAAGTAGCAAGAGAGGAAGTCATCGCTTATACGTCGGCTGCGATCCGCTACCACTGCCCGGACATAATCCTGGAGCTCGACGGCAGAAGCCTCAATCTCCGGAAAATCGTCTTCTCCCCACGAAGGACTTAAGCAGCGCGAAACGTTGTAAACAAGTCGTGTGAAGAAAGGTGCATCCCCAAATGGCAAACCAAGTACACTGGCAATCGTTAGCGCAGGCAATTTCGACGCGTACATTTCAGCAAAGTCAAAATCGTCAACTCTCGGTACATCGTCCCACAAATGCTCCGTTAACTTCGTGATCTCCGGGCGTAGCGCGTCGATCATCCGGAATGCAAAGGTCTTCGCAAAGGCTGAGCGCCGTTTCACATGGACCTCGCCGTTTGAAAAGAGCATGCTGTAGCGGATTAAGTCGAAAACGGCGCCGCGGGTTACGCCTCGATTTAACATGAGTTCTGTTTCTATTTGCCTCGTACGAGGATCGGTGCCCAGCAGAAAGATATCATCCGCGCGGAGAACCAAAAAGACGCCGTCCTCCCTCCGAAGGAACGGGCGCTTAGGTCGCCATTCAGCAAAAATTTCATGGCCTTCAGAATCAAGCCTGCTTACAGGAACAGCATCAGGATCGAGCTCTTTTGGCTGCGTGGCGTTTTGAAACTGCTGGTCGGTCCCAGAAATGCTGCTCGTGATCATTTTTACATACTTTCATCGAAGTCGATACCAGAATCGACGTAAACCGTATGGGAATTCAAAGCCTTAGCTTCAATAATAAGCCTTCGGTTTAACGTAGCAACAAAAGATATGTCGACAAATTTGAATCTCGTTTCATCTGTAATATGGTCGAAATTATATTTCCGGCTTTGGTGCTTGAGGCGCTCGTCGCACAGGCCGCAGGCTACCGTCGACCAACTTTGTCCGTCGCGGAATTGGTGGAAAGCTGTAGGGATTGCGCCTAAGTTTGCCGCAAAGGCATTGTCCATTTTAAGCACAAAAGTTAGATGTGCGAATTCCACTCTGAACCCGGCCGCCATTCCAATCATTGACCGGCCACCATTCCTATCAATAACCGGTCAGTTTCCGGCACTCAAGTTCCCCTGGGTCAGCAACATTGGCATGTGTCCCCTCGATATCCACGAGGGGAATTTAATGCCTGCAAAAAGAAAGCTGACCATGCGACACATACGACAAATGCTGCGGCTTGCGGGTAGCGGAACGAGTAGCCGCGAGATCGCTGTAATGCTTGGCATTGCTCGCAGCACCGTGCAGGACAACTTGAAGCGGGCTGCGATGGCAGGGCTGAGTTGGGCCCTCGCCAGCGGCCTGACAGACGATGTTCTCGAGGCCAAGCTCTTCGTTCACCCCGGCGTCAAGCGGGGCCAGCGACTGCGCCAAGAGCCCGACTGGGGACCGCTTTCAATCGAGCTGAAGAAGCCAGGCGTGACGCTGCTGATTCTTTGGGAGGAATACCGCAGCGCCCATCCGGATGGGTATGGATATAGCCGTTTTTGCCAGCTGTTCCGCGGCTTTGAGAAGCGCCTGTCACCGACGATGCGCCAGGAACACATCGCCGGCGACAAAGTCTTCGTTGATTATTCCGGCAAGAAGGTGCCGATTGTCGATCGCAAGACCGGTGAGATCCGCGAGGCGGAACTGTTCCTCGGCGTGCTCGGCGCGTCGAGCTACTGTACGAGAGGAAGATCGGTGATCTTGGCGAGTTGCTTCGCAAGCGTGGATTTTCCAGCACCTGGGCAACCGACGATCAAGACGCGTTTCATTTCCTGTCCCCCGTTTGAGGCCCTACCAGCTCCTTTAGTTGGAACAACAGCAATCGGTCAGTTCAACTTGCAACGAGTTCTTGCAGCTTTCGCCAGGCAGAAGCAAAGGTCTGTCCTGTGCCAGGTCGGTGCGGGGTTCGACGCCGAGCGCAAACACTCCAGACTGATAAGCTCTCCAGATAGCAAGCTTGTTCAGTTGGTCGCGAGTGAACGTCAGGCCGACGGATATGTCGAGTTCACGGTTGCTGACAACGATCGGATCCGCTTCCGGAATCTCTAGGCTATCGACCGAGTCGACGTATTCGCCGTAATCGTCACTTGGCCGAGGTGGATCCACGACCAATTTTGCCGCAAGGAGCTCAGGAAGACCCGTGATCTCGAGGTTCTGATCCAGAAACGGATAGCCGTAGTTCAGGTGATAGATTATTGCATGTCCAGACGGGCGAAACCCCCGGTTTGTCACTGTGTCGTCAATCCGCAGCACCTGACCAAAGACTGGTAAAGTGATCCTCCGTCTCAGCTCCAGGTTTTCGCCGAAGACACTTGCCTGCCTGACGATCCCCTCACAGAAGATCTCACCGGATTCTGGGTCGACGTCATATCCGACCAATCTTGCTTTTTCGGTCGAGATTCTGCCATGCTGAGGCATGCTTTTCGTCTTCAGGTGCGGATGATTATAGTGGGCCATATCAACTTCCAGAGGACGGCTGATGTGGTCGAGCCCGCATGTCACAAGGAAGCCATCGAAGTTGCGCATGAAAGCCCAGCCGCCTTCGGAGCCTGGATCAACCATTGGAAAACGCATCTGAATCGGCGAGTTCCAACCAATATTGGTCCCCCTAAACGAAAGGCTGGAAATATCGAAGCCGCGATCCAACGCCACTTCGAACGCAATTCCTGTTGCATTTCGAGCGATCAACAGCCGTTGGCCACGCGCCGGACCGTCCTCGAGGGTCGCCAGCCGGATATCTGCTATGGCTCTTAGGTCGGGTGTTTTCTTGAGAAGTTCGATGTCCATGTCGTCCTCAATTGTGTGGGTCACTGCTGTCGCAGCTTTAAAAGCAGTTGTTTGAGCTCCGGCTCGATAACCAATCCAGAAGCTTCCTCCGGAGAAAACCACCTGATCTGGCGTTGTCCTTTCTCGGGGAAATCATCCTTCAGGGTCGATACGGTCAGCAGGTGAACCTGAACCAGACAAGGGATGAATTCGTCATGTGATACCTTCTTGTCATAGCGGTAGTGACCATACGGGTTTTTGCAGACTCTTCCCCGCACGCCGGCTTCTTCCCAAGCTTCCTCCCGTGCGACTCGATGAAGCTTTTTCCTGCCCTCCGACCAGCCCTTGGGGATTACCCAGCGGCCAGTTTCGCGGCTGGTGATCAGAAGCGCTTCCATCTCGCTGTTAACAAGGCTTGTCGAGCGTACGCAAATCGCGCCGCATTGGTCCGCGTCGACCAGTGGCGATCTGTGACCGTTATTGTCAGAGGCGCGCCGCATTATGCGGCCAGCGCCACTTTATCGAGCAACGGCTTCACCTTCTCCAGGAAGTCGTGGCTGCCACAAGCAAACCGGAGTTTGGCCGACAAGTCGGTCCTGTCCCAGTCGATCGTATCCGCAACACCCAGATTGCTCAAAATAGGCAACGCTGCCATAACGTCCCACGTCGAGTCTCCCAATGAAACGTAGCCATCTGTCTCGCCCATGGCCACCTCGACCATCGAGAGTGTCGCAGCGCCGCAGAAACGGAAGCTGATATTGAGATCATCCGAGATATAACGGATGACTTCGAGCCTGTCCGCTGTCGAAGCCGAAGGATGGTAGCTGAACCCGGTCGATGCACGCGACATATCGAGCGGCGGAAGTGGCTTGACCGCCATGCCGTTGAGCTTCGTCTCCACCGTTTTCCCTCCAACAAACATCAGGTTTCGGACTGGAGCGAAGATAACCCCGAATGTAGGACGCTTGTTTTCATAGAGACCGATGGAAATTGCCCAGTTCTGACCGCCGCGGACGAAATTGAATGTCCCATCAATCGGATCGATCACCCAGATACGACCTGAACGCCCTTTGATTTCGCCCCCTTCTTCTCCAAATATGCCGTCTGCGGGAAACGCCTCCCGCAACTGCGCGATAAGAAATGTTTCGACCTCCTTGTCCGCCTTCGTCACAAGATCGAGATGTCCCTTGGTCTCGACCGACAGGCTCGATAGGGAGCGGAAATGAGCGAGGGCAAGGTCGCCTGCCTTGCGCGCGATCTCTTCCACAATCGAAGCTGTTTCTCCTGCGTGAGATGTCGATGTGTCCCGATCAGCCATTTGCACGGTCCTTGAGCCTGGCGACCTGTGCGACGTCGTCTCCGAGCAACTGATCCAACTGACCTTCACGAACCCACTGAACGACCTGCGTTTCCACGTCCACGCCGTACTGCGCGAGTTTTTCATGGTACCCCGTCGGTAGGTAGCAAAAAGCGGCAAATCCCTCGTTGTGGAGTTGGCGGGCTTCACCGCTGGCGAAATGGTAGATCTCGATGTTCATGGCATCGAGATTGGCCTGACGGGCAAGGGCGGCTGGATCGATGAGGCGCGAATGCATCAGGCCAACGGTCGGTACCTCGGGAATTGCTTCCTTGACGGCCTTCAGCTGAACGTAGTCGAAGGAAGAGAACTGGAGGAGATCCGCACAGCCCAATTCATCGATGAGCGTCCTCAACTTTGGGAAGAAGACGTCGTTCGCGTCGTAGATCTTCAGTTCAAGCTGATAGATAATGCCAAGCTCACGGGCGAGCTGAAGCGCGTCCTTAAGTAGCGGCACACGCTCTCCGACAAACTCCGAACTGAACCAACTCCCTGCGTCGAGTTTCGACAACTCCGAATAGGTCATGTCGTGAACGATGCCGTGACCGTCTGTTGTGCGGTCGACGGTCTTGTCGTGAATCAGCACAAGTTCTCCATCGCGGGTAATTCCGAGATCGGTTTCGCATGTGACGTTACGTCCGCCGAATTCAAACGCCTTCCGAAACGCCGCGAGCGTGTTTTCGGGGGCGCCGGCGCTGTGGCCGCGATGGCCGCCCAGGCGGATCGTCTCCGGTGTCATTCTGAGAGGGTTCATTTTCATTCCTTTCGTTTATCGCAGGCGCGCGTCGAAGCGATCGCGCAAGTAGTCGCCGAGCAGGCTGATGGACAGGGTGGTGAGAACAATAACAACGCCGGGCAACGCGATGAGCCACCAGGCAATCGCGATATAGTTTCTGCCGTCTGCGACCATCAGCCCAAGGCTCGTTTCCGGCGGTTGGATCCCAAGCCCAAGGAAGCTCAATCCGCTTTCGAGCAGGATGATATCCGGGAAATTCAGGGTGATTTGAACGATGAGCGGTCCAGCAATGTTTGGAAGGACGTGGCGCACATAGATCCGAAGCGATGGCACGCCGACGATGCGCGCCGCCTCCGCATATCCCTCCTGGTTCGCACTCAAGACGAGGCCACGCGTCAGCCGCGCATAACGCTCGAATGATGCGACACCAACGAGCATAAGAAGTATCAGCGGGCTTGACCCGAGAAACGCCAGGACACCAAGCGCGAAGATTATAAAGGGCACGGAAGCCTTCGCGTCTGCGAAGCCCATAATGAGATTGTCGACCCAGCCACCGAAATGTGCCGCAAGAAATCCGAGGGTCGTACCGATGAACGCGCAGATGAGAGAACCGACAAGAGCGATCATCAAAGACGTCTGGGTAGCGACCAGAATGTTGCTGAGCACGTCACGACCGAGATAATCAGTTCCCAGCAAATGTCCCGGCGCACCCGGCGGCGCAAATCGCGCCAGAGGTGACTGCTGCAGATAGTCGAACGGTGCCAACCATTGCGCCGTGATGCCCACGAAGACGACAACCGCAATCCAGATCAGGCATAGCCAGATACTGATCGGAATGCGGCGGGCAGATTTCAGGAATTGCCGCTTTGGTAATGAGAGTGTCGTATTAGCCATTTTTTTGAAGCCTGATTTTCGGGTTCAGCACCGCATAGAGAACATCGACGATCAAGTTGATCGTGACCATGAACGCCGTGAAGAGAAGGATCATTGCCTGAACGACATTGAGATCGCTGAGCGTGATTGCTCGAACAAAACCGCTACCAAGCCCGGGCCAGGCGAATACGGTCTCTACGATAGCCGACCCCCCCAGCAAGCCAGCTGCAACGAAACCCAGCATGGTCACCATCGGGATCGCCGCGTTCGGGAGCGCGTGGCGGATAACCACTTCCCACTTGGGAATACCATCGGCGCGAGCCGCTGCGATATAGGGCTGTTCCAGAACTTCGATCAGCGCGGAACGTGCGAAGCGCGCAATCGCAGCCGCATTGACAAGACCGAATGTCGCAACGGGCAGGATCGCATGCTGCCAGGTGGAACTTCCCGAGCTCGGCAGCACACGAAACCAGACGGCAAACACGAAGATGAGCGTCAGTCCGAGCAAGAAATTTGGTACGCTATAGCCGAGAACAGCGCCTGCCATGACGGATTTGTCGGCGGCACTGTCGCGGCGGACTGCTGCAATGATTCCCGCGGGGATACCGACGAGTACGCTTAGCACGAACGCTGAAATCGTCAGCGTCAATGTCTTGGGTATACGTTCGGCGATGACGGTGAATACCTCACGACCGTCGGCTGCCGATACCCCGAAGTCGCCTCTGAGCGCGCTGGCGAGATAGATCAGGAACTGTTCAGGAATGGATCTGTCCAGGCCCCATGCTGTTCGGAATGCTGCCAGCGCCTCTGGCGTCGCGTTCTCGCCCAACATGGCCCGAGCTGGATCTCCACCCAACCTGAGAATGATGAAGACAAACGTCACGGTCAGCATCATGACAATGATCGCTCGAACGAGGCGTGCAAGGATGAAACTAATCATCGCGCCACCTCCATCATCTGCGCCGGATCAGTCTGCGCGACTATAGATCTCGGAAACTCTTCCGCTCTATGACACGCTGCCAGTTGCCCGCCCGCAGGCCGAAGCAGCGGCGTTTCTTTCGCACATCTTTCGATTGCAAAAGGACAGCGTGACCGGAAGGCACAGCCAGTCATTACCTTGCCAGCGTCGAGTTCCCCCTTGATCGGTGGTTCAATATTGCGGACCGTCGGGTCCATAGTGGGGACGGAGGCAAGCAATGCGCGGGTATAGGGATGGCGTGGCCACGCATACACAGATTTGATATCGCCGGTTTCGACGACGCGGCCAAGATACATCACGACAATACGATCAACGAGATGGCGAACGATGCGCAGGTCGTGGGTGATGAACACATACGCCAGATCAAGCTCCTGCCAGAGCTGCCGAAGCAACGCAACGACCTGGGCTTGCACAGAGACGTCGAGCGCAGATACCGCCTCATCGAATACGACCAATTTGGGGTCGAGGATCAAAGCTCGGGCAATAACAACTCTTTGTCGCTGCCCTCCCGACATCTGATGTGGATAGCGGTTCATCATCGCGCTCGAGAGGCCGACCCGGTCCAGCATGGTTGCCGCCCGATCACGCGCGCCCGCGCGGTTGGCAACCCGGTGAACCCAGACGGCTTCAGCGATTTGCTCGCCGATCGTCATTTGTGGATTAAGGGCGGACAGCGGGTTTTGCTGGACCAGGGAGGTCTCCTTTCGGAACGTCGACCAGTCTCGCGCGCTACGATCTGTGTGCGCGAGTCCTTCGAACAAGACCTCTCCCTCGGTGGTGGAGGTCAAGCCGAGCAGAAGTCTACCGAGTGTCGATTTCCCGCTCCCAGATTCACCGACCACACCTACCCGCTCACGCGGCGCAAGTTCGAGATCAATTGAATTAACCGCCACATGTACCGATGGCTTTACGAAAAGCCCGGATTTCAGGCGAAAGACCTTGGTGACCCCGCGGGCCTGAAGAAGAGGCGCACTCATGGGCTCACCGGATGGTAACACGCCGCGTCATGGAACGCGCCGACGTTGACAGGCCCGGGAAAGCTCACGGAACATTGTTCGCTCGCGCGGGGACAGCGTGGGTGATAATAACATCCGGCAGGCAGGTTATCGAGAAGAGGAACAGAACCCGGGATTGGTACTGGCGGCTCCAGGTCGTCCGCATCGATCGTTGGCATGCAGCCGATCAGGGCGCGAGCGTAAGGATGCGCTGCACGCTCCAACAATTCCGCAACCGGCGCCGTTTCGACGATCTTTCCGCAATACATGACCGCCGCACGATCCGCGAGGCGGGCGATCACGCCGAGATCGTGCGACACGATCAAAAGCGCCATGCCTGTTTCAGATCTGAGTTCCTCCAGAAGATGAAGGATCTGCGCCTGCGTCGTGACATCGAGCGCTGTCGTGGGCTCGTCGGCGATCATCAGCTTGGGCTTCGCAGCGAGCGCGTGGGCAATCATGACGCGCTGGTTCATACCGCCCGAGAACTCATGAGGATAGGATCGCAGCCGACTTTTGGCGCGGTCGATACCGACACGTTCGAGAAGACGCATGGCCTCGAGCCGTGCATCGTTGCCCTCCAGACCCTGATGGCGATAAAGGCTGCTCTCGAGATAATAACCGATCGAATGAACCGGATTGAGGCTGCTGGTCGGGTCCTGATAGATCATGGCAATAGCCGGCTTGCCATCAGCCTTTGGTCCACTGTTCAGCTCAATAGTTCCGCCCGTCTGCGAAATCCCTCGCGGCAATGCCTTGGCTATTGCGTAACATGTCATGCTCTTTCCGCAGCCCGACTCCCCGACGAGTCCAAGCGTCTGCCCTGCATCCAGTGAAAAACTGACACCGTTGATGATTGTGATATCGCGCGCCGGCACCTGAACGACCAGGTCGCGAACTGTTAGTAGATTTGACAACTTAGGCTCCTCCAGGGCGACGCGCACACCTCGCGCGCGCCGCCTTCTCGATTAACGAGTTCAGCCGAAGCTGAGATTGTTGCGGAATTCCATCATCTCGAAGCTCACGGGCTTCCAGTGGACATCCTTGCGCGCGGCATAAACGTCATACGGCTGATAGAGAATGACGGCTGGCGCCTCCTCTTCGAAAATATCCCGCATGCGATTGTAGGCGTCGAAGCGCTCCTTGCCATTCGGCAGAACCGTGACCTTCTGACATAATTCGTTGAACTCGGCCGGCGCCTTCCAACCCCAACGCTTTTGAACCTGACCATTCGGCCCGAATTCGGGGACGATCGTGGCGTAGGCATCGGTCATCCATTGGCCGTTGGACCAGTTTCTGATCCAGGTCTGGTTGTCCGGGGGGAAGCTACCCGGTGCGTAGGTTTTCATGACCACGTTCACACCGATCTGCTTCCACATTTCGATCATCATCATCAACGCAGGCATGGCGTTGGCATAATAGTTGCCCATCGTGTGATAGGTGATCGGCGTTCCATCGTAGCCGCTCTCCTTGACGAGACGCTTGGCCTCCTCGACATTATATTCCATGGCCTTACGCTTTGGATCGAAGGTTTCCCCATAGTTCGGGAAATTGAAGCCGGCCGGGATAGATGCTTGTTTCTTCCAGAGCGCTTCAACCATGATTGGCCGGTTGACAGCCAGAGCAAGAGCGCGCCGAAGCTTCTTATCCTTGAAAACTTCTTGGTTCATATTGAAGGTGAACATGTGGAAGTTTTCGATGAGCGTCCCGCGCGTTTCGAGGTCCGGATAGCTATTTATCAGCTGAATGTCGTCCGGCGTCAGGGTAGTGATGATATCGTATTCACCGCTGATCAGACCCGCGACGCGTGTGGCTGGCTCTGCGACGATCTGGTAGGTGATCTTCGATGCAGTCGGCTTTGGACCCCAGTAGGCGTCGTTGGCTTCCAGCACCACACGGTCACCGGCAACAAAGTCCACGAACTTGTACGGGCCTGTTCCAACGGGCTTGTTACCGAAATCTACTGCTCCCAGTTTCTTGTAGTATTCTTTGGGAACAATGCGGCTCATCCAGGATGCGACGAAGGTCTCGATGAGATAGCTCGGGGTCTTTGTGCGAAGTGTGACTATGTATTTGTCCTCGACCACGGGCTCATCGAAATCGAGCGAATAGGATTTCCCAAGCGGGATTTTCTTGATCGCTTCGGGACCCCAAAGGCGTTCGGAAGAAAAGGTGTATGCGACATCGTCCGCGGTCAGTTCAACACCATCGTGGAACATGACCTTCTGCCGCAGCTTGAAGCGAACCGATTTCTCATCGATGCGCTCCCAGCTCTCGGCAAGTGCCGGAACGAGGTCGATGGCATTGCCGGGAGCTCCCTTCGCGAAAAAATCGCGCGCTATCAGCGTGTCGAATATCTGGTTGACGATACGCGGGCCGACATTGCTGATTGCATTGACCGGCTCCAGCGAGTTCGGCAATCCGTTCACACCCAGGCGAAGCGCCCGGCGTTCTTGCGCGAAGGTGAACTTCGCACCGGCAGTTGAAGCGACCGCTATCGCCGCGGTGCCCATCATAAAATTCCTGCGATTGGTCTTAAGCATGTGGTTTTCCTCCCAGCTCTGTTGAATGAGGGTTTAATTCGCCCGCGGCCGTCGAACCTAGTTCGCAACAACGAACTTCTTCCGCAGCTTTTCCGGTATTGTCTCAATGATGGTTCGGGTTCCAGAGTCGGTGACGATCACGCCGACATCCTCGATCCTGGCCGTCACCGAGAGGCTCGATTTTGTGAATTTCGAATGATCCGCGACGACGATCACGCGGCTCGAAACTTCGATCATGGCGCGAGCGACACTCGCGTTCACGGGCGACGACGTACAGATCAATCCGCGATCAACATCGATCGACGCCGCGTTGAGAATGAGTTTGTCGACATTGAATTGGCGGATAAACTGCTCCGCCAAAGGGCCGCGGAAGGAGCGGTTCGTTTCGGTATACTCGCCCCCGACCGAATAGATGCTTTTGCCCTCCCCTCTCGTCAATTCCTCGACAATGTCGAGACCATTCGAGATGAAGGTGAGGTTTCTGCGGTCAGCGAGCTTCTTGGCAACTTCCAGCGCAGTTGTACCGGCGTCCAGAAGAACCGTGTCACCCTCGACGATCATACCGGCAACGACTCCGGCTATGGCCGCCTTCTCCGCCCGATTCCAGACGGCGCGGGCAGCGTTCGGCTTGTCCTGTGTAACCTGCGTGACGCTGACCGCACCGCCGTGAGTTCGACGCAAGAGTCCGGCCTCGTGGAGTTCGCTCAAGTCGCGCCTCGCAGTGGCCACCGAAATCTGGAAGTGCTCCGTCAATCTGCCGATAGCCAAAAACTGCTCATCGCGCAAAAGCTCAACGATTTTCGCCTGGCGGTCCTGAGTCGAGTTGAACACCAACGCTTCCCTTCCAACAAGAAATGGTCTATATCGCTCACACTATGAGCGTAATCGTTCTTCGTCAAATGAAAGTTTGGTGACAGTTTTGTTGCATCGCAACGATACATTACAAGTGATTACGCATTGTTGGGGATCAAGAAGCTTCGGGTAGCTAAGCGGAAGCCTTTGTTAGTGTGATCGAAATCGCTCACTTTCGCACCGCACCAAGATCGTAAGCTTCTAGGAGGAGTGATGACTCATTCGATGTCGAACTGCCGTCAACAAAACCGGCGCGGATCAGCGCTACTCCGCACGACAACAATACGAAACCAGTTGGAATTCATCTTGCCTGCGATACGGCGCGGGCAAGATGCCGGTGGGCAGCTCTCCTCCCTGCTCGCCCACCGGCACCCTCATCAACCGCAAGCTGGACAAGGTCTGCGACGAGAACCGCTTCCCTCTCGAGACAAATCAAGACGGCACCCGTCTGGCCGATCTCTGTTGCGAGCAGCCGCTTCGCTGATCAAGGCTTACTTCCAACAGAATTAGCGAGAGGCGCGACTTGGAATCGATAATCGTTCTCATAAATCTCTGCGGCGCCGTCGCGTTGCTGCTGTTCGGCCTGGCCCAGGTGAAGGACGGAGCCTCCCGTGCGCTTGGGGCCAGATTGCGAACGGGCCTCGCCTCCGGCACGAAAAGCAGCGCCCGGTCGTTTCTATCAGGGTTCGTCGCCACAGTCGCGCTTCAGAGTTCTACAGCGACGGCGCTGATGGTCTCCTCGTTTGTGGAACGAGAGCTTATCAAGCCTCGCATGGCGCAGGTCGTCCTCCTCGGCGCCAATGTCGGAACGGCGGTCACCGCCTGGATCGTCGCAACGGGCATCGAATGGGTGTCCCCTGCCCTACTCTTCATCGGCATCATTCTCTATCGAGGCGGTTCGACCTCCAGGCAGGGCGCCGGAACAGCGTTGCTCGGTATCGCGCTGATGCTGCTGTCACTACACCTACTCAGCAACGCGACCGAGCCGCTTCGCCATTCGCCGGCGCTCGCAGCGTTTATCGGCCTGCTTGAAAACGCCTGGCCGGTCGCGATGATCTTTTCCGCGGCCATCGCATTCGCTTCATCTTCAAGCTTGGCTGCGGTCGTTCTGATTTTGTCGTTGACCTCCACCGGAATCCTCTCTGGCGGGCTTGTCGTAGCGCTGGTTCTTGGAGCCAATTTCGGTGGCGCAATACCTCCGGTGATCGCGTCGTTATCAGCATCGGCGGCGGCCAGGCGGGTCACACTAGGCAATCTGATTGTCCGGGCAATCGGCTGCCTGCTGATCCTGCCAGTGGCCGATATTTTGGCCAGCTGGCTTTCGATGTTGCCGGTCCCAGCGTCCAAACTTCCCGTGGACGCGCATCTCGCGTTAAATATCGGCCTGGCTCTCCTGGCCATGCCGTTTTCCCGCCTTCTTGCACGGTGGATGGGGGTCCTCATCCCCGCGTCCGAACAGGCTGACAACACACCGAAATTCCTCGATCCGGATGAGCTATCAACACCAGTCGTAGCACTGACGAGTGCTGCACGCGAAGTGCTTGGCGTTGGAGACCTGATCGAAAGAATGCTCTTGAGAGTGTCGGACGCGTTCCAGCAGAACAATGCCGCGAGATTGAAGGATATTGCGCAGCTTGAGCGCCAGGTCGACCGGTTACAGCAGGAGGTCAAGGTCTACTTATCGAAACTCGGCCGTACTGGACTGTCGGAAGACGAAGGCCGCCGCTCGATCGTCATCATCGACTACGCCATCAACCTCGAACATATCGGGGATATTGTCGAGAAAGGTCTGCTGCCCGAGGTCACGAAGAAGATCGCCCACGGTTTGAAATTCTCTGATGACGGCTTCTCCGAACTAACACAACTCTTCCAGCTCACCGTCGATAATCTCCGGATCGCACAAACAATCCTTATCACCCGGGACATCAATCTCGCGCGTCAGCTCATGGAGCGGAAAGTCGAAGTCCGGCACATGGAAAAACAGTCTTCCGAGCGCCACCTGGAACGTCTGCGCGACGGGCGCACCGACAGCCTTCAAACCAGCTCGCTTCACCTCGACATCTTGCGTGATCTCAAGCGGATCAACGCGCATATCGTCTCGGTTGCTCACCCGATCATGGACGAGCAAGGATTACTGGGCGAGAGCCGTCTCATCGCGGGCGGCTCTGCAGACTGAGTGAAAGAAAATCAACTCGTCCTCGTAAGACGACACATACTGGAAATTGAAATGCAAAACAAAGTGCAGTTTATCACCTATGTTGACCGCCTGACCAGAGGTGGTTTCAGGCAATTGAAGGAACTGGTCGATGGCAAGTTCGCTGGCCTGTTCGGCGGCGTCCATGTCTTGCCTTTCTTCAATCCGATCGATGGCGCTGATGCCGGATTCGATCCAACAGATCACACGATCGTCGATCCGCGCCTCGGCGACTGGGAGGATGTGCGGGCTTTGTCGGGATCCGTGGAAATCATGGCCGATCTTATCGTCAACCATGTCTCATCGCAATCCGGCGCATTCACGGACTTCATTGCCAAGGGTTCGGCGTCCGAATTTGCCGACATGTTCATGACGTTCGATAAGGTATTTCCCGATGGCGCCACCGAAGAAGACCTTCTGAGGATCTATCGACCGCGCCCCGGTTTACCGTTTTCGAAGGTGACCCTGGCTGATGGTACTCAGCGGATGCTCTGGACAACCTTCACACCGGAGCAGATCGACATCGATGTCCACAGCGCCAAAGGCACAACCTATCTCGAAACGATCCTCGATCGCTTTTCGGAGGCGAATGTGACGGCGATCCGCCTCGACGCCGCGGGATACGCGATCAAGAAAGCGGGCAGCAGTTGCTTCATGATCGACGATACCTACGCATTCCTCGAAGAAGTGGCTGGAAAGGCCCGCAACCGCGGCATGGAGGTTCTGGTTGAGATTCATAGTTATCATCGTGACCAAATCGAGATCGCGAAGAAGGTCGACCGGGTCTATGATTTCGCACTACCACCGCTCATCTTGCATGCATTGTTTACGGGAGACGCCACGCCGCTGGCAAAGTGGCTGGCAATAAGCCCCCGTAACGCGATCACCGTTCTCGACACCCATGACGGGATCGGCGTTATAGATGTCGGTGCCCATAGCGACGGCCGGGCGGGCCTCCTCGAACCCCAGGCGATCGACAATCTTGTGGAAGAGATCCATAGGCGATCGGATGGCCAGAGCCGCCAGGCGACGGGGGCCGCTGCATCGAATCTGGACCTTTATCAGGTAAACTGCACCTACTATGACGCGCTTGGTCGCAACGATAATGATTATCTCATCGCTCGGGCAATTCAGTTTTTTGCTCCAGGAATTCCGCAAGTCTATTATGTCGGTTTATTGGGCGGTGTAAACGATATGGACCTGCTCGCCAAAACGGGCGTGGGGCGTGACATTAACCGGCACTATTACGGCAACGACGAAATCGGTACGGCCCTTGAGACGCCGCTCTTCCATCGCCTTTCAAATCTGATCCGTTTCAGGAACACCCATCCCGCCTTCGGTGGAGCGCTCAAGGCCACCATTGCTGATGCCGGAGCGTTGGTGCTTTCATGGCAACACGGCGATGCTTTTGCTGAATTGAAGATCTCATTTGCCGACCGCAAGGCGAGCATTGCCGCATCTGGTCAGAGCGAGATGCAGATCGTCGAGTGAACTGCACGCAAGTGCCGCTTCCCCGGCTCGATAGCATGTACAGGGGGATAGTACGGATATTCGTGAAGCGTTGGAGCATGTATGCCTCGTGGAAAAATGCTTCGGCTCAGCCTGAGTTGTCTGGGTAAAAGAGGATGAAAGCAGATTCAGCCCGGCGGTCGGCTGCTGGGAGCAAACGTTAGAGTAGGCATCGCACACCAGCATATGGGGGTATGGAATGCAGCACTGGCTGGACAAGTTGACCGATCTTGCCGCAATTCAGGGCGACGAGTGCATCCTGAAGGATGGCCTTGCCGACCTTGCCGAACATTTCGGCTTCACCGGCTATGCCTATCTCCATATCCAGCACAAACACACCATCGCGGTCACCAATTATCATCGTGACTGGCGATCGGCTTACTTCGAGAACAACTTCGACAAGCTCGATCCGGTCGTCAAGCGCGCGAAATCCAGGAAGCACGTCTTTGCCTGGTCCGGCGAACAGGAACGATCGCGGCTATCGAAGGAAGAGCGTGCCTTCTACGCGCATGCGGCCGATTTCGGCATCCGCTCCGGCATCACCATTCCGATCAAGACCGCCAACGGATCGATGTCGATGTTCACGCTGGCGTCGGAAAGGCCGGCGATCGACCTCGACCGTGAGATCGACGCGGTCGCAGCCGCGGGCGCCGTCGGGCAGCTCCACGCCCGCATCTCTTTCCTTCAGACCACTCCGACAGTGGAAGATGCCGCCTGGCTCGATCCGAAAGAGGCGACCTATCTCAGATGGATCGCCGTCGGCATGACGATGGAGGAAGTCGCAGACGTGGAGGGCGTCAAGTACAACAGCGTCCGTGTCAAGCTCCGCGAGGCCATGAAGCGCTTCGACGTTCGCAGTAAGGCCCATCTCACCGCCCTCGCAATCAGAAGAAAGCTGATCTGAAAACGTGACAGACAAACCAGGGGAGAGGAATGATGTCAGTAACTTCCTATACGTTCTACACCTATTCTCAGGCGACTGCCGATGACCAGGCGCACTGGCTGCACGGGCACACCACCGTTCAGTTTTTCGATAGCCTGGAAGCGGCCCGGCAGGAGATAGTCAAGTTGCACGAAGACCTAAGCCAGGATCTCGACCTCACGTGGCGTCCGCTCTATCTCGAAAAAGCGAGACCCGGGCCGTCACAAAAGACCTGCTGCTGTCTTTGCTCAATCGCAACATGGAAGCCCTTATCGAGCGGCACATGATTGTTGATACAATCTCCTCCTTCTCTTCGAGCGCTTTAAGCGGGCATAATTGATGGATGCCAGTTCCATGTTTAAATGAAGATTAAACATCGTATGCAACTATTCGCGCTCTGCCGCGACCTTCGGTCCGGTAAGTATCCTTGGGAGGTCGCCTAGTGAATATTCTCAATCGTGGTGCCAATGCATGCGCGGTACTTGCTGCCCTCTCTAAGTCTCAGGCCATGATCGAATTCGATCTGTCCGGCAGGATACTCACTGCCAACGACAATTTCTGCCGGGCGCTTGGCTATGAGCTATCAGAAATTATCGGCAAACATCACAGCATGTTCGTTGAACCGGCATTTGTGAAATCGGCAGACTATAAGGCGTTCTGGGCGAAACTCGCCGCCGGCAACTTCGACCAGCAGCAATATAAGCGCATCGGCAAGGGCGGCAAGGAAGTCTGGATCGAGGCGTCCTATAACCCTGTCATGCGCCGTGGCAAGCCGGTCAAGGTTGTCAAGATCGCCACCGACATCACCGCCCAGAAGCTGAAAGTTGCAGAAGATGCCGGCAAGATCGAGGCTTTGTCGCGGGCGCAGGCGATTATCGAGTTCACGCCGACCGGCGACGTCCTGACCGCCAACGAGAATTTCCTGTCCGCCCTCGGATATTCTCTGAGCGAGATCCAGGGCAAACACCATTCGATGTTCTGCGAACCATCCTATACCGCGTCGCCCGACTATCGGAATTTCTGGAAGATGCTTGCAGGCGGGGATTTGATGGCGGACGAGTTCATGCGGCTCGGCAAGGGTGGTCGCAAGGTCTTTATCCAGGCCTCATACAATCCGATTTTCGATATGAACGGCAGAGTCTTCAAAGTCGTGAAATTCGCGACCGACGTGACGGCCCGGGTCGAAAACGTCGAACAGCTCGCGGGCTGCCTGAACAGTCTGGCGGACGGTGACCTGGCGCAGCAAATCGAAAAACCGTTCATCCCCTCGCTCGAACGTTTGCGCACCGATTTCAACGCCGCCTCCGACAAGCTGAAGCGCGCGATGGCGACTGTCGCCGACAACGCCAGGGCGATCTCCGCGGGATCCAGCGAGATTCGGACCGCCGCCGACGAGCTGGCAAAACGCACCGAGCAACAAGCCGCCTCGGTCGAGGAGACCGCCGCTGCGCTCGAGGAAATCACCACAACGGTCAAGGATTCCAGTCGTCGGGCGGAGGAGGCTGGCCAACTCGTTGCACGCACCCGCGAACATGCAGAGCATTCCGGGCAGGTGGTGCGCGACGCGATCGGCGCCATGGATCAGATCGAAACGTCCTCTCGCGAGATCTCCAACATCATCGGTGTCATCGATGAGATCGCGTTCCAGACCAACCTCCTGGCGCTGAATGCCGGTGTCGAAGCGGCCCGTGCCGGCGAAGCGGGCAAGGGATTCGCGGTCGTCGCGCAGGAAGTCCGCGAGCTCGCGCAGCGATCGGCCAAGGCCGCCAAGGAAATCAAGACGCTGATCACCGCGTCGGGTAGCCAGGTCCAGAGCGGGGTATCGCTTGTCACGAAAGCCGGTTCCGCGCTGCAGGAAATCGCGACCCAGGTCCACGACATCAACACGAATGTCGTCGCGATTGTCGAAGCGGCACGCGAGCAGTCGAACGCTCTCGGTGAGATCAACAAGGCCGTGAACAGCGTCGATCAGGGAACGCAACAAAACGCCGCGATGGTCGAGGAGCAGACGGCGGCCAGCCACAGCCTTGCTCGCGAGGCCGCCGCGCTATTCGAGCTGCTGGAGCATTTCAGGTTCGATGACACCGGCCGAACGCAAGCGTTTGCTGGCCAGGTTCATCGGCCATCCGTCGCGCCAGTCGCCAAACCGTCGAGCCGCGCTGCCCAGGTCTTCGCTGCGTAGGGTTCCACCGCGGTCGGTATCAAAGAGACCGAACGGAGGAGCTCGTGTCACGCCGCCTTGCCTCCGATGAAGATAGCGGGTCTGAGCTGCCGCAATAGTTCAGGACCGATATGACATCATAGCCCGCTATAAAAATTCGCCATGAGACAAACGGAAGCCGGTTCAGTTCACGGAGGCGTTCGGGATATAGCCAAGAATGCTGATTAGCGTGCTGACAGCGCTCATCTGCGCGTGCATCTCGATACTGGCCTCGATGTAACACAGATGCTGTGGGCCTCCGACTTCCTTTCCCGACTTATAGCTTTCCGGCAGGGCCTGGAAAAGTTCGTCGGCCTTTTCGACAAGTCGCCGATGTGCACGGATTGCGTCTATGGTCAGTTTCTCGAGGTCAGCCGGGTGTAGTCCACGAGTTAAGCCGACCAGTGGCCGGAGCTCAACTTTTTTCGTCAATGTTGCATCTTCCGATTCCATTCCTGACCTAACCCTGGTTTTGTCTGCGGTGCGCCCCCGCCGACGTTGAACCCTTTGAACCCTAGCCGGGGGTTAGAATCCGAGATGAATCGGCCCTGAGACCTTTAGCACCGAGGCGCCTGGACATGAGTCACAGGCCCCCGGCCACAAGGTCAGAGGGTTCCTGGCACCGTTTCGGTCAGCGCCAACCGTTCATCTGCGGATTCTAAGCCGCAACACAGCGCGTACTGCGTCATGCCCCTTATAAGAGCCATTCCAAAGAGATGCCAGCGCCGATCGACAGAACGACGGTGCAAATCTTCACATGCCCATCTCGATGCAAGGCACAAAATACCTCAAGGCCTATGCTTTCGAAGAAGAAATCAACGCGACTTGCGACCAGGGATAGAATGCATTGTTGAAGCGTGACGACACTTAGTTGTTTTCCGCCATGGTCTCATTAAGTGCGATTCGCTTGGCCCACGGACCGAGCGATTTTTCCCTCCTGGCCCGCGTTCATCCACGCAGACGCGAGGAACCTGTTCCTCACTTCCCGCGCGCGCCGATGCCGGAAAGGTCGATCCGAATACCGGCCTTGTTCGGGTCAGCTGGTTCCGCCTCGAGTGCAGTATCGACGTTGCCGCCCTTCATCTTGTCACTACCGGCTTCGGACGTTTCCGCTTCCACCCCTGGATCCGGCTCTGGCAGCTTCACGTCGCCCGGATCGGCTGCCCGGAACACCGCTGTCCCCTCGAAATACCCCGTTTGCCATGCGATGATCGCGTCTTCAAAAACCTGCGGAAGGACCTCGCTTTCGGGAGGGTTACCGTACCATTTGGTGACGATACGATAGACTTTGGCGAACAGGGCCGTGCCCATCTTGATGTTTTCGCAAGGCTCGATCAGGTCCGGCTTCAACTGGCCCGCCTCGACGATACCGAGGCCGGCGGGATACTGCGTCAAGCCGACGCGAACGATATTGCGGCCGAGGTTCTGGCGTATCAATGCGAGCGCTTCGTCCGGCGTTGTCGGCTTCGGCACCAGAACGATGCGGTTGCCGGAGCGGACAGTGACCGCGAGCGGGTCCGGCGCCCCTGCCCGTTCGATGAACTCTTCGACGATCGCGGGCTTCAGGCCGGGATCGCTGCATTCCTTGATGAGGGCGGAATCGACCATCGCGAAAGTCTCCTTATGTGTTGAAAGCCGTGACGACGGGTCGCCCGAAGAGTTTCGCCCAGGCGATCACGCCTGCTTGTTGGATGGCGACGATCGACGTTCCCTCGGTCCACCATCCGTTGCCCGTGGCGACGATGGCGGCGGGGGAAAACAGCATCGAGTGCAGTATGGGCCAGACGATGAGCTGCTCGTAGCAGATCAGCGGCGCGATCCTCGTGCCAGCGAGATCCACGGCCGGGTTGGCGAAGAAATGCGCTTGAGCGCCACCGCCCTGCCCGGTCCATTGCAACCATGGCTGCCACATCGATACCGGGATCGGCATGCGCTCGCGATAGAGGATCCGTGCTTCACCCTCCGAGACCGTCACCATGACGTTGTCGTAGCCGCCCGGATCGATGACGGCCGCGCCGGCGATCACGGTGACGTCCGCCCCTCGCAAGCCCGCCTGCCAAAGCCGTGCGACAGTCGGGGTCCATAAGCCGAGGGCGCTTTCGGGAAGAACGATGACACGGGTTTCCGCTCCTGCCGCCGCGCGCACCGTTGCGATCAGGTCACGGTGATGGTCAAGCGAACCATCACGTCCAAGCGTTTGACCCTGTTCGAGGTCGACGCCTTTCCATCCATCCGGTAGGACAGGTTGCGTCCACGTAGCGGCGGACCAGAACCAGAAGCCTCCCAGGGCAATGGCAGCAGCCGGCCAGTATCGCGATGTCATCATCGCGAGGCCGGCTGTGGTCGCACCCAGCCCCCACCATCCAAAGCCGGGAAACAGAATGCCCGCTGCGGTCAGTGGATGCGCCCACCCGGTGATGCCGAAGGGCGGCAGCCCCATCAGCACCGCGGCCGCAAGGTAGCGCACCGGCTTTCCCCAACCCAGAGCGCCCCTTCCCGGGAGCCTCTTTTGCAAGCGCGCGGGCCAGAACGCCGCATGCACGGCGACAAAGCCGGCCGAGGCCGCCAGCCATAGCAGGAGGCCGGGCCAGAAATCGGCGGCGTAGAAGTTCGCCACACCCTGCGGCAGGCCGCGCGAGGCGGTGAGGAAGTACCCGGCAGACACCGCGCCCGCAACCAGTCGTGATGGAGATTGCGCCCATAGCAACGGAAAGAGCATGGCTGTCGGAAGAAGGAGGGCCTCGCCGCTCCAGCCGACCGCTCCGACGGCGATCGAAAGCAGGATCAGGAGCGCCACACGCCAGCGGTCACGGGTCAAACGTGAACACCGGCCGCGCCTGACCGAGAAGGCCGGATGCCGGGATCGGCCCAAAATATCGTGAATCATAGGAGCTCGCAAAGGATGAGTGAAGAAAGAGATGGCCGGGTGGCACGACGCCGCCGGGATAGGGATGGATCGCCCTGCCGGCACCATCCGTCGCCCGCACAGCGGATGCGGGTACCGGGCGGCCGTCGATGATGACCTCGCCGGCGATCTCGACCCGGTCGCCGGGAAGAGCGACAATGGTCTTGATCAGCGGCGCAAAACCGCCCCTGCAAAGCCCGCGGTGGAGATATCCGCGCTCTAGCGCCTCGATGAACGGCGCGTTCGACGGCGGGCAGATGAACACCAGATCCCCGACCTCAGGGGAGCGGTTCAATGCCTCGATGCGCCAGAGCCCGAGCGGCTCGCTTGGTGTTAGGTTCAGGCGATAGCCGCCGACCGCGGCGACGACCGATTCGCAGAGAATGACGGTCACAGAGGCACGGATCAGGATGATCGCCCGGCGCGGCGTCATTGCTTGATCACCGGTGTCTGGCGCTGCGATAGCCGCAGGTCCTCGACCTGCCTCAAGGTCGCGGCGGTGCGCTCGTGGGCAGCGAGTTGCTGGGCGGTGCGCATCACCGGCCATGCCTCGGCCAGGTGCTCCTTCTCTTGGGGCTGGAGCCCCTTGGCGAGCTGCTCGAACAGCCGCCCGGACGGTTCGCGCGCGGCGTTCGGCAGCAGGCTGCGTTCACCGAAGCGTTCCGATACAGCCTTGTTGAATCCGTCGATTTCGAGCTTGGCCTCCTTGTCGCTGACCGCATATCCGAGTGCTGCGGGAAGGTCGTTGCGGTCGATCGCATCGCGCACCCGTTCGAGCACCGTGCGGGCGGACGGCGACAGTGCCGGAATGTCGATCGAGACGCGATGCCGGATTGCCCTCTCCTCCGTTTCAAGGCGCTGCATGGCGTTCGTTCGCATCTGAAGATAACGTTCGAGGTCACGCGAAAGCGCCGGCGCATTGACGTGTGCAATATCGCGGTCCTCCTTCTCCACGCGGCTGGCGAACAGGCCGGTCTTGCCTTTGAGCGCTCCAAAACTCTCCGGCTCGTTCGCGATCTTCGCGAGCGTGGATTTCGCAGTCGCCGGATCCTTCAACGCCGCGTCGACATCGACCGCGCGGAAGGCGGCTTCGGGCTGGGCGTAGATCAGATGAAAACGGGAGGAGACTTCCTCCCATTGCTTCTTCAGACCGGGATCGGCGGCGAGCTTGTCCTCGACCGCCTGGTCGAGGGATTTCGGATGAATGGTGATGCCGGCAACCATCGGCCTGACCTCCTTCATGTTGCTGGAAAGCGATTGTTGCTGCTGAGTGCTGGAAACGAGACCGAGCTTGCCGCCGATGGCGAGCAGCCGGCTTCCGAGACGGGCAAGCCGCTGTTTCTGCCGGACCGTCCAGTCGAGCCGGTCGCGCATCATGGTCCGGGCGACGTTCATGAGGCGCAGGCCATGCGTGTCGGCGAAGCGGAGTGCCGCGCGATAGAAGCTGGCGTTCTCGTAGTCGAGCGTCGTTTCCTTCGCTGCGTCGCGCGACATGCGTTCCGTCATCCGCGACAGCGCCAGCTCGCGGATGTCGACGACCTTCCAGGTATGGCGCTTGACCTTCTTGCCGTCGGGAAGACGGACCATTTCGGAACCCTTGTGGTCGAGGCCGATGCGGTCGCCGATCTGAGGCGCCGCCTCTGCCATCGCGCGCTTCAGGTCGACGCCCCAGATGGTGTTCTGCTTCCCCTCGCCGGTTTCGAGCGTGACGAAATAGCTGTCGTGGTTCTCGGGCTTGTTCTCGTAGGGAGCCTCTCCGTGATCGACGAGAACGCCGCCGCGGTTGGTGAACTCGTTCATGCCGACATAGAGCCGGGCTGCATCACGATGACGGGTGAGCGCGACATAGGTCAGATGGCGGTCCATCGTGCCGGAGGCGAGCACCCTGACGACGTCGACCGTCGCGCCCTGCGATTTGTGGATGGTGGTCGCATAGCCATGATCGACATTGGCGTAGAGATGCTGATCGACCGTCACCTGGCGGCGATCCTCCCCTTCGCCAATCTCGGCGACAAACCTGCCGGGTGCGGCTTCGACCACCTTCGCCAGCATGCCGTTCTTGACGCCGAGCGATCCCTCGTTCTTCAGGAAGACGATCCGGTCGCCGGCGTCGAAGCGACGCTCGCCCTCTTCTGTCCGGAAGGCGAAGCCCTCGCCGACGAGACCGCGCCCGACCAGCCTTTCGCGGGCGAGTTCGTTGAGTGCGCGCACGTCGAGTCGTCGATGGGCGAGAATGAGAGAAGACCTCGCCGGATCGTAGTCGCGGTTCCAGTCTTCGATCAGCGAGGCTATGGCCTCGTCCTTCGACCAGTGCGAATGGATCAGGTTCGCGCGGTCATAGGCTGCGAGCGCCGACCCGACTTGACGGTGGGCAAGATCGACCGAGGCGCGACGCATCCACGCCTCGCGCTGACGATAGATCGTGCCAAGTTCGGCATAGCCGATGCGGTCGGTGATCGCGCGGAATGCGGCGCCCGCTTCGATCGGCTGGAGCTGATCGGGATCACCGACCAGCACCAGCTTGGCCCCGGCCTCGGTCGCTGCCTGGACAAGCATCGCCATCTGCCGCGACGACACCATGCCCGCCTCATCCAGCACCATGACGGTCCTGTCGTCGAGGCGGTCACGCTCCTGCTGCCAGCGTAGTTCCCACGACGACAGCGTGCGCGCGATGATGCCGGCCTCTTTCTCCAGACCCTCCGCCGCCTTGCCAGCAAGCGCTGCGCCCACGACGCGATATCCGGCGGCTTCCCATGTCTCGCGGGCCGCTTTCATCATTGTGGTCTTGCCCGCTCCGGCACGGCCAACGACGGCGGCTATGCGATTGGCGCCGGCGATATGCGCAAGCGCTGTCCGCTGTTCCTGCGACAGCCGGTCGTGGCGCGCGAAGGTCGCGTCGAGAACGGCCTTGCCGATACCATGCGAGGAGCGTCGGTCAAGCCACATCGCGCTCCGGGCCATCGTCGCTTCGAGGCGGATCAGCTCGTGCGTCGTGAACTTCGACGGCTCGCGCTTGCCGGTTGCCAACGAGATCCGCTCGCGCTCCAGCCGCAGCACTTGCCCACTCTGCATGATGCGCGCCATCATGTTGCGGAACAGGCCCGCATCGTCGATATAGCGATGCAGGATTTTGGCGACATCGCGCTCGTCGAAGACGCTCTTCTCGCGGGTGATGAGATCCAGCACGAGTTCGGGATTCTCCCGGATGCGGCGGGCATTTTCCTCGCGCCGCTCCTCGTTGAGCTCAAGGCGTTCGAGCTCGGCTTTGCGTCCCTCCCCTTCGGCCTTACGCTCGATCGCCTTGGCGCCGACGCCGAGATGAATGGTCGGCACCAGATCGATACCCTGCTTCTCGTAGGATCGCCCGTCGACGCGCAAATTGATGCCGTTGAGCGCCAGGTGATGGTTCATCCGTTCGAACCAGGCGTCGCGAAACGCGTTGAAGTCGTCCGTTCCGCCGGCCCATAGCTCATAGACGATCTTCCCGGCTTTCGTCCGCAGAGGTTCGCCCTCCTCGCCGATCACCGCGACCTTCTTCGCGCCAAAACCGTATTCGGTCAGCGGCCGCAGTGTCGTCATCAGGTGGATGTGCGGATTGCCGGGATTGTCGTGATAAACCCAGTCGGCAACCATCCCTCTGGAGAGAATGTGCTTTTCCACGAAGTCACGGACGAGCGCGATATTCTGCTCGGCTGTGAGCTCCAGCGGCAGCGCCACCGTCAGGTCCTTGGCGAGCTGGGCGTCGATCCGCTTCTCGAAAGCCTCGACCCTGTTCCAGAAGGCCTCCGAAGCGCCGGCGACAGAGCGGTCGGCGATCAGCATCCGGACCCATTTCGGCGCATGGTCCGGCAAAAGGAACTCTTCGTGAAGGAGCCCAACCTTGCGGGTGTAGTCGATGGTGCGCGCCTCACGCTCGTAGTGCATCTTCGCACAGTGCCGGTAGGCCGCCGACAGCACCGCGCTGCGGCCGTCGCCGCGGCTGACGATGCTGGCTGAGAAGTGGGCGATGGCCACGGCGGCGAATACTCCCGGTCAATCGGTCGAAACAAGCTGCTCGTCGCGAATAGCGGCCCCGCCAGGGTCATTGAGCAACGCGTCGCGCCAGCGACGTATAATTGCGCCCTTGGATCCGCTCCTTCGGAACGGCGGGATCATCTTCCAAAGTGTCGGCTTTGCCGACGTGCAAATCTGCACGTTCCTTCGGACGTGCTTTTGAGGAAGTCTGGCGGCGAGAACATCACCGCGAGACTTCCAGGGAGATCCGACCGGAATGAAGAAACCGTCATCGAAGATACGTGAAGAAATCGCCCGCCTTCAGGACCAGCTCAGACAGGCGGAGACGCGGGAGGCCGAGCGCATCGGCCGCGTCGCGCTGAAGGCCGGTCTTGGCGAGATCGAGATCGAGGAGGCCGAACTCCAGGCAGCGTTCGAGGACATCGCCGGGCGCTTTCGCGGAGGTAAGGCAGGGACATCCGGAAGGAAAAATGCCGATGACGGCCGGACCGCCGGCGAGCCGGGCGCGACGCTCGCATCTGGCTCGGATGCGGGCAGCCGTGGCGAGGCTTGAGCGGATGCACCGGACCTCATCGACCGACGCCCGAAAGAAGGACACCCGCGAGAAGATCGAGCTGGGTGGCCTGATCGTCAAGGCCGGGCTGCGCTACGAGAAACGGGCACTGCTGCTCGGCATGCTGATCGATGCAGGTCGCCGCATCAAGGGCGACGATGCCGAGCGATCGCGCCTCACCACGATAGGGGCGGAGGCCTTTGGTCGTGACGGCGAATAGAATTCTCCTCGCCGTCGTCCCCGCCACGACGATGATCGCCGCGGTGATCCTGATGCCGGGGATCGAGCACTGGCTGGCGGCGTTCGGAAGGACGGCGCAGGCGAAGCTGATGCTCGGGCGGTTCGGCATCGCCCTGCCCTACATCGCAGCGGCTGCGATAGGTACGATGTTCCTGTTCGCGGCCAACGGTGCCGCCAACATAAAGACGGCTGGATGGAGCGTCGTCAGCGGAAACGTCGCGGCGATTATCATCGCGATGATCCGCGAGGCGGCTCGTCTTTCCGGCATCGCCGGAAGCGTCCCCACGGACCAGTCCGTCCTCGCCTACACGGACCCGGCGACAGCGCTCGGTGCGGCCGGCCCATTCCTCGCCGGCGTCTTCGCACTTCGCGTCGTCATCAAGGGCAAGGCTGCATTTGCCAGTCCGGCGCCGCGCCGTGTCCGCGGCAAGCGGGCCGTGCATGGCGAGGCGGACTGGATGGGCGTGGTCGAAGCGGGAAGACTGTTTCCCGATGCGGGCGGCATCGTCATCGGAGAACGCTATCGCGTCGATCGCGACAGTGTGGCGGGCATGTCGTTCCGCGCCGATCAGCGCGAGACATGGGGCGCGGGCGGCAAGTCCCCGCTGCTCTGCTTCGACGGCTCGTTCGGCTCGTCGCACGGCATCGTCTTTGCCGGCTCCGGCGGTTTCAAGACGACATCGTTGACGATCCCGACGGCGCTCAAATGGGGTGGCGGGCTTGTGGTTCTGGACCCGTCGAGCGAGGTGGCGCCGATGGTCTCGGAACACCGGCGCAAGGCCGGCCGAAAAGTGATCGTGCTCGATCCCGCCACGCCCGCCATCGGCTTCAACGCGCTCGACTGGATCGGGCGGTTTGGCGGAACGAAGGAGGAGGATATCGTGTCGGTCGCGACCTGGATCATGACCGACAACGCGCGGACTGCGTCCGCCCGCGACGACTTCTTCCGGGCTTCCGCCATGCAGCTGTTGACCGCGTTGATCGCAGACGTGTGCCTGTCAGGGCATACGGACGAACAGGACCAGACGCTGCGCCGGGTGCGCGCCAATCTCTCGGAGCCTGAACCGAAACTGCGCGAGCGGCTGACGCGGATTTACGAGCAGTCCGAATCCGAATTCGTCCGGGAGAACGTCGCGGTGTTCGTCAACATGACGCCGGAGACGTTCTCCGGCGTCTATGCCAACGCCGTCAAGGAAACGCACTGGCTCTCCTATCCGAACTATGCCGCCCTGGTGTCCGGCGACAGCTTCTCGACGGACGATCTCGCCAAGGGCGAGACGGACATCTTCATCGCACTCGACCTGAAAGTGCTGGAGGCACATCCGGGCCTTGCCCGCGTCGTGATCGGCGCGTTCCTGAACGCGATCTATAATCGCAACGGCGAGGTCGAGGGCAGGACGCTGTTCCTGCTCGACGAGGTGGCCCGTCTCGGCTATCTGCGCATCCTCGAGACAGCGCGCGATGCCGGTCGCAAATACGGCATCACGCTGACGCTGATCTTCCAGAGCCTCGGGCAGATGCGCGAGGCCTATGGCGGTCGGGACGCCACGAGCAAATGGTTCGAGTCGGCGTCATGGATCTCGTTCGCGGCGATCAACGATCCCGACACGGCCGACTACATCTCGAAGCGATGCGGCGACACGACGATCGAGGTCGACCAGACGAACCGGTCGACCGGAATGAAGGGATCGTCGCGCTCGCGGTCGAAGCAGCTTTCGAACCGGCGGCTGATCCTGCCGCATGAGGTGATGCGCATGCGGACCGACGAGCAGATCGTGTTCACGGCTGGCAACGCGCCGCTCAGATGCGGCCGCGCCATCTGGTTCCGCCGCGACGAGATGACGAGGATCGTCGGCAAGAACAGGTTCCATCAAGGCGATGCGCCGGCCAAGGGGCCGGAACCTTCCACACCCTGACAGAACGAAAGGAAGCGCGCATGATGCATTGGAGAAAAGACTGGTACTCGTTGATGGGGCCGTTGATGACCTGGGTGGCGTTCATCATCGCCATTCCGTTTCTCGGCGCCGGGGCGATCGTCAGCATGGCCATTCTGCCAGCGATCGGCGATACGATCGTGAAGACGGTTGGCCTTTTCTGCGCTCTGGTGCTTGGGCCACTGGCGGCGTTCACGGAGATCGCGCCGCCATTTGTGACGAGAGAAGAGGTGGCCTGGCGCAACAGAAACAGAGAGATGCTCTTCGAAGGCGATGTCGCCTGGGAAGATGTTCCGTTTCTGCCACCGGTGCTGAACCGGATTCGGTCCACAACCGGAAAACGAAAGCGGGAGGAAGAGAAGGAGGGGGCCGCTGCCAGCGATGCGAAGCCGTCCATCGCATGACGTCCGAAAGCGCGTCCCCGGATGCCGTACGGGACCTGTATCCGGCACACTGCGACAAGCTGCTGAATTCAGGGGGAGAGGCTATCACCGGTGCATAAAATCACCAATGAGCGACGCCGATCTCCCGGAGCTTTAAGCCGGCCGCAGGCCGCACCCGGGAGAGGGATAGGGGTTTGGGGAAAGGGTGGAGGGAACCGTCCCCTTTCCCCATGGGAGGGTGTTTGAGGGAGGGGCTTGCCCTTCCCTCATGGGGTGAGCGGCGAGAGGGGCGGCGCAGCCCCCCTTTCGTTAGCCATGCCGGCCGGTCGATCCGGCTGACGAGGCTCGCAGACAGGGATACGGACGAAAGGTGGCACCACCACCTTTCGTCCTCGACATTAATCGGGGCTAACGTTGAGTTCACGGATCACCGTGTCGATGCGCCAGTCGCCAATCTCGGTTCGTCGCTGGGCAACCAGAATATCGACGGCCGTTTCGTTCGCCTCGATAGCACTGATCGCCGCGTCCATCGCATCCCATGGACCGAGGTTTTCGACAGGGATGACGTCGCCGTCATCGTCATAGGCGCCTGAGATGTACATTGGCGCGCGCGTGACGCGGTCATGTGCACGCTCGGCTTCTCGAATCAACCGAAAACCCTCTTCCCGCTGACGCCAGTATTCCGGGCTGCCACCATCGATGTATTTGATTTTCTGCTCTGTCATGACAATCTCCTTTCGTCTTTCTGACGCAAGGAGGCTGCGCCGTAGACGCGAGGGGTCAGGGATCGCATTGCGACCGCCGGAGGCGGCGAGTGGAGGAGCCGATTTGCAAGAGCCGTCGCGGACGGCGGCTGCAAATTGGAGGTGCTACGACGTCCTTGACGCCGGAGTGGCGGGTGCAAAATACAAAGTCAGAGAGAAGAGAGACCCGCGCCTGCAGGGCGCGTCCGTCTGCCGGTAGAACCGGCCGCGAGAGGATCGCAACCGGATGGCCGAAACCGCTTGCGGGTTCGGTGCGCTTGCGCATAGAGCCATGCGTTGAAGCCGCCTCGCCCAGTTCCCTGTCTGAAATCATCACGGCGATGAATCGGTGACACCGGATCGATTCAGATAACTCGTTGGACGCTGCTTGCCGAGATAGCGACAATGAGGGCATGGAAGACAAGGAGACATGCCCGGTTCATCTTCACCGCATCGAGACGGCGCAGAACATGCGACGCTTCTACATTCTGGCGATCCAGCCGACACTGTTCGGCGGGGCTTCGGTCATCCGCAACTGGGGCCGGATCGGATCGGGCGGCCAGACGATGATGCAGACCTTCGATCATCCGGATGATGCGAACACAGCACTCTCCTGTCTCGAACGAACGAAGAGACGACGTGGCTATCGGGACGCGGGCAACACCGAATAGCCGGTTTCAATCGACCGCATTGCTGCATTTCCTGTGGCTTACGCGCTCCTTCCGGGGATTCCTGCCTTTCTGCCCCTTTCTTCGCCACATCTTCATTGCCAAAGCTGAGGGACCGAAACAACATGAGGAATGTCCAATATGACCACGACCAACGAAATCGCCGACAAGATCGCAGCCGAACAGAGCCTGACCAAGGCGCAGGCCAAGACGATCGTCGAGAGCGTCTTCAAGCAGATCACCGACGCGGCGCTTGCTGGCGCAGAAACGTCGATCCCATCATTTGGAAAGTTCAAGCTGAAGGACACTCCGGAGCGCGAGGGACGCAATCCGGCGACGGGTGCTACGATCAAGATCGCGGCATCGAAGAAGCTGACCTTTACGCCCGGCAAAGCGGTCAAGGACGCACTGAACGGCTGAAGCGACCACGCCGCCGGAAACGGCAGCATGATGGAAGCCTCCTAGAAAGGAGGCTCCGCGCTGATGCGTCCGTCCTGTTCGGCCTCGATCGTTGCAAGCTCCGCCTGTACCATCTCCAGCTCCGCCGCAATCCGGCGGCGCTCGGCCGGATCGCAGGCATTCCTGAATTCGGCCCGAAGCTCTTCGCGCTGAATTTCGAGAGAAATCGTCATCGTCGTCTCCTTGACGTTTGTGAAAGACGACGCCGCGCGTCATGGCGGAGCGGAGGGGTCCAGCATCGCGGGACGCGACCGCCGGAGGCGGCGAGGGGAGGAACCGATTTGCGGGAGCCGCCATAGGCGGAAGGAGCAAATTGGAGGCGCCGCTCGTGCTGGACGCCTTCGTTTCGCCATGGCACCCTTGGACGAACTGAGCAGCCCACAACTCCTCGTATGGCACCGGAAAAGCCGGAAGCAGGCTCGATGCCTGCGCCCGGCTCTCCCTCGCGACACGAAAAGAGCCCCGCCTTTCGGCGGAGCTCGTTGCGGTGATCAGGCCTCCCGCTTCGGGCGGTTCCAGATGAGGGCGTATTCGCCTTCCTTCTCGCCCGGCCAAAGGGCTGCTGTGATCGGGGCATTGAAGCTGGGGTCGTCGAGCTTGACGGAGATGAAGGGCTCGCCATCGTTGGAGACCTTGTTCCAACCCGCGCCGACCTCGACGCCGTTGCCGGCGGTGATGCGGAAGTCCGGAGCGTCGCGCGAGACGCGCTCGATGGGGTTCAGGCGGGCCTTCATGCTGACTGTGAGCGTGCGCACGTTGCCGATGATGGAGTTGTTGCCGTTGGTGTTGAATTCGCCGATGACTGCCATTGTCGTGCTCCTTTTCCGGTTTGCTCGGGCCGCGCCCATCGCGTCCTCGATGACGGTGTTAAGACCGACGGCGATCGACGTCGCACCGCTGGCGGCCGGAACGAAGTGGAGGACGGCCGGGAGCGGCTTTCTTGGCCCGCGAGGAATGCAAACCTGTTTGCAGGGGAAGAAAGTCGCGTATGGCCGTTGCGGCCAAGGCGATCGAGACGAAGGCGTCCTTCGGTCACACCAGATCCATCGAGGTCTGCGTGGGTGTGGCCAGCCAGAACCGGATTGCGCACGACATGCCGAGAAACCAATCGTTGAACTCACTACCAGCACGCCGCTGGCACAATCGTTTTCGGCACCCTGCTCACACCACGTCACGGCTGCGGACCTGCCGTTCCTTCGACGCCATCGCCGATGGGTGCGTCTGAACTACCTGTCGTTCGACAGTCGAGCGATGCCGAGACGGCTCTGACTCGACGTCATGAACATCGCATTGCTCCACGCGTCGAATAGATAAGGAGGTGTCGAACCGGCTGTCGCTGTACGAACTCGGCCTGCACATGCTTCAGCACATGGCGTTGACCCGCAAAAGGCACCATCCCCAAGGCCGTTTCGAACGGCACCCATCGAAATTCGCTATGTTCGTGATTGATGACAACAGTTGCCCCAGCATCCACGAAACCAACGAAGACCGGCAGCATGCTGATTGCGTCGCGATCCGCCTCATAGAACTGCTCACATATGTCTGCCGAATAGAGCTGACCACAAGTCAGGCCGGTTTCTTCACGAACTTCGCGCAGCGCTGCTTCCCATGCTTTCTCCCCCTCTTCAATTCCACCGGCAATCTGGCACCACTCGCCGATCAGCGTGCGATTCCGGCGTAAAAGCAGTACCTCGGGTCCAGCGGCGACGCTGCGAAGAAGTACGACGGATACGGCAAAAATCGGATCGGAATTTCAGCCATCTGCTGCGCTTCCCTTCACTCACATAGTTTCCGGCAGACCTAAGCGACATCAATCCATCAGGGGTAAACATTCGCATTTCGATGGTCTATAGCAGTTTGCAACTTCCAGTCATTTGTCTCCCGGAATAACAATGATCCTTTTTCATCATACTTCTGTTTCCCTTGCCGAGGGAATTTTGGCATCTCAGCTCAACCAGGGTCACGTCACCAGGCGGTCCGAAGAGCCATTGCGCGACGTCGTATGGCTGACGACCGATGAAAGGCACGAGGGGCACGGACTGACGACGGGAGAACAACTCGATCCAGTGCACCGTTCTTATGTTGAAAAAGTCGAGCAAACGAAGCTTCGCCAGGGGCGTGTGTGGACGGCCGATAAGACGCGCATCAGAATTAAGGTCAAAATTCCGACGCGGGACCGCAAGCTTTTCAACTATTCTGCCTGGTCCCGGAAAAACGACGGTCCGAGGTTCGCGAAGTTCATGGGCCTTTCCTGCGTCGAGTCCGTGGCGGGTCTGAACGCTTCGGAGCTGGAAAGAGTGATGTTGATGACAGCGACGAAAGAAGAGACCTGGTATCTCTCGTTCCGGCCCATCGATCCTAAGGAATTTGAAGAAGTATTATACCGGACGGAGGACGGCTACATCCCGTATGACTTCGAACTTCACGGCCGCCACGAGCTTGAGAACGTGGGAATTTATTCGGCAGGGAAAGCGGCCTTGGAGGAATTGCGCGAGGTTGTCGCGTCGCGACACGGGTATGACCGTGCAAGTGCTGTCGTAACCTGTGCTGATCTCGCGATGCCGGCAAACGTTGTCGTTCGTGGCGGAGGAATCAACGTGGCTTTCAACCTCGACACCCTCCGGCGACTTGAAGGTAGCGCCGGCCCGTACGAGGAGGAGATTGTAGCCTGGATTGAACGGCATCGTTTGGATCTCAACGAGGCCTGGCAGAAAAGCCGGACGCAGCTCATCAGCTACTCGTAAAATTCGGCGATTTTTGCCGCTTCGATTAACCTTCTCTGTCCAAACTCCATCATGGTGAGCAGTTGCGCCATCCCTCAATCGCCACGGTCGTCACTCCGCAGTCAAAGTCGGTCAACCAGTCCGACGCCTTCCTTGCCAGCAAACACAATCAGCTCAATCTGTTCAACTCGATCGATCATCTGGTTACGGATGAGAAGAAACTCAGCGACAGTGAACGGGGCGCAATCGAACACCATATCGTAAATATTCGCGCGGCTATCGCCCGATCGCTGTGGTCAAAGGAAATTTATGTCGGTACGTCTCTCTTGGATGAGCATGTTCTCGCATGCGCTAAGCAAGGTGGGGGTGGCGTTCCCGGAAAAATGCTGAGTGATCTCGCTTCGGCCGGAGTCGAGCGTCCCGGGTTCGTCCTTTATCCGCTAACCAGCTTCGGCATGAAGATGGAGATGCTGCCCTGGAGGAATTCGGGACTGAAAAGCCACATCCTGTTTCGTGCGGCCGGGTTTGCCGTCAGCGCCCAGACCAATTCAGTCGCGCGGGCACATGACCGCCTGATCGAAATGGCACGCGGGTTGGGCATACGGCAACGTATAGAGCGAGGCGACATCGAACATTTCTCGCATGCTGCGCAATGGCTTAAAACTAACCCGTTGCTGCTCGTCAAGCTGACATCGCACACGGGAGACATGTATGAAAACCAGTTTGTCTACACTCTCAAGATCCGGTCGGCTGCGTCCGCGCTACTGATGCTTCACGCGCTGTCGGTCGAGCGGGACGGCTCGATCGACAAATTCAGCTCGTCCGCTCACGTCAACAACTGGGAAACACTCGACATCCGCCACTATCTGATCGGGGAAGGTCGACGCTCTGGAAAGATTGCCACCCGGCGCGTCCCCATGAACGTGTCGGCGCTGGATCTCGCGAGACTGTCGGATGTCGCCGCCGTAGTCTCGACAGAGGCGATGGAGACGAACACGATGAAGCGTTTCGAAAGACAAATCGTGGCTGCGCTCAAGACTGTCGAGCAGGGATATTTCCGGCACGTCCATCTCACGGCCGGCTCAAAGATGGAGGCGAGGTTCTACAAGCGCATCGTCACCGCGCTCGACTGGTTCCGACAGTCATTCGGTTCACATGCCAACGAGTCGGAGGCGATTGTCGCTCTTGCGGTGGCGTTCGAAACGTTGCTCACCGACCACTATCAGCCAGGCGTGGCGGAACGCATCAAGCGCCGGGCTGGAATTTGCATGAAAGGCGTTCCCCGCGTTTCCTCCTATCAGCAAAGTATCATTGAACTCTACCACGCCCGCGGCAGCATCGTTCACACGGGGGAACTTGGCCAAGCCGCGAACGTAGAACGTGCTCAGGCAGCGTTTGCGCGATGCTTCTGCAGTCTCGTCTCTCGCCTCCCAAGCGGTCGGCTACCGAACAGCGATCCTGTTCGCAACCTGCTCGGCGACACCGGATGAATCGAGAGTACGCATTAGGAGGACTGGTCTTTTCGTGCTCTATGATGCTTGCTATATTAAGGTGAAAAATTGGAGCAGACATGGCAAAAGTCGTCGTCAAAAAGCTTAATGGCCCTAAGTCCGGAGTGCGTGGCAAAGCGGTTACGGAGAAACGGGTTCGGGATTCGAGCAGCGGGCAGTTCGTCACTGTGCGGACGATCGACGCAAAAAGCCAAACTTTCGGGCAAGATCTTACCTATGTCTTCAGCAGGAATGTCGCCAAGGCCCGCCGTGATAATAAGGCCGTGACTGGCGTTGTCGATCGTGCGCCTGAAAAAGCTTGAGCAGCCCGTCTTTCTGATTGTTGCTGGCCCGAACGGATCCGGTAAGAGCAGCGTCTACGCAAATGCGGATCTCGAGTTGGAAGGGCGCTCCGTATGGATCGTCAACCCCGATCTTCTCGCCGGCCGGATCAGTGAGGTAGAAAACAAACCACTTCCGGAAGCCAACTTGGTTGCTGTTCAGCGCATTGAGGCCTGGATTCAGTCATCGATATCCGTTCATAAGACGATCGGGGTAGAGACCGTTTTATCGACGGATAAGTACCGCCGTCTGGTTGAGGCGGCTGAAGCCGTGGGATTTGCCATCTGGCTTTTCTACACCGTTTTGGACAGCCCGGAGCGGTCGATCGAACGTATCAAACTTCGCGTTGCGAAGGGTGGACACGACGTTCCGGCTGATAAAGTGCGTGCCCGTTACGCAAGATCGCTCGATCAACTTCCGTGGTTTCTCGAACGAGCTGACAGAGCCTGGATTTGGGACAATAGCGGTGCGACGCCCAAGCTGATCGGCGAAAAACAGGATGGTGTGATCGGCCTTGATGAGAATGCTCTCGCCGTCGTCGCTTCAGCTGTGAAATCCATCGCGACCGAGTGATGAAATGGGCTCGATGCCCACCTCCGGCTTCACCATGTGAGAAAAAGACGAAAAAGAGCCCCGCCTTGTCGAGCGGAGCTCCTCTGGGTGCTCAGGCCTCCCGCTTCGGGCGGTTCCAGATGAGGGCGTATTCGCCTTCCTTCTCGCCCGGCCAAAGGGCTGCGGTGATCGGGGCATTGAAGCTCGGGTCGTCGAGCTTGACGGAGATGAAGGGCTCGCCGTCGTTGGAGACCTTGTTCCAACCCGCGCCGACCTCGACGCCGTTGCCGGCGGTGATGCGGAAGTCCGGAGCGTCGCGCGAGACGCGCTCGATGGGGTTCAGGCGGGCCTTCATGCTGACGGTGAGCGTGCGCACGTTGCCGATGATGGAGTTGTTGCCGTTGGTGGTGAATTCGCCGATGACTGCCATTGTCGTGTTCCTTTTCCGGTTTGCTCGGGCCGCGCCCATCGCGTCCTCGATGACGGTGTTAAGACCGACGGCGATCGACGCCGCACCGCTGGCGGCCGGAACGAAGTGGAGGACGGCCGGGAGCGGCTTTCTTGGCCCGCGAGGAATGCGAACCTGTTCGCAGGGGAAGAAAGTTGCGTATGGCCGTTGCGGCCAAGGCGATCGAGACGAAGGCGTCCTTCGGTCACAACAGATTCATCGAGGTCTGCGTGGGTGTGGCCTGTCCGAACCGGATCGACCACGACATGCCGCGAGACCAATCGTTGAACTCACCACCAGCACGCCGCTGGCACAATCGTTTTCGGGACCATGCTCACACCACGTCACGGCTGCGGACCTGCCGTTCCCTTCGACGCCATCGCCGATGGGTGCGTCTGCATTACCGACCGTTCGACATCAGAGCCATCTTCGACTGGATGGTGTCTCCTCCCAACCGGCAAGGGCCTCCGCTATGCTGCGATCCCCCTTGCCCTCAGCGCCCCACACCGCAACGGCTGGTCGGCATGGAACGTGTCCCCCACTTCAGAAACTGACTGGGCCGGCGTCTTTCACGGCAGAGTTCCACCATATGGCGGTGCCTCTTCCGCTCCAAATGGAGCGGTCAGCCGTTACCGCAGCGCCGGAAGGCTGCCCTAGACGCCACACATGCCTTCGCATTCGATGGGCCAGAGATCGAGTTGGCCATGATCGGCGGCCGTCGACAGGTCGGCTTCGTCAAGAGGAACACATGAGCGATGAAGATAAACTTCGCCACGGATGCGTCGAATGCCGGTCCGCAGCGCTCGATCGACTTTCACCGCGTCTGCCCAGGCTTCCGGATCATGATCACGCATGTGGCGCCAGCGTCCGTTATCGTGAAACGGGCATCCGATGCAGGCCGATTTCGGGGGCGTCGGATAATCATGACGGCGCAACCAGGCCAGGCAATCGCGCCTGCTCATGCGTTGTTCGATCAACGGCCAACGATTGATCTGCCAGTCCTCGAACGAGGGTTTGATCCGGCTGGCCTCGTCTGTCGAAATGCCAATCCACTGCTCCGCGACGGGATGATCAGGTGATCGCTTGCGCGTGAGGCCCAACAATTCCCGGACCTTCCTCCGGATCGGCACGATCTTGTAATCCGCAGTGCAGGCCCTGCGCATCATGCCGATCGATACGGTCTCGCGCGATGTCGCGCGGGAACCGATCTGGACGAGTTCGCCGTCGTCGTCCTCATCGAGAACCGGTCGTGCGCTCCCGGCTGGCGTCACGGTTTTTGCAAAAGCCGGAATCGAAGCCCACCGTTTGCCGGCAGCGGCGTCCATGAGATTGTCGCGAATATTGCCGGCCGAGACGACATGGATCGGGAACGGAACGACATTCGGCGACATCAACCATTCAAGATGATCGTAGACGGCTTTTGGCTCCCAACCAGTATCGGCGAAGATCGCGCAATCGGGCATCGGCCCGATCTCACCATGCGCTGCCATCAACGCCATGGTGGTGGACTGGACGCCGGCGCCGAGCGAAAGCGCCCGCAGCCGGATCGGGGAGGACGCGCCATCCCCGGTAAAGTTCGACACCTGGAGCATCAGGCCGCCTCCTTTCCGGAAGCTGCCTGCGGCTGAAGGTCGTGCAGATAGGCGACAGCGCGCTGCGCATGCGCCGCCGCATTGAAGATCGCCCGCTTGTCGGATCCGAGGATTTCGGCCCAACTCTGGATATAGGCGGCATGATCCGGCCGAGGCTCCAACTCTGGCACGATACCCAGATCGGCGCAGATCATCGCTGCCCCAAGCTCCACCAGCATCTCTTCGAACGCCCTCTCACGGCGATCCTTGTGGTAGCGGCTCAGGTCCCTGTTCAGTCGGGCGGGACCGCCCGCCCAATGCAAGGTTTCGTGCGCTCTCGTCGCAACGAAAGAGGCCATGTCCCGGAACTGTTCGGGCCGCGGCAGCTGGATGTGGTCGGAGGCAGGAGAATAATAGGCCTTGTCGCCGCCGTAACGGACGACAGCGCCCGTGTTATCGAAGAAGCGATCGGCATGCTCGATACGCTCGAGCGGTTTCGCGATCGGTTCGGGGCGACTGTAATAATGATCTGCAAGGCCATCGATTTGATCGCAATTGAAAACTGTATAGGCCTTCAGGAAGGGAATATTGCGCTCGACCTCTCCGCCGCCCGCGTCCGTCTCGGTTTTGGTGAAGCGGCTGGCATAGACGACGGTCGCGCCGCTCTCGCCCTTGCGCACGTGAGCGCCGAGTTCGTTTGCCTGGCGCAGCGTCATCCATGTTGACGACATGAAACCACTGGCGACGCTCTCCGACCACAGAAGCAGAACATTGAGGCCGGTGTAAGCTTGTCCGTTGTGACGAAGCGGCCGGCTCACCCGGCCCGATAGATTGGCCGCACTCCACGGCTGCACCCATGGGCGCACGCCCTTTTCCAGATCGGCGACGATCCTGTCGGTGATGCGTGCATAGATATCGGTCCGCGTGTTTGCTGTTTTCCTGCTCATTTCCAAACCTCCGTTTCAGGAGGCCGCGCCCATCGCGGCCCCGTCGCGGAGGGCCGAAAGCAGGAGCGATCAGGGGGAAGGCGCACCGGAACGGCCGGAACGCCAGTGGAGGACGGCGCAGCCGTTGCGGCTTGCCGCCGGATCCTGCAGGACCGACGAACGGGACGGGGCAGCGATGTCGCCCCGCGTCTCTTCGTCTTTCCTCTGTTTCCCCATTGAGCTTTACTCCAACGGCGACACAAAAAATGGCCGCCTCGGAGTGAGACGGCCTCGTCCCGACGAAGGCGGAGCTGGATGCTCCGCCGGAGACGTCTCAGCCAAGAGCGTCCATCTGCGCTGCGGCCGCCTTGCGGTCGAGCGTCTGGCCGGGATTGTCGACCGGCCGATCGAAAGGCTTCCACGCTTCGCCGACAATCTGTTCGTAGGCTGCGACGGCGCCTTCAGCTGCCAGGCGGAGCGCGTGGGCCTGAATACCCATGTCGGCTGCGAACTCGCGCTTGCGCTGGGCGGCGCTGTCGTAACCGACCGGGCCATCGATATCCTCGTCGCGAGCGTCCGACGCACCCTTGGCGGTCGCATCGCGTGCTTCGGTGACGGCCTTGCTGTAGAACTGGCCAGCGCCATGGGCCGATCCGACATAGGCGCCGACGATGCGCTGGAGATGGATCTGCATCGCCCGTTCGCCGAGGCCCTCGGAGAGGCCAGTCGCGGTTTCGACGATAAGGCGCTCGTGCATGTCGCGGATGCCGTCGCTGTCGAGGATGGCCGTTCCGAAGCTTTCGGCGATCCGGAGCGCCTGCGCTTCATCGGGGCATGTTAGGCGGACCATTTCGATCGTGGCGCCCTTGCGGAGCTGCACGACACGGGCGGCAGGGCGAGAAGCTTGACGTGAAGAGGTTGCGGGCTTTGCCATGATGGTTTCCTTTTCGGTTTGCCCGAAGCGATCGGCCCCTTGGCCGTTCTGTCCTTCGGTGCGGTCGAAAAGAACCGGCGCAAGCCGGGCGGTTCAGGGTCCGGGCAGGCCTGATCGAGCGAAGCAGGTGGGCGGGCAAGCGGAACCCACGGTTCTGCGAAGCCCGCGTTCCTGTTTTGTCGAGAGCGGCATGACCGGCCGTCCCGCGGCGCGACAGCGGCCTTGAACCGGACGGGCGCTGGTTCAGACCGCCACGAAACCGAAGGACAGAACGGCCAAGGGGCTGATCCCGGATGCCGAAGCCGGAAAGGAGGTCATGCAAAATGCGCGCCAGGCCCGCACCTGCAAGCTGGTCTTTCCATGCTGACGTCACTGGTGCTCCACGTCGCCAGAATGGATCGCCGATATGCCCGATGTGCCTGTCAGATCACTCTGATTTGCTTGCCCCGCCTTTCCCCGATAGACGCGCATCTGGCGTTACGACCGACCAACAGTATTCGCGAAAGGAACACCGCAGATGAGCGATCATAGCGGCGACGATTATGTCTATGACGAAGCAACCGGAGAATGGCGTCCGGCATCCGAGATTTCCGCCGAAAAAGCAAAAGCCGCAGAAGTGCGCGACGCCTCCGGCAACGTGCTGGCCGATGGCGACTCCGTCGTGCTGCTCAAGGACCTGAAGGTCAAAGGCGCCGGCCAGACCTTGAAGCAGGGCACGGTCATCCGCTCGATCCGGCTGACAGACGATCCGGAAGAGATTGACTGCCGGCATGATGCAATCAAAGGCCTGGTCCTGCGCACCGAGTTCGTGCGCAAGCGTTGATCAGGGCTGTGCCGATTGCTCAAGGTTTCGGCAGCCGATAGCGGTCCAGCCAGGTCGGGCCGTGCGTGTTGCGCAGCTTGCGAAGGATCTGGCCGTCATCGCAGCGCGCTTCGCCCATCCAGACGGTGTTGAGGATGCGCTTCCATGATCGGCCGTGCCTCGCTGCGTAATGCTGAAGCGCCTTTACCTCCTGATCCGTGAGGGACGGAAGCGGTTCATGGCGCTTCATGGTATCGTCTCCTGCAATGCCGCAATCGCGGACTGCTGCCGCATAAGCTTGCGCGCCAGAGCATCGATCTCTGGCTGGCGCTGCGCGGTGATCGCCGCAAGATTGGAGCGGTAGCGGGTGAGGAAGGCTTCGGGTTCAGGAGGCCTGACGCGGCGATATCCGTATTTGCGCCGTCCAAGCGATGGGATCAGCGCGGTCATCCTGCGAATGATCTGGCGGTCGATCATGTCGAGCTGATGCCGCGTCTGCCGGCACGCTTCTTCCATGCGCCGCAATTCCGCCTGTCGATCGATGGACCGGTTCATGCCGCCGTCCTCCTCGTCCATGAGGCAAAGCTTGATGGACCGTCGTAGGCTGCGTGGCGCGCTTCATCGATGATGAAGCCGAAACGGCCCGCTTCGTATTCGGGTGACGGCACGAGAAATCGCCGTTCCTCGCCGCCATGATCGCGCCTGCCTGCGCGCGTGGCGATTACCTCGGTCATGCCTGGATGATGATCCGATCGAAGTGCCGAGATCACGATCCAGTCGCTGGCGTGCTCGAGCTCGAACGCGCGGCGATCCTTCACATGAGATTCGCCGTGAGCAAGCACAGTCGCAAAAATCGCCTCCCACGCATCGGGCTCCCAATCCTTTAGCGTCTCGCTGGCGCAACGCTTCTCGAAGCTGGTGAACAGTTCAGGGAAGGTGTGCGCCACGGCAGCCCAAGCGCAATCCTCCTCGTAGAACCCGTCGTCCGCCCGGAGCAGCGGATGGACCGCGCGGTTTCGGTCGGCCGAGAGCCTGAAGCCGCCGTGGCTTGCAGTGGAGTGGAATTCGATCCCCTCGGCATAGGTTGTCGAGTGCTGGGCCGAACCCCATGGCGTATGCACATGGGGGGCGGTATTCCGACGTCCGAGCGCCTGTATTTCGCGCTGATGTTCGGCCTGTTCGAGGACGTGTGCACTAAAAGCCGCCTCATCGGCGAGTTCGCCGCAATGACCGTAGAAGTCTCCCCGTCGCCACTCGGGAAGCGGACGTCCAATCTTCCAGCCGGTGGCCAGATAATGCCGCCCGGCCTGACCTGGCAGCATGGCAAAGGCGTGATCGCCGACGCGGGCGACGGGGAACCCTTCGCAGGACAGACCAAAGAAAACCCCCGGAAATCCGGGGGTGCAGTCGGGCATGTTCGTGTTGGGAAGATCGATCATGCGGCAGCCCTCCCTTCCACAACATCGGCGGCGATCTCATCCGCCGTGACGTCCTCGAGAACGGCGAACGGATAGCCATGGGTGGTCAGCCATTCCTCGGCAGCCTGCCGGCTCGCCGCGAGATGGACGAGCTCGGCGCTGTCGCCAGGGCGGTCGAAGACACGGTAACTGCCGACCGCCGGACGTTCGACGATGGTGAACATCAGGCTGGTTTCCAGCGAAAATGTGCGGTGGACGCGGATCGCAATAACACCGCCGCTGCCATAGTCGCCTTCGTGGAGCGTGAAGCTGGGCGGCAGGCTGATGTTGCCGGCGCCGCGCTCGTCCTGCTTGCGTATCAGCCGGCCTCTGCTGTTGTTGGTCTTCCACGCGGAGAGCTTTTTGCGATGGCGCTCCGGCGGGCGCGGCTGGCCGTTGGACCACGCCAGAACGGTGCCGATCGGCGCCAGGAATGCGAGATGTGCGGACATGTTGATCTCCTTGATCTTTAGAGTTGGAAACGAAGCCGCCGCCAGTGGAAATCACCGGCGGCGCACAATCATTCGGAAGGAGAAGGAGGGACGCGGCTACTCCGCGGCGATCCCGTAAGCATCCTGCTCTTCGTCAGGATCGACGGCTTCGGGAGCATCGTCGGCGCTGTCTGGAAGGTCGGCCTCGTCTTCGGGGGTGGCGAG
This sequence comes from Neorhizobium sp. NCHU2750, assembly GCF_003597675.1. Classification (NCBI taxonomy): domain Bacteria; kingdom Pseudomonadati; phylum Pseudomonadota; class Alphaproteobacteria; order Hyphomicrobiales; family Rhizobiaceae; genus Neorhizobium; species Neorhizobium sp. NCHU2750. Next base: position 135,485 of record NZ_CP030831.1, on the reverse strand, counting down.
GCCCTCTTCTCTATCAAGGTCGGACTCATCGACGTCTGCTTCTTCCGCGCTGTCGTCGGCATCGAGAACCTCGCCACTCTTGATGAGATCCACGATGTCCTGCGGATCGGGCGCGAAGAGTGCGGTCGTGTGAACGAAGCGCTCTTGCCTGAAATGATCAACGAGAGCCGCACGAGTCTCCCGCACCTTCTGGCGCGCAAGCACGTTCGCCTCCTTCGCCGCTGCTTCCATCGCCTGGCGAGACAGGCACAGCAGAAAGTCCTCCGCGCCCATGTTCGGCAGGAAGTTGTCGGCGCCGATCGCGTGACCTGCGATCCTGGAGATCACCCCGCTGTTGGACATACCCCGCCGGCACGACAGCACATCGATCAGCATCGAACGCGCGGCCACGCGCAGTGTCTCCACGTCGAAGGCGAGCCTGCCGTCTTCGCCGATCAGCCGGGCGGCGTGGCGCTTGAAGCGCTTCGACCCGAACACGGTATCGGTCGCGCCGGAATCCACGCGGACGTTCAGGCCGGCGAATGCAAGCACGAGCAGGGCCATCAGCATGTCGTCCTCGATCGGGGCGCGTCCAAGCGCCTCATGCAGGGCGTCGGTGCGGAAGTCGCCGATCATGTCCTGCCCCTTCTGGGTCACATCCGGGCGCGGCTTTGGCGTGTCGACGATTGCATCATCGGCTTCGGCTAGACCGCCCGCGGTCGCCGCGCCGCCTTTGCCCTTCTTCTTGTCCTCGGGCATGCGGAAGGCGACCGACTGCACCTTGCCGTCACGGTCGAGATACATGGCGACGTGGTCGGATTTCGAAGGCTTGCCGTAGACGCGTTCCGCCTTTTTGGGCAGCTCCGGCTGGCCCCAGTTGTTGACCTCGACGATCGACCCCTGCTTCGGAAGCGTCGTCGTCATCCATTCCTGCTGGGCGCCGAGAAACGCTTCCACGTTAGTGGTGTATCGGCTGTCCTGGTCAGCTGGTGCAAACAGATCCTCGACCCATTCGATTCCGTAGGCGCTGGCAAGATCGTCGCCGAAGCTCGCATCCTTGGCAAACATGCGCGTCTTTGAAAGAGACCGGGAGATGTTGTACCAGTCCGCCCGCTCGGTCTTCTTGGCCTTGTTCGCCTTCCACACCTCCCTCTGCTCGTCGAGCGAAGCGGCCGCGATGGTGCGCAGCTGCTGCTCGTTGGGGATATCGCCGAGCGCCATATGGTCGAGCATGGCCGGCAGCACGTTGGCCAGAAGCCGAAGCTTCCTGATTTGCCGGACCGGCAGGGCGAGCGCGATACCGATCGCTTCCTCGGTCCAGCCGAGAGCGACGAGACGTTCGATGCCACGCCATTGGTCGACGGCGCCAAGAGGCTCTCTCGCGATATTTTCGACCATTGAGCGCATGGCGCCATTGTCGTTGGCAGCCTCGCGGACGATCACCTCGATTTCCTCAAGGCCAGCGGCGATGGCCTGCCGGACACGGCGATGGCCTGCTTGGATGATATAGCCGTTGCCGCCATCGGTTTCGGGTGAGACCACTGGAGGTTGGATAATGCCGACAGCCTTCACCGTAGCCAGCAGCAGTGCATCGGCTTGTGGGGACGATTTCGAGCGGCGCGCATCGTCGGGATTGTCCTTCAGCCCGCGGGGGTCGAGTTTAAGGATTTGCATGAGATTGGCTCCTTCGGGGATTGCTGAGCCGGCGCCTTGCCAGCCCCTTTTTCGTCTTCAGTTCTTTCCGAAGACACTTCCCAGACCGCGGAGCGGACGGGCCGGTGCAACTGCGGCTGAGCATCCCTGCCCGGCTGGTCAAGCAGGGCTGACAGCCCTGCGCAGGGCGACGGGCCGGGATCGCGAGTGGCGCGGTTGAGCGCAAGCGTCAGCGGCCTGCCCGATCTGCGAGCAAGCTTCCCCCTTTCCCTATTTTCTCATTTCAGGAGAGCGATTATATAAATTCAAAATAATCGGTCGCGATTTGCGAAGACCGGATACAGAAAATCGACCTGAGATATGCGGTAGGCGCTTTGAGCCTTCTGCGGGTGCTGGTGTTTTTACGCGATGTTCACGACCAGTTTGCCGAAGTGTCCTGCATCACGAAGTGCATTATAGGCAGCTTCGGCTTCGGCGAACGGGAAGACCTGATCGACTTGCGGCTTGATGCCGGTTCTCACCAAGGCGGCGAGTGTCGCGACCGGACCGACATAGATCCCTTGCAGCGTGATCCTCTTTTCCAGAATCGCCCCTGTATCGATATGACCGTCAAAGCCGGTCAGCACGCCCATGAGTGAAATACGCCCATCGAACCGGGTGGCCTTGAGCGTTTGACTGAGCGTCGCGGGGCCTGCCACATCCACCGCCAGGTCAGCACCGACACCGTCCGTCAGACGCAGCACTTCGTCCTCCCAGGCCGTTGTGCGGCGATAGTTGATCATTTCATCCGCCCCGAGCGCGCGGGCACGCTCAAGCTTTTCGTCGGAACTGGAGGTGATGATGACACGGGCGCCCGCCAGTTTTGCGAGTTGAAGGGCGAAGATCGAAACGCCACCAGTTCCGAGCAGGAGGACCGTTTCACCTGGCTGCAAGGGCCGACGCTCGAACAGGGCCGAAAATGCGGTCACCCCGGCGCATGGTAAGGTCGCGGCCTCCTCGAACGTCATGGCATCGGGAATGCGCACGATACTGTTCGATGGAACAACGATACGTTCCGTCAGCACGCCGTCCATCGTCTGGCCGCCGAGACTTGTGGCCTTCTTCGCGGGGGTGATCGGGCCTTCCACCCATCCGGGCATGAAGCCGATTACGACGCGATCGCCGACCTTCCAGTCTTCCACGCCTTCGCCAACAGCTGCTACGACGCCCGCGCCGTCCGAGAGCGGAACAACGTCCTTGAAGTTCCTGGCAATAACCAGGTCCCGGTAGTTCAGCGAAGCAGATCGCACGTCTACGGCAACCTCGCCTTTTTCGGGCTGGCGCACGTCGCCTTGCGTGAGCTTGAGACGGCGGGTTTCGTTTCCGGTCAGAATGTATCGGTGCATGTGAGATATCTCCTTTTGAGAGATCCACCATAGGGATACAAGTCATATCTATGAAGTACACACAAATTACGCATGTAGTATCATGAATGATAGTATCCCCATTAAGCGCACACGCCGCCGCGCCGACAAGACGGGGTGCGCGGTCGAGGCAACCCTGTCGGTCATCGGCGGCATCTGGAAGCCGGTTATCCTGTTTCACCTCCTGGAAGGAAAGCTGCGCTTCAATGCGCTTTGTCGCCTCGTACCGGCCGCTACCCCCCGCATGATGACCTTACAATTGCGCGAGCTGGAAGCGGATGGGGTCATCAACCGGATTGTTTACCCGGAGGTGCCGCCGAAGGTGGAATATGAACTCACCGCGTCGGGCATTTCCCTTGCTCCCGTCCTGATAGCGATGCGGGATTGGGGAGAGCGACTTCAAAGAAACGAGGAAAACGCATAGGGCGATCAAGGTCGGACTGTCGCGAGACTTTCACTTGCGCGATAGAAACTCCCATGAAAATTCAACGCCGGCGATTTTGTCTCACTGTTAAAATTTTACGCCGCCATTGGCGGTGCCGCGCCCTCAACATCCGCGGCCAGTGAAGCCTCCACCTCCGCAAGCTGCAAGCGTTTCTCGGCCAGCTCGCCGGCGAAGGCAAAGTCGCCGCCATCGTCGCGCGTCTGGTATGACGCGAGCCTGCGGCGGGCGTCAGCAAGGCGCTGGCGATTGCGCTCGCGTTCACCCTCGAAATCATCAAGCGCGTGCTCGAGGCGGGAGACGGCACCGAGCGGCGTGACCGTCACGGGCAGATCGATCTCGAAATCCGCGCCGGTGCGCATCAGCATGGTGGTGTAGCGATAATTGTCATGGCCGAAGCGTTCGCCGCGATATTCCAAATCGAAGCCGCCGATCGACGCGATCACCGTCTCGTCGTCCTGCTGGAGTTGTACCTGGGTCAGGATCTCCTTCATCAAGGCACGACCGGCCTCCTTGCGCTCGGCATAGACCTTGCCCATGACCGTCATCGAGAAGGCGGCGCCAGCGGTCGAAAGCAGACGCTCGATATCCTGGCCAACCTCTGCGATCCGCCGCGTGGCATACTCGATATCGCGTTCGGCGTCGCGAAGCTGGCGGCGAACGGCGTGCTGGTCGTCAATGTGTGCCGCGCGCAGGCGTTCCAGCCGCGCGATGTCGGCCTCCAACCCCGCCTTCTGCATCAGGCGCTGGTCGCCCGAGGCGATCGCCTTGGCCATGGCGAACTGGTTCGCCTGCCCCTCGCCGAGATCTTCGAGACGCCGGATGGAGGTATCACCGGAAAGGGCCGCCGCGATGAACCGGGCCTTGCGCTCATTATTCTGCCACATCGTGGCATCGAGGCTGCCTTCGGTGGCGTAGGCGAAGATATCGACCTCGTCATGCTGGTTACCCTGGCGCACGATGCGGCCCTCGCGCTGCTCGATCTGGGAAGGGAGCCAGGGCACGTCGAGATGATGGAGTGCCTTTAGCCGCAGTTGCGCATTGACGCCGGTCCCCATCGTCTCCGACGAGCCGATCAGGAACCGGACCCTGCCTGCCCGGACGTCGCCAAACAGCCGCTGCTTCGCCTCCGATTTCTTGAAGTCCTGCATGAAGGCGATCTCCGATGCCGGCACGCCTAAGCGGATCAGTTCGTCACGAATCCAGCGATAGGCGGAAAAGCCTCTGGTCTTCTCGACGCTGATGGTGCCCAGATCGGAAAAGATCATCTGCGCAGCACCTGGCAGTTCGAACGGCTTGCCATCATGGCGGAGATAGGTGCTGCCCTCGGTCGCCTTCCAGATATTGAAGGCATTCGAGATGAGACTGTTGAGCTTGTTGTCCGCCTCATTGTCATTGTCGGCATCCACGAGGCGCAGGTCGATCGCCGCATGCCGGCCATCGGTGATGACGGAAAGCAGGATGTCGTCGCCGGGTTCGGGCGGCCGGTCGCGCTCCTCGATCGCCTTGATGCGCTCGGCCAGCACCATCTGGTAGTGCTTGAACGCCTGTGTTGGCTTCGACGTGACGATCTGGCGCCTGCCGGTCGAGACCGCCGGCACCTTTACATACTCGCGCAAGTCCGCCGGCATCACGACATCCGCGAAGCTGCGGAACATCGCGATCAGTTCTGGCACGTTGACGAAGCTCGCGAAGCGGGAGACCGGCTTGTACTTGCCGGAAGGCTGAAGCTCCAGCTCGGTGGTGGTGTCGCCGAAGGTTGACGCCCAGGCGTCGAACTCGTGCAGGCCGCGCTCCATCAGCGCCGGGTGGCCCATCAACCGCTGGACAGAGAACATTTCGCCGAGCGTATTTGTGATCGGCGTGCCCGAAGCGAGGACAAGCGCCCGGCCGGGATTGATCGTCTCGATGAAACGGGATTTCACATAGAGATCCCAGGCCCGCTGCGAGCCGTTCGGATCGACGCCCTTCAACGTCGACATATTGGTTGCGAAGCTGAGCTTTCTGAACTCCTGCGCCTCGTCGACGATGATCTGGTCGACGCCGATCTCGGCGATGGTGAGGAGATCGTCCTTGCGGGTGGAAAGCGCTTCGAGCCGCTCCTGCAGCCCTTCCTTCAGGCGCTCGAGGCGCTTGCGAGAGACGCGGTCCTCATCCTCGACCTTTAGGAGTAGGGTTTCGTAGAGCTCCAGTTCGTCGTGGATCATCTGTTGTTCAAACACCGCCGGCACACCGATGAACCTGAAGGCGGAATGCGTGATGATGATCGCATCCCAGGTTGCCGTCGCCGCGCGCGACAGGAACCGGGCGCGCTTGTCCTTCGAAAAATTTGTCTCGTCCGCAACGAGGATGCGAGCCGTGGGATAGAGCGCCAGGAACTCGCGCGCGGCCTGCGCAAGGCAATGCCCCGGCACGACCTGCATCGCCTTGGCGACCAGGCCGAGACGCCGCTGCTCCATGATGCTTGCTGCCATCGTCATGGTCTTGCCGGCGCCGACGGCATGGGCGAGATAGGTCGAGCCGGCCGAGATGATCCTCCAGATCCCGCGTTTCTGATGCCCGTAGAGAACAAAGGCGCCTGAGGCGCCTGGAAGTTTGAGATGATCGCCGTTGAACTTTCGCGGCGCGATGTTGTTGAAGCGGTCGTTATAGACGCGTGCCAGCCGGTCGGTGCGATCGGGATCGGACCATATCCAGCGCTGGAAGGCCTGCTTGATCTTGTGAAGCTTTTCCTTGGCCGCTTCGGTATCGACGACGTTGAGAACCCGCTTTTCGCTGTCGCCGTCCCTGATCGTATCGAAGATCTGCGGCACCCGGCTGTTCAGGGCATCGGACAGCAGTTCGCCGGCATGGCGGCGGTCCGTTCCCCATTCGGATGTTCCGGCGGCGAGGTAGGAAAGCTGGCGGGCCTCGACGGTCCATGACGCCAGTTCGGGCATGTGATGGATCCGGATATCGGTTCCCATCGTCTCCTTGACGAAGGCGACGACATCTCCAGCCGGTATCCACGGAGCGCCGAGGCGCGCGGTGATGTCCGACGGGCGCAGATCGACCGGCTGGACGGCAGTGAGCGCCGAGACGTTGCGCTCATAGGCGGGCTCGAGCGCGGCCGCAGCTTCCGCGACCTTGAGCTTCTCGCGGACATGACCGGACAGATAGGCGTCGGCCATCTGCCAGGACCCGTCGGCGGGGTCGCGGAAGATCGCGCTGCCAAGCTCAGTGACGACGTCTTCGGGATTACGGTGCAGAAGTTCCGCGATATGGTCGAGATCGACGTGCCCACGTTCGTTGAGCACCACGGCGAGCGCATCCGCCGCACTGGTGATCACCGGCGGCGCGGGCGGCGAGATGACACGGTCGGTGAAGATCGGCCCGGGCCTTGCCGTATCGTTTTCGAGGTCATAGTCCTCGATCGAGGCGACCAGCCAGCAATCGGGATCGTCTGCGAACGGCTGGAGATTAGGCCGGCGATGGCTCTCGCGCGTCTCGCCTGTCTCCGGATCCTCGTTGATCGAGACCGTGGTGTGGTTGATCGGGCCGAAGTCGCGCACGAAGCTCGACCAGGCAATGCGCAGCTTGACCTGCAGATCCTTCCAGGGTTGGTCCAGCTCCTGGGCCTTCAGCACCTGACGTACCGCGTCACGGACCGGGATCAGCTTCCTGATGATCCGGACGTGCTTCTCCGGGATACCGTCCGCGCTGCGGCCCTTTCGGACCGTAATAGTGACCGGCTGGCCATCGATCACCTGCATGAGGCCTCGGGCGTTGTGGAAGAAGAAGCTGCCTTCGCGGACATGCTGGCCGGACGGAAGATCGGCAGGAATATCTTCGGTCGCGCCCTCAAGATCGAGATCGATCGCGGTGGGCTCGCCGTCATAGCGGCCTTCCGGAAGAAGATGGACGGCGGCCGACAGCGCCGCGGCGAGATCCTCGCTGTCACGCGGAAGGCATGTATAGGTCTCGCCGAAAGGACCGGCGGTCAACGCGTGGGTACCGAGCACGAATTCCGGATGCTGGGCGAACCACCTGTTGACACGTATGGCGCCCTCATCCTCCGTGGCGGGCCGGATTTCGTCCGTGTCGAGCCAAGAAAGATCGCCCTCGGGCTCGGCGACCTTGCGTTTACGGAAGAAGAGGATGTCCACGACGACGTCGGTTCCCGCGTCGGCCCGGAAGCTGCCTTCCGGCAGGCGGATGGCGGCAATCAGGTCCGCCGTCTTGGCAATATGCTCGCGCGCCGAGGAATCCGCCTTGTCCATCGTGCCGGAGCTGGTAACAAAGGCTGCGAAAGCCCCGGGCTTCAACAGGTCGATCGACCGGGCAATGAAATAGTCGTGCAATCGCAGCCCGAGCGAGCGATAGGCGCGGTCGGAACGGACGGTCCGGTCCGAGAAAGGCGGATTGCCGATGGCAAGGTCAAAGCTCGCCGGCAACTCCGTGCGCGCAAAATCTCCGGTGAGGATCCGCGCTCGCGGCTGCAAAAGCCGTACGATGCGTGCCGTTACGGGATCGAGCTCGACGCCGGTGACGTGCGACAGATCACGAAGCGCTTCCGGCATCAGCGCCGGAAACAGGCCCGTGCCGATCCCCGGCTCCAGCACCCGGCCGCCGCGCCATCCGAGACGCTGAAGGCCAGACCAGATCGCCCGGACGATGAACTCCGGGGTGAAATGGGCATACTGGGTGCAGCGGGCAAGCGAGGCATAGTCGGTCTCGCCGACCGCATCCTCGAGATCGGAACCGATGTCGTCCCAGCCCTTGCGGAATTCGAGCTCGCCGGGACGGCGGAAGACGCCGTTGGCAAGATCGGACGCGCCGAAGCCGGTGAAGCGGATCAGCATCTCCTGTTCCTCGCGCGTCGCAGGACGTTCGTCCGCCTCGATCTCGGCCGCGAGCCGGATCGCGGCAATATTGTCGCGCGCACGGTCCTTCCAGCTGCGGGCGAGACCACGGTCATCGGCGAGATGGAAGTTCAGACCACGGGCACGGCCCGCCGGGGACGACGGCCGCACGACCGCGGCGATCGGCAAGGCCGGCGCTGGAGTTGTAGGATCGGGATCATCGTCGGGCTCGAAGTTGCTGGCGAAGGCCGTCACGCCAAGGCCAAGGCCCGACGAAAGCCCGGTGTTGCCGAAAAGATCGATGGTGAAGGGATCGTCATGTGACATGCTGGAATCTCCTTGGGTGAAGGCGCGCGTCGCCACCCCCCTGGAAGGTTCCAGTCGGCTGACGACGTGCGGGGATGAAGAGAACTGGGTGGGCTGGACGGCCGCGGGACGGCGAGCGTCTGCGGATCGCTAGTCTCGCGCGATCACGGTGAGTTGCATCGAATCCCCGTGGAAGGCGATCCTCAGATGCGTGCAGGCGGGGCTGGCAGCGATTAGCTTCACGAGCATGGCACCGTCGAGAAACTCGATCCCGTCATCGCCGCCGAAATGCTGGCGCTTGTAGTGCCAGTAGTCGGGGTTCGACTTCGGATCGCACTCTTCGGCATAGACGACAAACGGACGTTGCCCCTCTGCGAGCTTGCCGTTGGACATGAGGTACACGCTCTCGTCGCCGACCAGCCAAAGACCGGGCTTCTCATCGCGGCCCGGAAACATGCCGTAGTGGGGATTGCGGAAGCCGCCATTGAGGTGCGCGTCTAGGCGTCCGCGCATCATGACGACGTGGATGTCCGTCACGGAAAAGGTGAACATCGCCGCCTCCCGTTACGCCGCGATCGCGTCAGGGAGGTAGCGCAGGTGCACCGGCAGCTTCGATGCGATCTGCGCATCCGTGAGGTCGTCGAGCAGCTTCAGGACGGTGCCCTGGCGTCCGCCGTAGAACAGCACGGTCCGCTTGCCGTGGTCGTGTTCCGGCCAGCGCTCGCCGGCATAGCCGCGATAGTCATCATGGGTGCTCGACCAGATGTGGTCCAGGCGTTCCTCGCGCGTCATTGCCCGAACGGGCCGGGTTTCGCGCTCGATGATCGCATCGCGCATCCGTTCGGGCGAACCCTTGCCAGCGAGGTCGCAATAGGCATGGAAATACCGCATCCGGTCGTCGATCTTCAGCGTGAAAAAGATGCTGGTGATGCTGTCGGTAAGGAACTCGCGCATGGCGAACATGTCGCCCCGCATGAACAGCGGTGGCAGGATCTCGAACATGTAATCGTGTTGCGCCTGGGCAACTTCGAACCATTCGCCTCGATAAAGTGCGCTGTCGTCACCCTCCCAACGGTTCGGGCGTTGCGCGTGGCGGTCGAACATGCGGAACATCTGCCGGCGATCGGCAATGCCTTCAAGGACTTTTCGGATCGGAGAGACAGTCATGGGCGGGCTCCTTTCAGCCTCGTCGGGAAAGACACGCGGCTCATCCTCGCGATGTCGCCATCCTCTTCAGCCCTTCCTGACCCCTCCTTGGCGCCGCCTCTCCGTCCGGACGGGTCAAGGGCCGCGCAGCGGGCGAAGCTTTACCCTTGACGCGGCTGGCGGGCATGCGGCAACCGGCGTTCCCCTTCCCCTTCCCCTTCCCCTTCCCCTCCTTCCTTCCCCTCCTTGCTATTTCATTCAGATGAAATCAGCTTACAGGCTGGTTCAATCGCTTGTCCTATCATACTTTGGGCTGATCAAACGGAATTGATTATCAGGTTGTAACCTGATAGATTGAGCGCAGCAATCAGCCTGTTGTCTGATGACGAGCGGCGGAGGAAAGATAAACGATGAAGGACGATGCAAGGAAACGAGCACGCAAGAGGCTTGACGAGCGTCTTTGCGGACTGCAGCCGGCGGAAGGCTTCAGGGCACCTCCGAAAGGATGGGTCCGGGCGTTGCGCGACGCGCTTGGCATGACGGGGTCGCAGCTCGGCTCGCGGATGGGAATCCGGCCCCAGACCGTCGAAGCGATCGAGAAGTCGGAGGCATCCGGAACGATCCAGCTCAACACCTTGCGGCGTGCGGCAGAGGCGCTCGACTGCACGCTGGTCTACGCATTGGTCCCGAATACGTCGCTCGAGGCCACCGTCGATGAGCGAGCGCGCAAGATCGCAATGCGCGAACTCCAGCGGGTCGCGCATACGATGCGTCTGGAGGCACAGGGAACGGACGATGGCGATCTCGAGGCCCGCGTCCAGACCTATATTCGCGACCAGCTTTCCGAGCGCGATCTCTGGTCAGAAAAATGACTGACCTTTTCCAGGAACCAGAGGACGCAACACCTCTCGAGCCGCAGGAGCGCGAGGGCCTGCTTCAAAGCTGGATCACCCACAGGCAGGATCTCAACGAGGCAGAACAGGAAAACATCGTCGAGGGCGCAGCCTGGGCTCGCGGACGACGGCGCATGCCGGTCGGCAGGATGCTGACCGAAGACTTCATGCGTACATTGCACCGACGCATGTTCGGCGAGGTCTGGCAATGGGCAGGCAGCTTCCGAACGACGGAGCGCAATATCGGCATCCAGGCCTACCGAATTCCGGTCGAACTCACGGCGCTGCTCGATGACGTTCGGTATTGGGTCGAGCATGAGACATTCGCGCCGGACGAGATCGCAATACGTTTCCACCATCGCCTGGTCGCCATCCATCCGTTTCCGAACGGCAACGGACGTCACGCGCGGCTGGCCGCCGATCTGCTCGTGGAAAAACTGGGCGCCGAGCCCTTCAGCTGGGGTAGCGGGAGCCTGGGCGACGTGGGAGATCTGCGCACGCGGTACGTCGCGGCACTGCAGGCCGCGGATAATCACGACATCGCGCCTCTCCTCGAATTCGCGCGCAGCTGAGCGCAAAGGTCCTCGTTCCAGTCTTCGTGGTGGGGACGAAGGCGCTCAAAGCCGCAGTCAGCGTCCCGGGTAATTGCTTCCAACCGATCAGCGTAGATATCGCCCTGCGCGTTATTGTCAGTGGCGGCGACCACCGACATACCCGTCCGCGCCGCCAACAAACGGATCGCCGCATCGGTGGCGGGAGCCCAGCCGCCGCCGGTACTGACATAGAGGCTATCGCGACGATTACTCTCCAGCGCGGCAAGGCTCATGGCGTCGATCGCAGCTTCCGTCACGCAAACGCGCGGCGCAAGGATCGCGCCGAACCTGAACAACACTTTCGCGCCTCCGGTCGAAAAGCCGCGCCATTCCGGCCCGCGTTCCTCCCAGCCGGTGACGGCGCCCTCGCTGTCACGGTGCGCGGCCCACATACTGCCGCGCGGACCTTCGCGCACGAGATCATGCCGGATCGCTGCGCGGATGGTTGCTTCAGGAACGCAGCGTTCTTCGCAGAGATAGCGCCAGGTCATCGAACCCGGCCACGGCTTGCGGCGCTTCGTCCATCGTTCTGAAACTCCGGCCGGCAGATCGATCTCGCGCGCAGCGTGGGTCCAGACCGGCTCCTTCGGGACGAAGTCGACCAGCGATGCGACATGGTCGAGGGCTTCGACAAAGGGCACTCGGTCGAGATGCTCGACAAGACCGAACACGTCACCCTTGGCATCGGACAGCGGATCGAACCAGCCCCTGCCCTCGTGAATCACGATGATTATGGCCCCGCCGCCGCGGAATTTGACCGCCCTGCGGGTGCTCTCCTTCAGGTCGATGGCAAACCCTGCCTGCTCCAGCACCGCGGCGCATTGCACGCGGTCCCGCAGTTTTTCCAGTTCGTTCTTTTCCATTTTTCTTCCCGACGCACCCTTGCGCCCGCCTTTCCTTCTGTTTCTTTTCCCCACACCTTGCGGGGCCTGCTCCGGACGCCGCGAAGAGCAAAGGAGGCAAGGGCGCGGCTGGCAAGATGACAATCTGCACCTTGCGCCGCCGCCGGGGTGCCAGCAGCGGCGCAGCTTCCCTTGCCGCCTGCGGCTCGCAAGCGGCACCAAAAAGGCGAGAAGGGTCTCAATGAGACCCGCCCGGAACGTATTCATGCACGATCTCCAGATCGTCTTCGTCGTCGAGTTCGTCGCTCGGCAGAACGCCGAACTCGTTACCGGACCTAAAGAGCGTGACCGGAACCATCAGGGTGCGGGAAAGCTGGAAGGCATGGTTCTGCGCAAGGGAAAGATCGGTGTTCATCTGAAGGCTCCATCTTTGGAGCGGGCCATTCCCGCTCGATGGCTCCCGTCAGTGTCCGGAACCGGTCGCGATCACCGCGAGGGCGTAGCCGAGCGGCGGCAGCTTGCTAGCCGACCCCGCAGCGGGTTGATCGTCGGAGATCCGGGGCCGGACCAGGAAGCCATCCATCAAGAGCGGTGGGACGTCTCCTATGGACCTCGTTCAACCGACAATGATCATGCGGGAGCAAACCTTATAGCGAATGCGGATCTCGCCGAGATCTGCTCTCCTCAGAGGCCGGTTTTGGTATCAATTCAGAGGCGCGGTAAGATTGAGCTGGTGAGAACAGCGTGCGCGCGTTGGGGTGTTGGTAACAGGGCCATCGCACGCACTGGTGTTCTTGGTCCCAGGACAGAGGAAGAAATTGGAACGCGTGATGAAAAGCGAGGACATTGCCGTACTGCCTCAACAGCTAAAGGGGCAGGAGCGAAAGCATGGGTTCGAACGCTTGCGTCTAGAGGCCCGGGGCGAGGACCCGTATTAGTCATGCATCACTCGCGCAGATCGCCATGACCTTAGTCTGAAATAATCGTCAGCTTTACCGTTCAGCAGGTCAGCCTCGATATCAAAGGCTGACTGCACAATTGAGTCCATTTCCTTTTCGCGATCTACTGTGAAATAGCGCTCCTCAAGTCTGCGCTGCTGTATTTCGATGGAATCCCGCCAGTAGCGGGTTCCCTTTACGTCAGTATGTGTCTCGACATATCTAGCCAAGGGACCGCCACGTTCCCGACCCATGTAGCCCGGGCAGGCGCAGCAAAACTCGTAGAGCTTATCGTCGCTCGTTGCGATCCAGACATCATGCTCGATGATCCCGAAGTTGAACTGCTCGCGCGAATTGTTCACGATATCTGCAGCAGCAATCAGCTTCAGGTCGTTGGCTCCATTCAAAGCGATGCGCTCCAGTACTTTGACGGGTGTCAAGCCTTTGCCGCCACCCTTTTTCAGTTTCACGAAGTTGTTTGTGATAGCTACTTTCCGCGTCCTGAGTTGGTCAGTTAAGCCATTTTCGGGGGCGAAGACATATCGAGCGATCGTCAGTTCCTTGAGACTGATGAGATCCAGTACCTCGGCGCAATAATCGATGTAGAGGGCGAATTTTTCCAGGCCATTCAACGCCTCTAATCGATGTATGACGTTCATAGCGAGCAGCGAAGCATATGAGCACGAGATTGCCTTCTGACGCTCCAGCGACAGCGCGCTAAAATGCTCAGGGTCCATCTTTGCACCAGCATACGGAACCTTTATCGAGTTTGGGTCCTCACGGAAATTTGGCAGATAGTCTGCAAGAAACCTGTCGAACGCTGCTTCAACGTCGCCTCGACGCGCTGGGGGCAGTTCTTGGTAAGCCGCTGCAGGCGAGATGAATACGCCATACCTGGAGGTTTTCTCGATGAGTCTCGCCAGTTCCAGAACACCAGCATTCTTAAGTTCCTGGTGTCGCTGGCCAGTCTTATAGGCGCTTTCGATTGCAATCAGGATATTGGTGTCGAACATAATATTGGTTTGTCGACCATTCCGATGGTTTTCTCGGATGGCATCCCTGTCGAGGTTGATAATTTCGGTTGAGTTCGACGACGATTTGAAAGCGCGTATCATGAGGTTCTCTGTTTTATGCTCTGCGTGAATTCTCGGTCCCGAAATCTGGGTCTTCTTGTCGATACCAAGCTTCCACTGGCCTCTCCTGTATAATAATCTGATGCTCTAAACTTAACCTCGGGCGCAGACAGCGATTTTGTTCTGGAAATTGCGCTCAAGCTTTATTTTGCTTTAAAATTGCTGCGAGCGGACTGACAACTCCCTGGGCGCCACCGCGCCTCAGGATGGGGAAAATCAATGGAAGTTCCGGCTTTTGATTTTCAGCGTATCAATGTGAAGATCGGGCGTGAAAATGTCGCGCGGGGCTACAACAGGCTTCGACTTGTCCCGCGTATCCGAACTTCCCGGCGATCCGTGGGCGAACTCATCACCCCTGCCGGCCGGCAGCTTGAACTCTTCATCGCGATCAGCCAGACCGGTCAGATCGCCTGACAGGTCGAACAGCTGCTGGGCGACAAGATGCACGACCTCCCCTTCCCGCTGGATCCGACCATTGATGGCCATCATCGAGGATCCGAGCACGACCCGCCGGCGTTTTTCAAACAGCGTCGGCCAGACAACGAGATTGGCCGGCCCGGTCTCGTCCTCAATGGTGATGAACATCACGCCATTGGCCGATCCGGGCTTTTGCCGCACCAGGACAAGTCCGGCGGTATAAACCCAACGCCCGTCCCGCGAATTCATCGCCTCGGCACAGGTGATGATGTTGCGCACTGATAAATCCTTGCGCAGGAAGGCGATTGGATGCTGCCGCAATGTCAGTCCGGTATGGCTGTAATCCTCGATGACGTTATGCCCGTCCGTCATCTGCCGAAGTGCCACCTCCGGCTCCTGCTGCTCGGCGATCGCAGCCATCTCCCGCTCGGCGGCGGCCGCAAATAGTGGCAAGGGTTGGTCGCGCAGCGCCTTGATCGCCCACAGCGCGTCGCGGCGCGCAAGCTTCAGGGACGGCAGAAAGGCATCGGCCTTGGCAAGCTGGACAAGCGCCTCCGATGGCACGCCGGTTCGACGCCACATGTCGTCGACCGAGACAAAGGCATTGTTCATGCGTGCCGCGACGACGCGCGCCGCATCAGCGACCGCCAGTCCTTTCACCTGCCGGAAACCGAGCCGGACAGCATGCCGATCGGAATTGCCGATCCGCTCCAGCGTACAGTCCCACCGCGACCGGTTGATGCAAACCGGCCGCACCTCGACGCCGTGGGCTCTCGCGTCGCCGACAATCTGCGCCGGCGCGTAAAAACCCATCGGCTGCGAATTGATGAGCGCCGCGCAAAAGGCTTCCGGATAATGGCATTTGATGTAGCTCGAGGCATAGGCGATCAGCGCGAACGAAGCCGCGTGGCTCTCCGGAAAACCATAGGAGCCAAAGCCTTCGAGCTGGGAGAAGGTCTTTTCGGCGAATTCCGGCGCGTAGCCGTTCCTCACCATGCCGGAGACGAGTTTGTCCTTGAACTGCGAGACGCCGCCGGTGAACTTGAAAGTCGCCATCGACTTGCGCAGCTGGTCGGCTTCGCCACCGGTAAAGCCGGCGCAGACCATCGCGACGCGCATCGCCGACTCCTGAAACAGCGGCACGCCGAGCGTCTTGCCGAGCACCGCTTCCAGCTCCGGCGTCGGATATTCGACTGCCTCCTTGCCTTCTCGCCGGCGCAGATAGGGATGCACCATGTCCCCCTGGATCGGACCGGGCCGGACAATTGCGACTTGTACCACAAGGTCGTAGAAGGTCCGGGGTTTCAACCGCGGCAGCATCGCCATCTGCGCGCGGCTTTCTATCTGGAACGTGCCGAGCGTATCGGCCTTGCGGATCATCGCATAGGTCGCAGAATCCTCCTGCTCGATTTTCGAGAGATTAAGATCGCGGTCCTTGTGCTCGCGGATCAGATCGAAGGCCTTGGCCATGCAGGTCAGCATTCCAAGCGCCAGGATGTCCACCTTCATGAATTTGAGGGCTTCGACGTCGTCCTTGTCCCACTCGATGATCTGGCGGTCCTTCATCGTCGCCGGTTCGATCGGCACGAGATCGTCGAGCCGATCATGAGTGAGGACAAAACCGCCGGGGTGTTGGCCGAGATGGCGCGGGGCGCCCATCAGTTGCTGTGCGAGCTTCAAAGTCAGCACAAGACGCCGGTCGTCTGGATTGAGATTGAGCTCGCGGACATTGCGATCGCAGACCTCTTCCGACCAGGACCACATGCCGGATGACAGCGCCTTGATCACGTCCTCCGGCAGGCCGAGCGCCTTGCCGACATCGCGGATCGCGCCGCGCGCCCGGTAGCGCGTCACGGTGGCGCAGAGCGCTGCCTTTTCTCTGGTATAGGTTCGATAGATCCACTGGATCACCTCCTCGCGCCGCTCGTGCTCGAAATCGACATCGATGTCCGGCGGCTCGTCGCGCTCCTGGGATACAAAACGCTCGAACAGAAGGTCGTTGGTCGAGGGATCGATGCTGGTAATGCCGAGGATGTAGCAGACGGCACTGTTGGCGGCGGAGCCCCTCCCCTGGCAGAGAATGCCTTGAGACCGAGCATAACGCACGATCGAAAAGACGGTCAGAAAATACGGGGCGTATTTCATGGTACGGATGAGATCGAGCTCGTGCCGCACGACCTTCAACACGTCGGGCGGTAGTCCCTCCGGATAGCGGTCGGGCACGCATTGCCAGACATAATGTTCCAGTGAGGCCTGAGCATCCTTGCCCGGCACGATCGCCTCCTCCGGATATTGGTAGGTGAGTTCCTCGAGCGAGAACGTGCAGCGACGGACGATCTCCATGGTTCGCGCGAGGGCTTGCCGGTATCGCGGAAACAACCGCTGCATTTCTTCGGGCGGCTTCAGGTAGCGATCGGCGTGGCGCTCGCGTTCGAAGCCGACTTCGTCGATCGTCGTGCGGGTTCGGATGCAGGTGACAATGTCCTGCAACTGCCGGCGGCCCGGCTCATGGAAGAGGACATCATTGGTGACGACCGGCCGCACCTTGAACCGCGCCGCAAGATTGGAAATCTCATGCAGGCGCAACTGGTCGTTCTGCCGACGGCGCAGACAAAGCGACACATAGGCGCGATCACCAAACACCTCGGCCATCTTGCGCAGCTGGATCCCGCAGGTGTCATCCGGTAGGTCCGGCACAAGAATGCCGATCATGCCGTCATTGTATGCGACGACGTCGTCCCAGTGCAGGATACAGTTGTTCTTGCCGCCGCGCGACTTGCCGAGCGTGATGAGGCGGGTCAGCCGGGAATAGGCAGCCCGGTCGGTCGGGTAGACCAGCACCGACATGCCGTCGGCCAGATCAAGCCGGCAACCGACAACGAGGCGTAAGCCGGTGGCGCGCGATGCTTCAAGCGCCCGGACGATTCCGGCAAGCGAATTGCGATCGACAACGCCGAGGACTTCGATGCCGAGAGCCTTCGCGGTCTCGAACAGTTCCTGCGCCGAGCTTGCACCGCGCAAGAACGAAAAATGGGTCGTGACCTGCAGCTCGGCATAGCTCATGCGAAGATCCCGTGCACGAACCAGCGGTGACTTCCGGTTTCAGGATCGATGCCATCACCGGAGCGAAACACCCAGAGGCGCTCGCCGGCCTCGTCTTCGATGACGAAATAGTCCCGCACCGCCTCCATCTCCGCGTCGCGCTGCCACCACTCGCCAAAGATCCGCTCGGGCCCGTCGGCCCGCTTGACCTTCCGCCGCTTGCCGCGCCAGGTGATCGAAACCGGCGGGCGGTCCGGTAGCAAGGCGATTGCCTCGATCAGCTCCGGACGGGCCAGCAGCCGGACCGGCCGGCGCCAATGGCTGACCCAGGTAACCTCGACCGGATCGGCAGCAGGACTGATGCGCTGGACGGAGCGCTCTGGAACGTCGGAGGCAACCGGTGCCACCCGATAGACGCGCTGCCCGCGGTTGCCGTAGATATCGATCAGCGGCGTCACGTCCTTCACTTCCTCCTCGACCAGCGAGGAGGATTTCTGGCGCTCCTCCAGGGGCTCAGCCATCACCGCGACCAGAGTGAGCTTTTCGATCCCGAAGCCCGGCTCGATCTTCTCCGTCCGGTCGCGAAACAGCTTCGTCAGCCAGGCGACGTCGCGCACCGGCTTCACGGTGCCAGCGCGGATCGCCTGCCGTGTGCCATCGACCTTGTCGACGATCAGGTCGGCGCGCCGGACACCAAGGCCGCGCCTTTGCAGCTCCTCGATCAGTTGCACGACCAGCCGGCCGACATATTTGTTGATGGTTTCGGCAGCACCGATCGGTTCGGCGAAGGCGCGGCTCACCTCGATCAGCTCGGCGGTGCGGATCGGATCGATCGGTTCGCAGGCGCGGCCAAACATCTGGTCCAGCCGCCGGCCAATCTCGGGGCCGAAACGAAGGGTCAGCGGCGCGCGCGGCGTGTTGGCCAATTCGCCGACGGTCTGGAAGCCAAGCGTGCGCAGATCGCTGATGACTTTCCCGGGAAGGCGCAGCAACGATATCGGCAGCTTCTCGACGGCGCGGACGGTCTCACCTGAAGGCACTATGACCGTTTCGCGGCTGATGGCACGGGCGCAGGCGTGTGCTGCACCCCAGGTGTCGGCGATCGCGACCCGGGGAGTGAGTTTCCTTGCTAGGAACTGATTGGCGATCTTCGTCACCATCGGCAGCTCTCCGCCCTGCAAGTGATCGGCACCCTCTGTGTCCATGACGATCCCATCGATCCCATCGACCGCGACGATCGGGGAATAAAGCGTCAGCGCCCAGAGGGTGATGCGTTCGAGCGCTGCGGCATCCATAGCAGGATCCGCATCGACCAGCATCAGGCCGCGAAACAGCGCCTGTGCTTTCGCAGCCGGCATGCCGACATGAACGCCGGCTTGTCTGGCGGCTGCGTCGGCCGCCGATACCCAGCGTTTCGAGCCGCTCCTGGCGATCACCGCGATCGCCTGTTCAGGCGGAATGGATGGATCGGCGCGACGAATGCGATCCGTCGGCAGATCCGGAAGATAGATCGAGACAACCCTTGTCATCGCACGCCCTCACGAGAAACTCAGCACATTCACCCGCTTTCACGCGCATCAATTCCAGCAACCATTGGGCCCTCCCCACACCCGGCACTGGCAAATCCTCCGATGGCATCACGCTCACCCGCCACCGCGTGGTCGACGCCGTCGGCTGCCCGAAATCATTGGCCTCTGTCTGCCGCCTCCAACGACGCACAGCCAATGCCATTGTCCCCGTGCGCTCGGCCGCCAGCTGCAGGCGGCGCGAGCTGACCATCGGCAGGCGAACGAGTTCACCGACGACGGCGCCGAGCCCACCAAAGGACAGCCCCTCCTCCATATTGGCGAGCACGTCTTCCTCCTTGTCGGACTCGACGAAGATTATCCGGTCGTGATGCAGTCCGACCTGCGCAAGCGCGGGGAAAAACAGATCTGGTCGCGTCAGACACCACACGATCGGCCCCTTCGTCCGTGCCGCTATGCCGGCTGCAAAAAGAGCAGCGGCCGCACCATCGACGGTGCCCGATCCACCACCGGCAAATTCGTGAAGCGCGCCATGAGCAAGGCCGCCGCCAGGCAGAACCCCATCCATCTCCGGCACGCCAAATGGCAACCAACCGGCTTTTTTCGCCGTGCTGGTTTCGAGCAATGCAATACGCTCCCGCAGATCGCAGATTACCCTTTCGCGGGCAGCAGTCATTGTTCACGGCTCCCTTCAAGGTCGTGTTGGCAGGGCGACTTCATGTCGTGCAAATGTCAATGTTCTGTTTTTGTTCCCATATGAGAAAGGAGTCAAGGCGGCAAAAACGTACGAGTATTGTTCCGAACATTAGAAGTTCGAGATTCTTCATGAGAATCAGGTGAATAGCTGCGACCAAGAAATTTCGCTGGCTTCTGCAGTCTTATCTCCTGATCGGTGAATAGCGGGGACAATATAGGGATAGTCACAGTATTATTAAGGTTTTTCTGATGAACTGGCCGGATGACGAGGCCTCCGAGATCAAAACCCCTCCTTCGCGACACCGAGCCGCCGATCCGCTCAAAGCCGCGCAGGAAGCGTAATCCAGCTCAACCACAGCTCCTCTTCGATCCCATACCTGATCGCGTCGAGCCGGCGCTGGCCCTATTGAAGGCTAAGCCTCCCACCGGAAACGAATGGAGTTGGGAGCTGAAATGGGATGGCTATCGCCTTGCGGTCCATATCGAGCCCCAGCGGATCCGGATCCTTACTCGCGGCGGCCACGACTGGACACATCGGTTTCCGGCCATAGAGCAGGCCGCCCGAGCGCTGGGGCCGGCGACGATGATTATCGATGGGGAAGCCGTCGTGCTCGACGATGAGGGGCGGCCGGATTTCGGGCTGCTGCAGCAATCGCTGGGTGCATTCGGCAAACAAGCTGGCAGGCGCGCCTCCCACGCCGTTCTTTACGCTTTCGATCTTGTTTATCTGGATGGGCACGATCTGCGCGGTGTTGAATACCGTTCGCGCCGACACCTTCTCGAGGACACGATAAACGGCCCAACGAATGAAGCCAGCGCCATTCGGATATCAGAAACATTCGATGCCGAGCCAGCTGTCCTGCTTGAGCATGTCTGCCGCCTCGGCCTGGAAGGCATCGTCGGCAAGCGCCTCGATCAGCCCTATCGTTCGGGCCGGACCGGGGATTGGGTAAAAGTCAAATGCATCCAGAGCGAGGCTTTCTTCATCGTCGGCTATGAGAGGTCCGCATCGTACCCAGCCGGCTTCGGCTCGTTAGCGCTCGCCGCCTACCGCGATGGCGATCTCGTCCACGTCGGAAGCGTCGGCACGGGCTTCAAGGGAGCCGAGATCATCCGGTTGCGGAAGATACTGGACACGCTGCGATGGAAGCGAAAGCAGCCGCCCCTGCC
This sequence comes from Neorhizobium sp. NCHU2750, assembly GCF_003597675.1. NCBI lineage: Bacteria > Pseudomonadati > Pseudomonadota > Alphaproteobacteria > Hyphomicrobiales > Rhizobiaceae > Neorhizobium > Neorhizobium sp. NCHU2750. Next base: position 114,465 of record NZ_CP030831.1, on the reverse strand, counting down.
CCATTCCGGAACTGCCGACATTGTCTGGGTCCAGCCTACCCTGATCGCCGAGATCGAGTTTCGCGCCTGGACATCGGACGGGAAACTCCGTCATCCGTCGTACAAGGGCCTGCGGGAACGGCAAGACAATGCCGACGTTTACCAGCTCGACTAGCGAAACAAGCGACATGCGCTAGAGTAGCCGTATTTGGTCGAGCGGAGGGGGTCGCATGTGTAATCTCTATCGGATGGAGGACAAGGACTGGGTTTCAAAATGGGCTCAGGACGCCGAGAGCCTCATCAACCTCATGCCAGCCTATCAAATGAACCCCGATCAGATGGGACCGATTGTCCGCAACACCGCTGATGGGAGGAAACAATTGGCACATGCGCGATGGGGTCTTCCCTCGCCGCGGTTCACCTTGGAAAAGGCCGCCAAAGCCAAGGCCGAAAAACTGAAAGCCAAAGGGAAGCCCGCCGATCTTGAAGAGCTCATCCGCATGGAGGCGGACCGCGGCACGACCAACGTCCGCAAGCTCACCTTCCCACACTGGAAACGATGGTTTGGTGTTGAGCACCGATGCCTCGTCCCGGTCACCAGCTTCGCCGAACCCGATCCCGCCAGCCAGCAATCCGGGGGGAACGTGCCGAACGCCTGGTTTGCACGGGACGAGGAAAAGTCGCTGATGTTCTTCGCCGGCATCCATGTCCCGCAATGGCAGAGCGTCCGCAAGGTGAAGGATGGGCCGACGACCGACGACCTCTATGGGTTTTTGACCACTGATCCCAACAATCTCGTGAAGCCTATCCATGAGAAGGCGATGCCTGTTCTTCTCCTGACCGAAGAGGAGACCGAGGTGTGGATGCAGGCGCCATGGGACGAAGCCAAAGATCTGGCACGGCCTTTGCCAGATGATGCGTTGATCATTTCGTCGCGCGAACCATACGGATCTTCGATCGTCTCGAAATCGGGCGACCCACTAGAGCACAAACTGCTGCTTTAGCTGGGCCGACCCATCGCTGAAGCAGACGGGGTGCCCTCGCAAGCACAAGAGCGGCTGAAGCGAAATTTTACACCCGCCGCCACGACTCTCAAACGCACCCGCGAAAGGCTGTCTGGCAGTACGTATCCGTCCGGTTCTCACACGTCGGACGTAGCGTTGTGACTGAGCGCCAATATCTTCTGTATTCCGCCGATTGGATTGGCCTGGTGGATGACCAGCATGACCGGATCGGTACCGACTTCGATCCGGTCGTGACCTCACTCCGACTTCTGACACACGGCCTCGACGTTGACCCCGTCCGGATCGATCACGAACGCCGCATAATAGGCTGGATGATAGTGGGGCCTGATGCCGGGCGCACCATTGTCACGGCCGCCTTGCGCCATCACCGCCGCGTAAAAGGCATCGACCGTTGCTCTACTTTCGGCTTCGAACGCGATGTGGATGCCCGTCCCGCGCGGACCATCCGGGACGGCATGGCGGCTGTCGCTGGACAGCCAGAAGAAAGGCTTTCGACCAGTTCCATAGCCTATGCCGTGATAGCCGCCGGTCTGTCCGGGCTTCACTTCCATCACGGTCGTAATGCCGAGCGGCTTGAGTGCAGCATCGTAAAATTGCCGTGCGCTTTCGATGTCCGGGGGGCTGATGCCCATATGGTCAATCATAACTATGCCCTCTATGGCTATGTTCTTCCTGGCTTGTATCAGGTCTGGCTGAAGATCGGGTTGCGTTATATCAAGGCGTCGAGGCGACGACGGCAATGCTTCGCTCCGCCCGCCGGACGTCGGCCGCGGCGCGATAATTGAGCCCCTAGTTCCACGGCAGCAGTTCGCCGAGTCGGTTTGCCGGATGGACGGTATCCAACAAAATCAAACGAATTTCTGACACCAACCGTCGCCCGCAGCCGGAGTCTCGTAGAGTTAGAATGATCGCGACGCATCTGGAAAAATTGAACGGAGAGTCAACGCGCCGCAGTCCAACATGGGGGCGGACTGCCCGATGGAGCAATCGGCGGTCCGCTTTTGATCATCGCCGGCCGGTTTACGGCCAAGGAAACCTTCCCTGTCGACTTGTTCACGGCCGTCAACACCGAAGCGTCGCTGGACGAGGTCCGGCATGCGAGCAGCCCATGGTGGGCCGGTTTCTCTCTGTCAATCCGGATGGCGGTGTATTGGATCAACCCAATAAACCTCTTCCGGCTTCTCTACAGGATCGACATCCGTGATGTTGACGACGACTGCCTCGTTGTCCGATCGCACCAGGACGCACTCGAGCACGTTGTCAGGATCGGCATTGATTTCCTGGTGCGGTACGTAAGGCGGCACGAAGATGAAGTCGCCTGGTCCCGCCTCCGCGACATATTCCAAATGATCCCCCCAGCGCATACGGGCCTTGCCACGGATCACGAAAATAACGCTTTCGAGCGCACCGTGGTGGTGGACCCCGGTCTTGGCGTTCGGCTCGATTGCGACGGTGCCTGCCCAGATTTTCTGTGCGCCGACGCGGGCATGATTGACGGCTGCCTGCCGGAACATGCCAGGCGTCTGGGCCGTGTTGGAATCGAGCTGGTCGCCCTTGATGACACGGATCCCGTTGTGCTTCCAATGGTCCGAGTGATGGTGGTCGTGGTGATGGTCGTCGCTCATGGTGCGGTCCTGCTCAGATGACGTTGAAGAAGTGCGTGCCGTCGCGATCGAGCTGCGCGACCAGTCCGTATTCCCAGTCGAGATAGGCCTGCATAGCCTCCACGGGGGCGTCCGTGCCTTCGTAGGGCCGACGATAGCGATCGATGCGGGGTGATGCGAGGTGGGACTCATCGGTTTCCAGGATTCGACCGGCAGCCTTCCAGGCAGCGTTGCCGCCCTCAAAAACGAGGACTGGAACATCGACCAGTTTCTTAAGGTCGACGGCGGCATAAATGGCGAGCGCGCTTGTGCCGCATGTGACGACGTAGGTTTTTGCGGGAGGCGCGCGCTTGATCGCTTCCGGGAGCTGGGAGCGTAGCGCGAACCACGCACCCGGGATGTGCCCCTTTAGGTAGTTCGCGCTGGTCGTGAAATCGAGCACGACGATATCGGAATTCGGATTGGAGATCGCGGAAGAAAGATCGCGGACGCAGATCGTCGGGGTCGGCTCGACTTCGGGCGATATGCTCTTGAAGGATCCTTGTTCGCTGATGGCATCACTCGGAGCCTGTTCTACGACATAGACTTCCCAACCCATCTGCGCGAGCCACGACGCTGCCATATTGGCACGCGTTGTCTCGTCGTCGCTTAGTACGATACGCGCACCACGGACAGGCGCGTAGTGATCAGTCTCCTGTACAAGCTGTCCGCCTGGCACGTGCATGAAGCCCGGCAGGTGGCCTTCGAGGTATTCTGGTTCGGTGCGGACGTCGATCAGATAAGTCGTTCGGTCCGGGGTTTGAAGGCTGCCGATGTCCGACAGAGCAATGCTCCGAACACCCGCGCGCGCGGCGACGGCTGCAGCGGATTTTTGCGCCTCCGAGCGGTCCCTGGCTTCGACGTCAGCGAAGCTCCTGCTCGCTCCATGTTCCAGTGTCTGACCTGCCAAAGTCCATCCAATTGTTCCGTTGCGAAGACCGACGACCTTGTTCGGTATCCCGGCATTGATGAGAGACTGCGTTCCGATGATGCTGCGTGTGCGGCCAGCACAGTTGACGATCACAAGGGTCTCGGGATCGGGAGCAAGGTCCCGTGCGCGCAGGACGAGTTCACCACCGGGAACGTTGATACCCTTTGGAATGCTCATCGTTTGATATTCGTCAAAACGGCGTGCATCGAAAACGACCGCGTTGGCTCCTTCATCTAGAAGCGCCTTTACCTTGGTCGCGTCCCAGAGCGGCGTGTGCCTTTTCGCTTCGACCAGTTCACCGAATGACTTGCTCGGCACGTTGACGTCAATGAACAGTTCGCCGCCGTCGGCCTTCCACGCTTCCAATCCCCCTTCGAGGATATGGACATTCGTGTAGCCGAGCGATTTCAGTTTCTCGACGGCGATGGGAGCGAGGTCTCGTATGCCATCGTGACCATACAGAACGATCAGCGTATCGCGTTGTGGGATCCTGCGCCATGCATCCAGTTCAAGCCGGGCAATGGGAAAGTTGGCTGCCCAGAGGGGATGCCCTTGCGCGAAAGGATCTTCTTCGCGGACGTCGGCGAGAAGGATTTCCGAGCGGGCCAGAAGATGCTGCCGCACTTCGTCGTACCTGAGGCTGTGCTTCGTTGTCGGGGCTGACATATTTTCTCCTGCTATCGATCTCGTGAGCTATTCACGAGGTGATGGTCTGGTTGGCAGCTTCAAAGTCGACCAGCCTGCTCGGAGCTGCCGCCCCCTGAAACAGCGTTGCGGCTCTCGCTCCAAAAGCGCTGATGGGTGGTTCGAGAGCACCGAGAGTCGGCGCGTGACAGAGCCAGAGTTCTGCGCGCAACGAAAAGTCGCTGACCGTGATGATCTCCAGTTTGGTACGGTGGGGGCTCATCTCCAGAAGGGGCACGGGAACGAGTCCAAGTCCGAGACCTGCGGCAACCATCTCCAACTGCGTCTCTCGAGCAAAGGTGTCGAGATTGACTTTGAACGGAAGATTGAGCGCCGCATGCGCCCGCTGCAGTTCCGCCCGGAAACCGCATCCGTCGGGGTTCAGAATCCACCCGGATTTGTGAAGGGTGCCAAGGCGTTGGGCACGGTCTCCGCCCGATCCGAGCGGCCCCACGATCGCCATCTCGACCTGCGCCAGCGAAACGGCGGTCACTTTGTGCGGAAAGATTTTCCGTGTGGGCATCAATACGATCGCAGCATCGATCTGGCCGTCGACGAGCTTTTCAACAATCTGGTTCGCCCAGCCTGTGGTGGCACGTATAGACAGTTCCGGCCATCGCTCCCGTTGCAGATGGACTATGTCGGCAAGAATCACATCGCAGACCGCCTGGGTCAGTCCCAAGCGCGCACCACCCGTCAGGTTCGAGCGGGCACTCAACGTCAAGCGGAGCTTGTCGACTTCCTTGAGGATATTGAGGCACTGCTCGTGGACGCCGAGACCTACGGTGGTTGGAACGGGTGGCTTGACGCTTCTGTCGAGCAGGGTAACACCGAGGTCCTTCTCGAGGTTCTGGATGCGCTTCGAGATCGCCGACTGGGTCAACGAAAGAATAGCCGCCGCTTGGCTGAGCGACCTGGCTCCGACCACGGCGATGAAAGCTTCGATGTCGTCGAGGTTCATTTGCAATCGTCTCCGCTTGGTGCATTTCTGGAGTTCAGTACCCTGGAAAGAACCTTCTCCTCAATTGACGTGAACGCCTGCGAACTGCGCACACGAGGATGCGCAAGCTCGATATCCAGCTCGAGAACGATCTCGCCTTTCTCCATCAAGATGACGCGATCGCCAAGAGCAATGGCCTCCTCGACGTCGTGTGTGACGAGAAGGACAGTGAATCCGTGGCGCGCACGGATGCTTTCGATGAGGTTCTGCATTTCAAGTCTCGTCAGTGCATCCAGTGCGCCGAGCGGTTCGTCAAGCAGCAGGAGACGCGGCCGGTGTATAAGGGCACGGGCAAGGGCAACGCGCTGCCTCTGTCCACCTGATAATTGGGACGGCCATTTGTCAGCGTGTTCGGAAAGACCAACCTCGGCAAGCGCCTTGCGTGCGCGGTTCTGCCATGGATTGGGCAGGCCGATCCCGATGTTTTGGAGAACGGTTCTCCAGGGCAAGAGGCGCGCGTCCTGGAACATCATCCGCACCTCACCGGAGATTTCGGACAGGGGATTTCCGTCGATCTGGATTGTCCCGCCATCGATAGTTTCGAGGTCCGCGATCAGCCGCAGTAGAGTGGACTTCCCACAGCCCGAGCGGCCGACAATCGAAAGAAACTGACCGGCGGGTACGTTGAGCGAAAGGCCCTTGAGAACCTCCGTCCCGTCAAAGCCCTTCCACAGGCCGAGGATGTCCAGCGCGGCTCCGCCCGCGGAGGTGTTGCTTAACGAAACCTCTTTTGCCACGTTCGGCCGCGTCGATTTCAAGGAGACTAAAGTCACCAGAGACCTCTCTTACTTCTGATAGGATGGATGCCAGCGTAGCCAACGGTTCTCCGCGAGCCGCGCCAGCCAGTCTGTCAGCTTGCCGAGAAGCGCGTACAGGATGATCGAGAGCACCACGACATCGGCCTGAAGGAATTCGCGCGCGTTCGTAGCGAGAAGGCCGATACCCGAACTCGCTGCGATCGTCTCGGCGACGATCAGCACGATCCAGGCCACCCCGAGCGCGTACCGCACACCAACGAGAATAGACGACATGGCTCCAGGCAGTATGATGTCACGTAGAAGACCGGTTCGTGTCAGTCCGTAGTTCCGCCCCATCTCGATCAGACCCTGATCGACTGATTTGATGCCGTGGAAGGTGTTGAGGTAGATCGGAAACATGGTGGCGAACGCTACGAGGAAAATCTTGGCTTCCTCGCCGATTCCGAACCACATGATGACGAGCGGCACCATGGCGAGCGATGGAATGTTGCGGAGCATCTGAAGCGAGCTGTCGAAGAGCGTTTCCCCGGTTCGCCAAAGGCCGTTCACAAAACCGAAGAACAGCCCCAGAGCCGCACCTATACCGAAGCCGACGGCCGCTCGCCAAAAACTGGCTGCCATATGCTGCACAAGCTCGCCGCTTGCCGCCAGAGACCAGGCGGCCTCCAGGACGGCGAGCGGCGAGGGTAGAATGCCTTGGGAGAGCAGTCCTCCCGATGAGGCGATCTGCCAGAGAATGACGACGATTACAGGAAACGCCCACGGAGCAAATGCCTGGGCCAGATACCGTCCTGCTGTGATTGGAGTCTTCGCGCTGGTCGTCATCATCGTCAGCCTCTGCGTTCGTCAGTCCGTCTGCTTGGGAGAGAAGGAGTCGTCCAACAGGTCGCTGGCGTTCAGCTTCTTGTCGATGATCCCGGCTCCATAATAGAGATCGATCGTGCTTTGCTGGAGCTTCTCGACGTCTGCGTTGATCAGCTGGGGAGCGTGCCTTTCGCGGGTCTGCTTGCCGAGCGCCACGTCATCGGGAATTTTGACGAGCTGGGCGATAATCTTCGAGTATTCCCGCGGATGCTCGAGCCCCCAGGCGCGAGCCTTGGCGCTGCGGGCGACGAAGTCCTTGAGGATATCGCGCTTGCCTTCGATAGCAGCCTCGGAGGCGATGAAATAGGAAAGGCTGGGGTAGTTCTTGCCATCGACGATGATGCGAGCCCCGGACTTGAGCGTCGTGAAGGAGATGTAGGGTTCCCAGAGCGAGACGGCATCGACCGATCCGTTCGTCAAGGCGAGCGTCGCCTCCGCAGGCGGCAGGAAGACCGGCGTGATGGCGTCTTCCTTGAGACCAGCCTCTTTGAGCGACTGAAGGATAAGGGCGTGGCCCGCCGAACCCTTCACGAAAGCGACCTTCTTGCCGACGAGATCCTTGATGCCCTGATAAGGTGCGTCGTTCTTTACGATGATGGCGTTTCCTTCGTACTTTGTGGCGAAGATGGCCTTTGCCTTGACACCACGCGCAGCGGCAAAGGTCAGTGGCGCGTCGCCGACCGAACCAGCGTCAAGAGCTCCGGCAGCGAGAGCTTCGAGCAGAGGGGCGGCGTTGGCGAATTCGCTCCACTCGACTTGATAGGGGACGTCCTTAAGCACGCCGGAAGCGTCCATGACAGCGCGCGCGTTGCCGCGCTGGTCGCCAACGCGAAGAACCTCCTGGGCGGAGGCGACAGTCGCGGCGACGGAGATCGCCACTGACAGTGCGAGGCGAATGATTGACTTGGTCTTCATCACAATACTCCTTGATGCGAGGTCAGAGCGCAGCGCGCCGCTTCTCGGTTGTCTCGCGTGTTTCGAATTGATTGGCTGGCCGTTCGAGACCCAGGGTCTCGCGCAGGGTGGTTCCCGGATACTCCCGACGGAAAAGTCCGCGCTCCTGGAGAACCGGGACGACGCCTTCGAGGAAGAGGTCCTCGTCGCGACGGATGTAGGGAGGCAGGATGACGAAGCCGTCACACGCACGCTGGGAGTACCAATGGGCCAACTGACTGGCGACTTCCTCCGGCGTACCGACGGGCGCGAAGAATGACAGGCTTTCCGCATACCATTTTCCGACCTCGGCAACTGTCATTTTCTGTTCAATGGCGCGCTTGATGACGTACTGGAAGCGGCCGACGCTGCCGGTGATCTTGTCGGTGATATCGGGGAAGGGTGCATTCTGGGGGAACTGGGCGAGGTCGAAGTTCATGCTCGCCGACATGAAGCTGAGGCCTGCCTCGGGCAGAATGAGTTCCTTGAGCTCTCGTTCCTTGTCCAGTGCTTCCTTACGGGTGCGGCCGACCACGGGGACGATGCCGGGGAGGACCTTTACGGCGTTCTCCGAGCGGCCGCCTTCGACTACCTTTTCCTTGAAGTTCTTGTAGAAGCTTCGTGCGCGCTCCAGTTCAGCATGGACGACGAAGATCACCTCGGCATTCTGCGCCGCGATCCCCTGGAACCGGTCCGAAACGCCAGCCTGAATGAGGACCGGACGACCCTGCGGTGGGCGGGGTACGTTGATAGGGCCGCGGATTTTGAAGAAGTCGCCTTCATGGTCAATGTAATGGAATTTGGTGGGATCCGCGAAGACGCCGGACTTCTTGTCGAGGACGAGCGCATCGGCTTCCCAGCTATCCCATAGCTTGCCCATGACGTCCGCAAATTCGATGGCGCGGAGGTAGCGCTCCTCGTGTCCGAAATGTTGCTCCCGGCCGAAATTGCGCGCCTCGCCATCGCTGACGGAGGTGACGAGGTTCCAGGCGGCGCGACCGCCGCTGATATGGTCGATGTTCGCCAACATACGGGCGGCGGCATAAGGCGAGGCATATGATGATGAGATCGTGCCGCCTATGCCGATATGATCGGTGACGGCTCCGAGCGCCGCCAGTGTGGTCAACGGCTCGGGCCTGGTGACGAGACGATACTTCACAGTGTCGGCAAAGTGCTGGCCATAGTTGTCGTCGATCGAAAGCTTGTCGGCGACGAAAAGCATGTCCAGCTTCGCGGCTTCTGCGCGGCGGGCGACGGTCTTGTAGAGCGCCCAGTCGACGCCGCCTGAGGTGGCCGACTCCGGGAGCCGCCAACCGCCGAGATGTGTGCCGGCCTCGAGATAAAGAGCGAGATGCATCCGTACGCCTTCCTGAGATAATCATTCTCAGAAAGACTATTTATATAAAATCTACCGTCAATATAGAAATAATGGAATAATGCTTGGTATCGAAAGAAAGCCTCAGGGGTCTAATTGTCTGAGGTTTGCGGAAACAGTTTCCTCGTAGGCAACAGTTTTCGCGAATAGCTGCCTACCACGATGACGTCGAAATTGTCGCACGCGTGTCCTGATCTGTTGGGGAAAGCCACACATCCCTCCTTCAAGGCGGTGGGGCGGGAACCCGCCAATATGAGCTGCCGAGTCGGATGACTGACTGGGAGGCCCCCTCGTCTGGCACGTACACGGTCCAATGCCCCACGCGGGAGGGTTTAAGTCTCAATCAGAATTTCGGGCGCCACCTCTGGAAGGATGGGGGTGCTGATCGGGGTGTAGAGATCGACATCAGCCGCAGTTCGCAACGTTGCGACAAGTGCATAACGAACTGCTGTATCACCCCTTCTCTGACCCGTATTCTCCCGCCACCATCCGCCAGTCGGATAGATGGCGATAGCGTCACGCTGGGAGAGCTCGACGGCGTTTCCCTCCCAGATATCCCCATGCAGCGATCCTCGATTGCGAAGAACGGGACCAAGCGTCCAGCCTGTGTCTCCCGCCGCCCTTGCCGGCGGCCTTGCCCCGGCCGCGGCATTGATGCGACGCAAGAAGACATCGGGGCGCTCGTCGCCCGGTTTCAACGCAAACCGCAATCCATGCGAAGCGTAGCTGTGACGGCGTGTTTGGCCACGCTCCCCAGGATTGGGCTCAATGAAATAGCTGAGCGTGATCCGCAACTGGACCTGGGTTTCTCCAAGAGCCTCGAGCTCCTCCGTCGGCCAGGGAAGCGCGTGCAGGACCATGTCCTTGGTCTCGATCCTGCTGCCCACGGTCTTGAATGGTTGCATCTCGTTCTCAATGACCATGGTGACATCGTTATCGAGACTTCCAAGGGCGCGCACCAGTGATGGAACCCCGAAACCGTAACGCCGCATCAAGGCATTCTTGTTGATCCCGCCAAGATGGGCTTTCATCGTCGGTGTCCATTCCGCCGAATGGACGATCAGCGCCCTGACCGTCTCGGACCACAGATCAGGACGCTGCCCCAGGATCTGCGCGCCCATCCTTGCCGCGAGCGCAGTTGCTGCACTGGTCTCGCCGGTCGTCGTGAACGCCCGGTTCTCAGGCGTCCGATAGGTCGTCAGCAGCGCGAGATCGTCAAGGTGATCACCAATGAGCGTCGCCGGATCTACGCCCAGATTGCCACCCTCGAAGACGACATCGGGTTTGAGGGGCCAATCGTAGTTCCAAGTGACGGAGGTGCGGCTACGTGGCATAAGATCGCCGACCTGGGCCATGACACCCCACCCGTTGAAGACAGGGTCGGTGATTGTCGTCTTCTCGGTAAATGCTCCGACCGTCAGCACATTCCACGCCTGAGCAGGGCTTTCGATCGGCATGATATCGTTGCGGACGAGATAATCGTTCTGATGGATATCCTCACGAATATTGCCGGCGGAAACCGCAATCAGGCGCGGCGCATTGTCGGCGCCATAGGCAAGTGCGTCGAGAGCCGCAGACCATGACGACGGACGGCCGCGCCAGTGATCGCCGTCACTGGTCAGGGCAAGGCAGATCGCGCGAGGCCGGTTCGGCGCAACGATCTCGGCACGGGCGATTGATTGGGCGGTGATGGCGCCGAAGAGATCGGGGTCATTCGCGCCATGGTCGGGCAGAATCTTTACCGACTCCAGTCGGTGCGTCAGGATGATCTGCCCGGCTCCGGCGAGAACATCGGTCAGGTCACCGTATAGGGCGACGCCGGAAAGCTGGGTGCCATGTCCGCCGTGCCCCTGATTACTGGTGTCTTCGACGTTCCAGCCGGGATCGAATGCCTGCTGATCCACTGCTGCGAGCGCCGGGAGGATCAAAGGGTGACGTCGGGTAGAGCCTGAATCGAGAAGGCAGACGGCGGGACGGTCACCATCGGGGGCCACAATGCGGCCCGCCGTCTCCGCAGCCCAGGCGCGTTGCTCGGCGCCGTCCATCTCCATAAAGAAGGCCGGTGTATCGCGGGCGGTTCGTAGCTCTGCGATCGTGTCGGTGTGCGCAATGATCCGCCCGAGGGTTTCGGCGCTCGCGTGGACGATCAACACCTCGCGCTCCGGAAACTGAAGGGCATGTTCACGCACCGGAAGCTCCAGTCGCTCAGCCGCCGTCGCAAAGGTATCTCTGGTCCCGAGACGCAGCCAGACCTCCCACCAGATGGCCGTACCGGGCACCGGAAAGAACGCCTCGTCATCCGTATAGAGGGATCTGGCCACCGCAAGACGCGCGGTCTCAAGTGAGGCCACGAGCACTTCATTCTTGGGTCCGTTGTTTCTTTCGACGATCTCACCGTCCACCTCGACCCGTTGGATCCGGTCCTGGTCGCGATATTCGGCCACCTTCTTGAGGTAATAGTCGCGCTGGCGCTCGGGGACGAAGACGGTGGCGGCAATCGCGTTCCCTCCCTCCCCTATCGGGCGAACGCTAACAAGTTCGATCGGAAACCTGCCCTGGCGGTTTTCGAGCTTATCGACGATCTCGCTCTGGGATGAAGGGAGTTCGAACTCAAGATAGAAACCTGGCGTTCCACCCGCAAGGTCGGGCTCGCGGGCTCTCAATTGCGCTTCCGCGTCTGCCACTGCCCGGGTAAGGGCTTCTGTCAGCTTTACAGCATGCTGAGCCCTATCGCGCACCGGCACGGTTGTGCCGCCACCTCCGCCTCTGGCGGTGTAGTCCTGGATGTTCCCGTGACCGGGCAAATAAACGTGTGGGAGTGGACGCGGTGGTTCTTCTGCCATCGATTATTGCGACGCCGCTCCTTTGCGTTCGGCTATCGCGAGGGACAGATCGTTCTGGGTGATGCGGTCCCGGTCGGACAGGACGACGAGTTTCGCGGCGTCGGCCGCAGCGCGAGCAATCTCGGCCTGGCTCAAACCGGCAGCATCTGTAACCGCTTTTGTCCAGTTGATATCCCGGGTGTCGAAGCTGGAAAGGCGCGCTTGCAAAATGCCGGTCGCGACTTCAACGCTCGGCAATGCATACTCGATGACGTCATCGAACCGCCGAAAGAGCGCTGGATCGAGCAATTCCGGGTGATTAGTCGCCGCCACCACCAGACCGTCACTCTCATCCTCCTCGAGGAATTGAAGGAACGAATTGAGGACACGCCGGATCTCGCCCACGTCATTGCGTTCCGCGCGCTTCGCGCCGATCGCATCGAACTCGTCGAAGAAGTAGACGCCTTTGGTTTCAGCCATCGCCGAGAACACCAGCCGCAACTTTGAGGCGGTCTCCCCCATGAACTTCGTCATCAAGCCATCGAGCTGCACGGTGAACAACGGCGTATGGAGTTCACCGGCGAGCGCAGCCGCGGTCATTGTCTTTCCGGATCCGGGGGGACCGATGAGCAACAGTTTGCGCCGTGGGGCCAGCCCATGGCTGCGAAGCTTATGCTGTTGTCGCTGCTCGAGAATGACTCGTTTCAAACGAGCTTCGAGCTCCGCAGGAAGGATCATGCTCGACAACCGAACGTCAGTGTAGCGCACCGCAACCAGGTTCGCGAGATCACCGCGTGGCTGCGCAATAGGAACAGGGGCTTTCTTGCGCCCGGAGGTACGATCCTTGTTGGCGCGCGCTGCATCGACAAGCTCGCGGAGTTGCACAGCCACCTTTCCATGACCCCTGCGGGCCTCACTTGCTGCAGCCTGCAATGCAATCGTCAGGAACTGCTCGTCGTCGCCTTCGACGTGGCTCTTCAGCAGCGAGATCAACTGCTGCGCCGTGGTCATGACGACTGAGCTCGGTTCATAGATCGAGCTCCTTCTGATTGAATGGTCCACATTTGCGTCATCGTGTCCCTCTCGCGGTGACTTTTTGGCACTTTCGAGAGATAGACGCCTCTCCCAAAGAACTGGTTAAAATCCAGTTTAATGATCGCCATAGCGAAAAGCAATTTGAACGGAGCAACAGTTCCCAACATTTGAGACTGCAACGAGAGCAAATTCTTTCCTATCAGCTTGATGGATACATTCGCATGGTTATCCATCTATCTCACTCGGCATTGCGTTAGCGATCGAGACCAGCGTCGAACGCATCCAAGCGGGAGCCCGGACCGCATTGGATGCTAGCGTCTTCTTGTCGCTGGCCGACAGTCGACGCGAGGCGATCTGCGCAACGTCGGCGGCACGCACCGCCCCGACGTGACGAAGGGCCTGAACAACTGTGCCGGCAGCACTGTCCGGAGCAATAAGGTGCTTGGGCGAAGCGTGGCGCAGATCAACGACGCGCTTATCGAGCACAACACGGCGCGACGGGCCATCAGTCAGATAGATGCTATGTGCGGGGACCTGTGTTGACAGGCCAAGGGCATTCGCCGCGCGCGCACCGGCGATCTGCACCTGAGATCCGGTCTCCCGCGCCAACGCTTTCGCCACATCGTCAGGCCTAGGCGAAAGGGCCCCAAGTTGCGGATGAACCTTTGGGAAGTCGTACAGGCCTCGCGTCAGGCGCCGAAGCTTTCCATTCCTGGCCAACCGAGAAAGCGCTTGGTCGACGGCCGCGCGCGCGGCCACGTCCAGGAAATCACTGGGCGTGAAGACACTGCCGCGCCCGCCGGCACGGGCACGCTTCATAATTAGGTCTGGAACTGATGTCGCGAGGGGTTTCATGCGTCAGAAATTAGGCTATATTTTTCTGACATTCAAGAGCGCGCTTCATGTTCGAACAATATGAGTAGATCCAAGGCGACCATTCACACGGTCGTCGTTCAGTCTACTGCCGGCACGGCTCTGCTTTCTTACATACGAAAGCAATGCCTTGAGTGCGGCGGAGATATTCCGGTTCTTTGGATAACACAGCATGAACCCCGGATGGGGGGCGACCCAGCCTTCCAGGAGTGAAATCAGACTGCCGTCGTCCAGAAAAGGCTTCGAAATTGGCTCTATGCCATAGCCTATGCCCTTGCCGCTGAGAGCGGCTGAAAGTGTGTAGGTCGAATCCGACACGATGAGCGAACCGCTGACAGCAACCTCGAAGCGTTCTTGACCGCGCTGAAACTCCCAGGGGTAGATTGCTCCGGTGTGGGGGCCTCGAAAGTTGATGCAATTATGATGAACGAGGTCTCCCGGTTCAGAGGGCGCCCCGAAACGGGCGAGATATCTTGGTGAGGCGTAGACAATGCGCTTTAATTCCGGTCCTAACCGAATAGAGACCAGATCGTCCTGGATGCTCCGGTTAGGGATGACCGCAGCATCAAACCCGGACACCGCGATGTCGACGAGCACATCTCCAATCGTGAGATCGATGGTAATGTCCGTGTAAGCGGCTTCGAAGCCATTAAGAAGCGGTTCCATATAAAGCCGCATCGGCATACGCGGGACGCAAAGCTTCAGCGTCCCGGAGGGCTTTTCCCGAGGCTCCGTCAGGTCCTCCATCAAGGTGTCGAATTCGGACATCATTGGCCCGAGGCGCCGGGCCAATCGACTTCCAGCTTCGGTCAATCTGACCGTTCTCGTCGTACGCTGCAGCAGTTTCGTCCCAAGCCGCCCTTCCAGAACCTGGATTGTGTAGCTGAGAGTGGAAGGCGCGATTTTCAGGGCTGCTGCGGCCCGAACGAAACTGCCGGAATCCACGATCATCATAAAAGCACGCAGATTGCCAAAGTCGGTGCCCCGCATTCTTCGAACCTCTCGAATAGTGAAATCGAAAACAAACATATAATCGACAGGAATATGCACCAACGTCTATAGAATTAGTAGACTTTTGCTTCCTAAATAGGCCCGCCGCCCGCAATTTGAAACCGTCTGTCATGGGCGCGGCACCTCCTTATTCCTGAAGCAAAGAACGATATGCAACGAGAACTTCATTTCACCGCAAATTACAATCTTGGCCTCGGCTTGCACCCAGCGCGATGGCGCCTCATCGACAACCCCGCGCAGTTTCTCGATGTGAACGCTCACATCGAGGTCGCGCAGATCGCGGAGAAGGCAGGTTTCGACGCTGTTTTTCTATCGGACTTCCAAAGCCTTCCGATGGAGCCGCCAGTCGAACCGTGGCACGCACTCGATCCATTGCTGGCACTTTCGGCGATAGCGGCGAGAACTGAATCCGTGGGACTGATCGCCACTGTTTCCACGACATTTTCCGAGCCCTACGAACTCGCCCGCAAGCTCTCTTCGCTCGATCATATCAGCGGTGGCCGTGCTGCCTGGAATATTGTGACAAGCTATCTTCCGGAAGCAGGCTGGAATTTCGGCATGGACCTGCCGACGCATGACGAGCGTTACGACCGTGCGGAGGAGTTCGTGAGCGTTGCAAAGGCTCTCTGGGCAAGCTGGGGAGACGGTGCGCTATTACTCGACCAGGCTGGCGGCACGTTCGTCGACTGGAAGAAGGTCAGCCATCTCAACCATGTTGGAATGCATTTTAAAGTCCGTGGGCCCTTGCAGGTGCCGACCAGCCCGCAAGGAAAGCCCATCCTGGTACAAGCCGGATCCTCCGAGGTCGGCCTTAGCTTCGGCGCAAGGCACGCCGACCTGATCTATAGCCTCCAGACCAACCTCGAGGCGGCCCAGGCGGGTTACAGAAGGACGAAGGATGCGGTGCGCAAGGCGGGGCGCGATCCCGACCGGACGCTGTTCATGCCTGGAATCTATCCGGTCGTTGGCTCAACCGAAGAAGAGGCGCTCAGAAAAGTTGAACGACTCGACGCGCTTCGCGACCTCGCCGCCGATGCGCGCTGGTTCGGGATTCGTCTTGGTGTCCCTCTTGGTGGCGAGGACCTCGACAAACCGGCTCCGACCCGCGCTCAGGCTGACTTCACACCTGCGGTTTCAACCGGGATTTCGGAATCCACCTGGCAGATGATCGAGCGGCGGCCCGGCGCGACGCTGCGGGAAATCCTGCTCAGTTCGCAGGGACGCAACCGCTTTATTGCCGGGACGCCAGAGAAGGTCGCCGATGAGATTGAGTTGTGGTTCCGCAGCGGTGCGGCTGACGGCTTCAATGTCAGCGCCACGCATTTTCCCGATGGCTTCAGTTCGTTTACGGAAAGCGTCATCCCCATCCTGCAGCGACGTGGCATCTTCCGGTCGGAATATCGGCACAGCACATTGCGCGGAAACCTGGGGCTCGGTGAATGACGCGCGACCCTCACCACACGCTCACATCCACGGAACTAACGCAGAACGATCCGGTCCCGTCACCCGCTGATTTTGACGAAAGCCCAGTCGCGCGCATCTTCCGGCAGCCGACGATGCTCGGCCTCTTTCTGCCACTCAATGCCGGTGGCTGGAGTGCGTCGCATCTGCCACGCACGACGTCATGGGATTTCGGCTACAACCGCAACCTCGTACGAATCGCTGACGAACTCGGCTTCGACATCGTCTTTGGACTGTCGCAATGGCTTCCGAAAGGCGGGTTCGGCGAAGTACTGAACGGCACCTCTCTCGACCCCTTCGTCACCATGGCTGCGCTGGCGACAGAGACGAAGAATATCCTGCTCGCATCGACCGTGCATATCCTGTATGGACCTTGGCACCCGCTTCATCTGGCGCGCGCCGGCGCCACCCTCGATCACATCACAAATGGCCGCTGGGGCCTCAATGTCGTGACCGGTCATCGCCGGATTGAACACGAGATGTTCGGCGGCTCGCAGATCGAGCACGATCAGCGGTACAGGCTCGCCGACGAATTCGTCAATGCGCTGAAGGCATTGTGGCGCTCGGACGAGCCCGTCACCTTTTCCGGTAAATCGCCATGGCGGATCAAAGAGGGCTTCATCACGCCGAAGCCGCGTTTCGGCCGACCCCTTCTGATCAGCGCGACAGGCTCGCCCGCCGGCATAGACTTCGCTGCGCGGCAATCGGATATCGTCTTTGTCACTAGCCCCGGCGGGGGCAGTTTCGAGGCAGCGCGGGCGTCGCTCGGCGCCCATACCGCCACCGTCAAGGCAGCTGCGGCTCGAAACGGGCGCACAATCCGCGTCATCCTCAATCCAATCATCGTCTGTCGCGACACGGATCAGGAAGCTCAGGAATACTATGGCGCGATTGTTGCCGCCGTCGAGCAGAGGAATGTCGGCGGGCTGCATAACATTGCTGACACGAAGGATTTCGACAAACGGCTGGTCAGCGACGCGCAGGCGTGGGCGAAGAGCAACGATGTAAACTCGGTCGATGCGATCGCTGTCGGGGGGAATGTCCGGCTCGTCGGCTCGCCTCAACGGATCGTCGAACAGCTTGCCGCTTTGCATGCCGAAGGAGTGGACGGTTTCCACATCTCCTTCTTCGACTACCTGCCCGACCTCACCCATTTCGGACGAACCGTTCTCCCGCTGATGCGGGCAGCCGGTTTGCGGCTCTAGGGGTGATGAGATGACAGTTCAACAAAAAATCGCGTCGGGCCGATCAAGCGGGAGAACGGTGTCGCAAGAGCGTCTCAACCAGCTCAGTGAACAGACGCGTCGCGCAATCGCGCAGCTCGAACCGGTCACTCTGGATTGGGTTGCTCCGGTCGCCACAGATATGGACGTTGCCGTCATCGGCGGTGGTCAGAGTGGTGTTGCCATTGCGTTTGGACTGCGCCGTGCCGGCATCCGACGGGTGCAGGTTTTCGATGCCGCCACGCCGGAAACAGCGGGCGTCTGGAATACCATAGCCAGGATGCACACGCTTCGCGCGGGCAAGGGATTTACCGGTCTCGAACAGGGCATCCCTGAACTGACATTCGAGCACTGGTACGTTGCGCTTCATGGTGACGCCGCATTTGCCGCAATGGCGGAAATACCCCGCACCGTCTGGCTCGACTATCTCAACTGGTATCGCGAAACGGCGGGGATCGACGTGCGATGGCAGCATCGCCTGATTTCGATCGATCCGCGTTCGGACGCCGAAAACGCACCGCTCAATCTGCGCTTTGAACTGCAGGACAAGGGCGTGATAGATCTGTCAACACAGACGATCGTACTGGCAACTGGCCTGGACGGCTTGGGCGAACCCTATATACCGTCGGTTCTTTCCCACACTCTTCCTCCCGACCGCCTTGTCCACACGAACGACCTCATTAATTTCGCTAGCCTTCGCGGCTTGAGCGTGGGTGTGGTCGGAGCGGCCGCATCCGCGTTCGACGCAGCGGCTGTCGCGCTGGAACATGGTGCAGCGAGTGTGCATCAATTCGTCCGACACGGCGATCTCGTAGAGGCCAACGATCAGGCTGCCGCCAGACCCTCGGCTGACAAGCTGTTCTTTCCGGAATTCGATGATGCAATGCGATGGCGTTTGATTTTGGAGCGCCGGCGACGCAGCTCCGCGCCGGATGCGGCCATCGCCCGGGCCTGCCAGCATCCGAACCACTATCTCCATTTCAACGTTGCGGCAGAACAGATTGTAGCTCTTGGCGACGATATCGTAGCGAGAACGACGACGGGCGATATAATGCTGGACACGGTCATTGCCGCGACCGGCTATAGGCAAAACGTTTATGCCCGGCCGGAACTGACCGCCGCGGCTCCCCACATTCTCCTCTGGCAAGACCGCGTTGCGGCGGCGGAGAGGGAAAGCGGCTGGTCTTCGCATCCCTATCTTGGGAAAGGTTTTGAATTGCAGGAGATAGAGCCTGGTTCGGCGCCATGGCTTAAGCGTATCCATGTCTATACCTTCGCGGCGATCATCAGTCACGGCATCCATGCTGGCGATATCGGCAGCGCCGCGATCGCACTGCCCCGCCTGATCGCGGCAGTCGCTCGCTCACTCTTTATCCATGCTCGCGCGGACTACGAGCGGCTTGCGAGCCTCGGGCCGTCCATCGCGGTCGACCGCGTCGCTCCCTCACCCGTCTCCGGACCTTGGGAGGCAGCTCCATGAAGAGGCTTACGCGGGTTGGCCGCAGTCTGCTACGCAACCTCATTCAGGCGGTCCCGACGATGTTCGTCATCGTCACGCTCGGTTTCTTCGTGCTGCAGCTCGCGCCTGGGGATGCCGCCGATTACATGGCGGCCGAATCCGGTGCCGCCACGCAGGAAACGGTGGCCGACATTCGCCGGGCTTTCGGGCTCGATCTGCCGCTGCTCGATCAGCTTGCGAACTACTATACAAGTCTGGCGCATTTCAGTCTCGGCATATCTCCCCGCTACGGTGTCCCCGTCGCCGATCTCATCATGGAGCGTCTGCCGGGTACCCTGACGCTCATGGTTCTTGCGATCGTCATCGCCCTGCTGGTGGGGATCGCAGCTGGCACGATCATGGCACTGAACGCAACGCGCGCGGCCGATCGCATTCTTTCGGTGGCATCGCTGCTGTTCTACTCAGTCCCGACATTCTGGATCGGATTGATCTTCATCATCGTCTTCTCGGTGAAGCTCGGCTGGCTACCGGCTGGCGGCATGAAAACCATCGGCGCTTCCTCGGGGGGCTTTGGCTGGCTTATCGACCGCGCCTCTTATGCATTGCTCCCCGCGACGTCACTGGCGCTCTATTACATGGCGATCTACGCACGTCTCACCCGATCTTCTATCCTTGAGGTCATCGGGCAGGATCATGTCCGCACCGCAAAGGCGAAGGGTCTGGCGCCACGACAGGTTGTCCTTCGCCACGTGCTGCGCAACGCGCTCATCCCGATCACCACGGTGGCCGGTATCCACGTGGCCGGCATTCTTGGCGGCGCCATCGTCATCGAAACGGTCTTCAGTTGGCCAGGCATGGGTCGGCTTGCCTTTGATGCCGTCATGGCGCGTGAATATACGCTGTTGCTCGGCATCATGCTGGTCTCGTCTGTCCTGGTGATTTGCGTCAACGCTATCGTCGACATCATCCAGGCTGCCCTCGATCCCAGAATCGAGGTGCGCTGATGAGCGGCTTCGATATCGAATCCTCAACCGCACGCATGGCAGCCGGTGAAGCCCCCTGGAGCAACATCGGCAATCCTGTCATTGCGCGCTCGGTCCTGCGCGACTTTCTCTCGAACCCGGGCGCGACAGCCGGTCTCATGACACTCAGCATTATAATGCTCCTGGCGCTGTTGGCCCCGTGGCTGGCTCCGGGCGATCCGCAGTCGATTGTCGGCCCTGAGCGTCTTTGGCCCGGAGAAAATCCGGACTTTCTACTCGGCACGGATTCACTCGGTCGAAGCGTCTGGGCGGGACTGGTACATGGCGCCCGTGTCTCGCTGCTGGTGGGGATTTCCGCAACAATTCTCGGTCTGGTGTTCGGTGGACTTATTGGAGCCATCGCCGGCTATTGCGGCGGCTGGATCGACGATCTCATCGTCCGGTTCATCGAGATATTCCAGACCATTCCTAGCTTCGTCCTGCTGGTCGTTCTCGTCGCCTTCGCGACACCGACAATCGGTACGGTCATCGTCGGCATCGCACTTGTGTCCTGGGCGATGATCGCGCGTCTCACCCGCGCCGAGTTCCGCTCGATCCGGGAGAAGGATTTCGTCATGGCTGCCAGGGCGTCTGGCATTTCGGCGCCACGGATCATTCTGCAGGAAATCCTGCCCAACGCCCTGCCCTCGCTCATCGTGGTCTCATCGATCATGGTTGCCTCGGCGATCCTGATGGAATCTGCGCTGTCCTTCATGGGGCTTAGCGATCCGAATACCGTCACCTGGGGATCAATGATCGGCGCCAGCCGCGAGGTGATCCGCAGCCACTGGTACCTCACGCTCATGCCCGGTGGGTGCATCGTCCTCACCGTGCTGGCGCTCAACCTCATCGGGGATGGCCTCAACGACGCGCTCAACCCGCGGATCAGGCGCAAAGTCCGCTCGCGGAAAGCAGTGGAATGATGGCGATACCTTTGCTTGGTGTCCGCGACCTCTCAGTCCGATATCACAGCCGGAGCGGTGAAGCGGTTGCCGTCGAGAACCTTTCCTTCGACATCGCCGCCGGCGAGGCTGTCGCTCTGGTCGGCGAATCCGGTTGCGGGAAAAGCACGACTGCCCTTGCGCTGTCCAACCTCCTGCCGGACGAAGCGTCCAGCAGCGGCGAGGTGACCTTCGATGGCCTGGATCTCTTCCGCCTCCCACCCAAGGCATGGCGGCCCATTCTCGGACCCCGGATCGGCATGATCTTCCAGGAGCCGATGAGCGCTCTCAATCCGGTCTATACGGTCGGAGACCAGATCGCCGAGGTACTGCACGCCCATGAACGGCTGTCCCGGAAGGCTGCACGTTCGCGGGTTCTGGAATTACTCGATCTGGTGTCAATGCCGGAACCACACCGTCGTATCGCGTCCTATCCACACGAACTGTCCGGGGGCCAGAGACAGCGTGCCATGATCGCCCAGGCGATCGCGCTCACGCCGCTCCTGCTGATCGCAGACGAACCGACCACGGCTCTCGACTCGACGATCCAGAGCCAGATCCTCGAATTGATCGATCGTCTTCGGCGCGATCTGTCCATGGGCCTGCTTCTCATCTCCCACGATCTGACACTGGTGTCGCGCTGGACCGACCGCGTGGTCGTCATGCACAACGGCAAAAGGATGGAAGAGCTCAAGGCAGAGCATCTGTTTCAGGAGAGCCAGCATCCCTACACGAAAGGGCTGATCGGCGCATCGATCCGTCTCGGCGATGGGCGCCACGCTTCATCGGAGCGGCTGAACGAGATCCGGACCCACAGGAACAGCAACGGCACAACCAGCTTCGAGATCCGTAGCCCGCCGGTTGCAGCGGAACCGCGCACCAATGCAACGGCAGATGCGCTTCTGGAAGTCGAGGATCTCACGGTTCGCTATGACCCCGCTAGCAAGACACCGCCTGCCGTCGATCGTGTGACCTTCGAACTCCTGCGCGGCGAAACGCTCGGGCTGGTCGGAGAATCCGGTAGCGGCAAGTCTTCGCTTTCAAAGGCGCTCAGCCGTCTGATACCCGTTGCCGGCGGACAGATCCTGTTCGAAGGTCAGGACATCACCCACGCAGGTGGAGCCGACCTGCGCGCCTTCCGCGGGCGCGTGCAGATGATCTTCCAGGATCCTTATTCTTCCCTAAACCCGCGCCGGACCGTTGGAGATATTCTCGATAGCGTGCTGCATGCACACAAGTATCGCAATTCCGCCGACAGGCAATCGCGCATAAGCGAAGCTCTCGACCAGGTCCGCCTGCCACGTTCGGCGGTGGAGCGCTTTCCCCATGAATTCTCCGGTGGGCAGCGTCAACGGATCGCGATTGCCAGAGCCCTGATCGTGCGGCCCTCGCTCGTCATCTGCGACGAACCGGTATCGGCACTCGACGTGTCCGTTCAGGCGCAAATTCTCAACTTGCTTGCCGATCTCAAGGAGGAAGCCGGTCTTTCCTATCTCTTCATCTCCCACGATCTGGCTGTCGTGAAATACATCTCGGACAGGATCATGGTCATGAAGGATGGACACATCATCGAGCGCGGCAACCACCAAAATCTATGGAGCAATCCCTCCCATGAATACACGAGGAAGCTGATCGCAGCAGCTTCGTAACGGCAACGGACTCCCTAAAACAACAGAACCCGAAACTTCACGAGCCAGGAGAATTTCATGATCAAACTGTCGCGCCGGACGTTCAACGCCGCCCTCGGAATCGGCGCATTGGGTACCGCCATACCCGGTATTTCGTTCGCTCAAACTACGCCGGTGCGTGGCGGTACCGCCCGCATCGTCGCCGCCAGCGAACCCGCCATGCTCATCGAATTGTTCCAGAACACCGGCAACGCCGGCGTCGGTTCCCGTGTCATCGAAGGGTTGTTGAAGGTCAGTTTCGACCGGACCTTCAAACCACATCTTGCGGAGAGCTGGGATATCAGCGCGGATGGAAAGACCTACACTTTTCACCTGCGCCCGGGCATCAAGTGGCATGACGGTCAACCGTTCACCTCCGCGGACGTTGCATTCTCGCTGCTGACGTTGAAGGAAACCCATCCGCGCCGGCGTGTGACGTTTGCATCGCTCGAAAAGATCGACACGCCCGATCCACTGACGGTCGTCGCCCAGTTCAAGACACCGGTTCCATTCCTGTTGCCGGCCCTTTCCGGCATCGCTTCGCCCATCATCCCGAAACACCTCTACGAAGAGACGGATATTCGGGCGAACCCCTATAACGCAAAACCGATAGGCACGGGCCCCTACGTGTTCAAGGAGTGGGAACGCGGCAGCCATATCCTGCTCGAACGCAATCCCGATTACTGGATCAAGGATCTGCCCCTGCTCGATGCTGTGGTGACACGGTTTATCGTTGATGTCAGCGCCCGCGGGGCGGCTTTCGAGGCGGGAGACGTCGATGTAGGCTATCACACACCCGTGCCGCTCGACGAGATCAAGCGCCTTGGCGACGATCCGCGCTTCGGCGTCGAGACTCGCGGTTACGAGCTTGAAGGCAGTCTGAACCAGTTGTTTTTCCGTCTGGATCATCCGATTCTCAGCGATCTGCGTGTTCGCCAGGCTTTCGCTCACGCCATCAATATCGACGACTACATCCGTCTCGTCTGGAAGGGATATGCTGTGCCGTCCCCGACCGCGATTGCACCGTCGATGGCAGAATATCACGATCCAAGTATCGGCTTCTATGCCTTCGACAAGGCCAAGGCGGAAGCGCTTCTTGATGAGGCCGGCCACAAGCGTGGTGGTGATGGGAAACGGTTCGCGCTGCGCCTTACCTACAATCCTGTCTACGGGCCAACCCGTGTCGGCGCAGAATTCCTCCGATCCGCCTTCGGCGACATCGGCGTCGACGTGGCGATCCAGAGCTACGACTACGCGACCTACATCAAGAGCGTCTATACCGACGCGGCCTTCGATATCGACCTCCAGCATCTTGCCAACGGTTATGATCCGACGGACGGCATCCAGCGCGGCTACTGGTCGAAGAACATCAAGAAGGGCGTGCCGTGGTCCAATCACTCCGGCTACAGCAATGCCGAGGTCGATGAGATCTTCGAGAAAGGATCGATCGAAATCGATCCGGCGAAGCGCAAAGAATACTTCGTCAGGTTCCAACACATCCTTCACCGCGATCTGCCGGCGGTAAACCTCGTTCAGTTCCAGAACCTGACGCTCTATCGCAAGACGCTGCACAACCACACCGAGGATTCGTCCGGGCATTCGGTCGACTTCGCCGCTGCGTGGCTGGGAAGCTGAGCTTTATCCGGCAGGCGGGCTCCACAGGCGCCGCCTGCCACGTAGCGCGACAACACCGTCATTATTTCCAAATTGTAAGTGAACGCCCTTGACCCATCATCCTCATACCTGGCCGACAATCGACACACCCGCATTCCGCACACTCGTGGCAATTTTCCGGCCGGTGTTCGCCGAAATCGCCGAAGGCTCGCGCCAAAGAGATGCGACACGCACACTCCCGCGCGATGAAGTCGCAAGGCTGAAAGCGCTCAAATTCGGTGCGCTGCTTCTCCCCAAAGATAAAGGCGGTTTGGGAGCGACACCGCTGGAACTCCTTGCATTGCTCGTCGAGCTTGCAGAGGCAGACTCGAATGTCGCGCAGATCTTCCGCGCCCATTTCGGATTGCTCGGACAGCTTCTCGACGAACCATCCAACGCCTGGACGAGGCGTTGCATCGACATCATCGGATCCGGGGAGATCATCTCCGCTGCAGCGACGGAGGTTGGAAATGCCACGCTTGGCAAATTTTCGACTTCCATCATAAAAACCAATGAGGGCCATCGTCTCAACGGCCAGAAATTCTATACGACCGGCGCTCTGTTCTCGGAATGGATGACTGTCAGCGGCTTGAACAATGCTGACGAGCTGATCATAGCGCTTATAAAAACGACGGCGCCAGGAACGTCCATTGTCGATGACTGGAACGGTTTCGGACAGAGACTGACCGCCAGTGGGACCGCCGTATTCGATCAGGTCCTTCTGCACGATGACGATATTGCGCCATCGGCATCGCGGTGGCCGTTCCTGACGGCCTTCGCTCAATTGGCCCATCTGGCAACGCTTGTCGGAATCGGGCGGGGGGCGTCCACTGCCGTTGCGGACTATGTGCGGTCACGCAAACGGACATATTCCCACGCGGCTGCCAGCACCGCGAGCGACGATCCGCAGGTGCTCCAGCTCGTCGGTAAGGTGTTTGCCAATGCGCACGGGGCAAACTCGATCGTACTTTCAGCCGCCGACGCCTATCACCGCGCTGTTGCTAAAGGCTGCAGGGAAAGAACGGAGATCGGCAAACTCGAGGTGCAGATTTACCAGGCACAGGTCGTCGTCCACCAACTCATCCTCGATGCGACGACCGTCCTCTTCGACGGACTGGGAGCGTCTGCGCTCAGCAACGAGTTGGGGCTGGATCGCTATTGGCGAAACGCCCGCGCCATCTCCTCCCACAATCCGGTCATCTACAAGGAGCGTCAGATCGGTGATTTCGCGGTTAACCGCAGCCTGCCGCCGGATCTTTGGACCACCGGCATTGGAAAGGCCTAGCGGATGTTTCGCGTCGAGGCTGGTCAACCTCACCTCAGCCGGCGCTGAACCAGATCGCGTGACTTAATTAGGAGATCTTATGGGAAATAAGCTGTTCGTTCTCGACCTGGGTGAAATTCGTGTCGACGAAAACTTCATCATCGCCAACTCCACTTTTGTCACGCCGCAGAAGCCGACGGTGAGTAGTCGTCTGATCGACATTCCGGTCTCCGCCTACCTCATCCAATGCACCGATGCCACGGTCCTCTACGACACAGGATGTCACCCGGAATGCATGGGAACGAATGGCCGGTGGCCCGCGCAATCGCAACTGAACGCGCCCTATATCGGGGCGTCGGAATGCAATCTGCCGGAACGGCTGAGGCAGCTCGGCCTTTCACCGGACGATATTTCGACGGTGGTCCTGTCGCATCTTCACAATGATCACGCCGGTTGCGTCGAGTATTTCGGAAAGTCGAGGCTGATTGCACATGAAGATGAATTCGCAACCGCAGTCCGGTATTTCGCGACGGGGGATCATTCGTCGCCTTACATCGTCAAGGATATCGAGGCGTGGTTTGCGGCCCCACGAAACTGGGATCTTGTCAGTCGCGATGAGAGAGAAAGAGAACTCGCGCCTGGAGTGACCCTGCTCAACTTCGGAAGCGGCCATGCTGCCGGGATGTTGGGTATTGCCGTGGAGCTTGAGAAGCGGCCCGGGTTTCTGCTCGTTTCAGACGCTTGTTACACCGCCACAAATTATGGTCCTCCGGCCCGCCGAGCCGGCGTTCTCCACGATACGATCGGTTACGATCGGACGGTCAGCTATATCAGGAAATACGCCGAATCCCGTTCTCTCAAAGTCCTCTTCGGTCACGACCGGGAGCAGTTTGCGAGCCTGATCAAATCCACGGACGGATTTTATGAATAAGGAGCTCGCCAGGACTTCAACTGGCGGCGGCCGCGGCTGTGAAAACGCCAAGGCAACTACCCCAGTAGAACTGCCCAATTGCCTCTACCTCAAACCGCATAAGCCAATTCACCCTATGAAAGGATCCTTCAAATGACTTCATCTAAAGTAACTTCTTCACCCTTATCAAGCTCGCTTTCTCGCCGCCGTCTGCTCCAGGCAGGGGCGGGTCTTGCCGTGGCGGGAAGTGGATTTCTGCCCAGCTGGGAAGCACGCGCTCAGAGTTTTAAATCCGCTCCGCTGCATCAGCTTTTGCTGCTGAGCAATGAATGGAACACCATCATCAACGATGCGGCAAAGCGGGCCGCAGCTGTTCTCGGCCTTCCCTATAGTTCGACGACGTTCAACCTCAACGATGGCACGGCCGTTACGCAGGCGCAGTCCGCCGCTGCGGCAGGTGCAAAACTCTTCCTCATCGTCAGCGCCGACGGGAGCAGTCTGAAGCGGATTGCCCGGACAGCGCAAGAGGGCGGCGGCTATGTGGTCAATGTCGGCAACAACATTCCCTGGACATCTCCGATTGACGCCGGAACCGGCTTTGCGCAGGCAATCGTTGCGCGTGAGGACGGAAATCGCGGCGGTAATATGTATGAAGCCGTCAAATACACCATTGGCCTGGCGGTGAAGAAGTTCGGGCCGGACGCCAAATTCCTGCATATCACCGGTTCGAAGGGTTCATCCTACGACAATCTGCGCACGGCGGCCGTGAAGCGTGCGCTTGCCGAATTTCCCGGTGTAACGATCGCCGGAAGTCTGCCAGGCAATTGGAGCGCCGAGGAAGGGCAGAAAGCGACCGAGGACCTCATCGCCCGCCACGGCGTGCCCAACGGCATTATCGCCCAGAATGATGGATCGCTGACCGGGGTTCTGGCAGCGCTGCGCGGTCTCAAGATCGAGGCCGGTGAGGAAGTGCTCACGGTTGGAGCGGATGGCGCAACCGATATCTTCAGGGCAATCAAGGCCGGAAAAGTCGCGGCCACCGCGTTCCAGTCTCCGGCCTATTACGGTGTCCAGGCTGTCGCCCGGCTCTTCGATGCTCTGAACGGCTATGAGGCGTCCGCCCCGGAAAGGTTCGTGGGGTTCAATGGGCTTCTCGTCACCAAAGACAATGTTGATGGTGTTCTGGCGCGCTACGTGGACAATCCGAACCTGCCCTTCGATCCGAAGCTGCTGTCGCATGTCATCAGCGGCGACAAATGGGACCCTCAGGCGCCGCTCGCCCCGATCAGGTACGACGACTACTTCACTGCCACCGGCATCGAGAAGCCTGCAGATTACCGACCTCAGGCAGACTATGCCAAGTCTATCGAAACGGGCGAGTTCGACGCTGTCACGAAGCGCTACGAGAGCGCCTACAAACTCAAGCTGGACGACTTCAGCTTCAAGGGCATCAAGGCCTGAGAATGTCCATTCTGAGCGTCGAGAGCCTCACCCATTCCTTTGGTCCTTCGCCCGCCCTTCGCGATATAAACCTCGCGATCCGGTCGGGAGAGGTTGTCGGTATCGTTGGGGAAAATGGAGCTGGCAAGTCGACGCTTCTTAACGTGCTTTCCGGTACATTGAAACCATCCAGAGGAACCGTAGCGATCGGCGGCACGCCGGTCGCCCTGGAAAATTATTACGAGGCCAATCAGCGCGGGATCTGGCGGATCTTTCAGGATCCCGCGCTGATCGGGGCCCTGCCTGTCTATGAGAGCCTTTTCCTCGGCCATGAAAAGCGTTTCACGCGCTTTGGGGTGCTGAATAAGGCGAAGATGATTGATATTGCCCGCGACCTCGTGCGTTCCATGGGTATCGCGGTCGACGTCAAGCACCTGATGCTGAACTACGACTTCGCCACCCGGCAATCGCTGGAGGTCTGTCGGGCAATTCTGTTACCGAAAGTGCTGGGGTTGCCCTCCGGTTTCGTACTCTTCGACGAGCCGACAACCGGGCTTAGCCGTGCCGAGGTGGTCCGGCTTCTGGAAAGCATGGGCAGGCTTCGCAGGCAAGGCGCGGGCGTGGCCTTCGTTTCGCATCGCCTGCAGGAAGTTTTCGACGTCTGCGATCGGCTGATCGTCCTGAAGGATGGTGCGATCGTCGGAGAAGGGCCGATTTCTCAGTTCGATGAGGCCGGATTGCACCGGTTGATGGTCGGCCGGGCTTTCGAAAGCACGACGCCGGGCAAGAGGTCGACGCTCAATGAAGAGCCCTTTCTTGTCGTCAAGGGGCTTTCACGTTCCAGCCGACCGTCGGCAGGGCAACGCTTAACGCACCTCACCGACATTTCCTTCAACGTCGGAAAGGGCGAGATCGTCGGTATCGGCGGTCTTCTGGGATCGGGCAAGGGGCAACTTCTGCGCGTTCTGGCGGGCGTAACCTCCCATCGGGACGGCACGGTCGAGCTTGGGGGCATGCCGCTTGCAGGATCTATCGCCCAGCGGAAACAAAGGGGCATCGCATTCATTCCCGGTGATCGGTCGAACGAAGCGGTAGTCGTGACCGCGGATGTCGCATCGAACATTTCTCTGCCGAGCGGTCATGCCGGCGCTCGCGGTTTTTCCAACGCATTCGGCATCTGGCGTTCTGCTCGTGAGCAAAATGTCGCCAGACAGATGATCGTGTCCCTGCGGATCAAGGCCGTTTCAGGTCAACCCCTGCGTACACTGAGCGGTGGCAATCAGCAGAAGGTATCATTGGCGCGCTGGATCCATCGCGAGCCGGTGCTGCTTCTGATAGAGAATCCAACCGCTGGCGTGGATGTGGGAGCCAAGCGTGAAATCTACGCGCTTTTGCGAGATCTTACCGCTCATGGCACCTCGATCCTTTACGTTACAGATGATCTCCCGGAGCTGATCTCGCTCAGCGACCGGATACTGATCATGCGAGATGGTCGGATCGTCAGCGATATCGACAACCGCCAAACGCTCACGACCGAGCACGCCCTTGTCGCCGATATGATTGGTCCCGCCTCGAACGAGAAGACGCCGATTGTTGCGCCTTGAAGAGATTCCTATGATCCCGAAGCAGATTAGTGAAATTGAAGTTCCGCAGGCAACCGGCAAAATAGAAACCTGGAAGGCGCGTGTTGCAACGGCCATCGTTTCGCGCGAACACCGGGCGACCTGGCTGCCAGCATCGGCGCTTCTCATTCTTATTGGCTACTTCGCTTTCCAGCAGCCCGCATTCTTGTCGCCGCTCAACCTGACGGTCATGGGAGCCCAGGCCGGGCCACTGCTCTTGATCTCGCTCGGCGCGACCTTCATCGTGCTAATGGGCAGCATCGACCTCTCCGTTGCTGCTGTCGCAGCGCTCGCCTCCGCGATCAGCGCCGTTCTCCTGCAGAAATTTGGCACGGGTTACACAACGGCCCTCCTCGCCGTGCTCGGTTTCGGCATCGCTGCCGGCCTGCTCAATTCCGTTCTTTCGACAGTCCTGCGGCTGCCGTCGTTCATTGCAACTCTTGCGTCCAGTTCCATCTTTACGGGCATCATGCTGCACGTGCTTGATGGCACTGCCCTGTTCGTCAACGACGACGACTTTTCGATGCTCGCCAACGGGCAGATAATCCCGCGGGTGCCCAACGTCCTTCTCCTTTCGCTGCTGCTTTGGCTCGTGCTGAGCCTGACAACGTCCCATACCCGGTTCGGCCGGTACATCGTCGCGATAGGGGCTGGCGAGCGTGTCGCGAAACTGAGCGGCATCGCTATCAACCGCTACAAGACCTATGCGTTTGTGCTTTCAAGCACACTCGCTGCGATCGGTGGGTTCTTTCTGTTGTCGCGTTTGGGTTCCGCTACCCCCTCAATCGGGGACGGGTATCTTCTCGACACAGTCGCTGCAATCGTCGTTGGCGGCACGGCACTTACAGGCGGGGTCGGCGGCGCACAGCGCACCCTGCTCGGGGTCGCGCTTATCACTATCCTGAGCAACGGCCTGAACGTTTCTGGCGTCAGCACGTTCACCCAGGAAATCGTCAAGGGCGTTGTTATTGTGATTGCCGTGCTCACGACGATCGACCGCGTCAGCCTTCAAGACATCGTGAAATGACGACACAGTGCCCCAAGCAACGGCGATGAGAAAGTTTTTCTCCCCACGCGTGCGAAATTAGATTCGTCTAGTTCGTCTATATTTTTAATAGACAATATTAATAGAGAACTGACTTCCGTTTATTCAGTCGCCCCCTCAATATCGACGGAGAATGGCATGACAACGATCGACGGGCTGGCTCGGAGCCAGCGGATTTCCCGTTTGCGCATTCCGGACGAATCCGAACTGCCTGAAGATATTCAGGCTTTAGTTGATCGTCACCACCATGAGAACTGGGTTCGGGCGCTTTCGCTCAATCCTGACACAGCTCGCCGCTTCACCGGTCATTTCGAGCATCTGTTCGCGGCGACGGGCAGGCGGTTGCCGCTACAGGATCGCGAGTTAATCGCCGTGGTTGTCTCAGCGACGAACGGATGTGGCGTT
Organism: Neorhizobium sp. NCHU2750; assembly: GCF_003597675.1. Lineage (NCBI taxonomy): Bacteria > Pseudomonadati > Pseudomonadota > Alphaproteobacteria > Hyphomicrobiales > Rhizobiaceae > Neorhizobium > Neorhizobium sp. NCHU2750. The sequence goes on along the minus strand of NZ_CP030831.1, from coordinate 83,420 downwards.
TGCGAGATTCATCACACGCGCGCCTTTGGCGACCTGCTCAATGATCCGGGTTTTGCTCGTCGGGTCGCGCTCGACTACCATCTCGCCGACTTGTCAAAGCGACAGCGGGCTTTAGCTGATTTGGCGGTCAAGGTGACTCTAAGCCCCAAAACTATCTCGCAAGCCGACTTCGAGAAGCTCAGGGATCTTGAGCTTTCCGATGAAGAATTATTGGAGGCTGTTGAAACAGCTTCCTGGTTCAATCACACCAACAGGGTCACTATATCTTTGGGGATCCTTCCGGATGATAAATTCTTCTCATAATAACCGATTTTCCAATAGTCCGTTTAAGACTCAAGGAGGACTAAAGGATCAGTATGGGCACTTATTCCCTTGATACAAAATTGGAGGCAGGCCAACATCTCCTTGATGAAGTCTTGCTTCACACTTTTCAAAGTCGCGCTGCGGATTATGACCGGGAAAACCGCTTCTTTTTTGAGGATCTCGCCGATCTCAAAGCAGTCGGGTACCTACAGGCAGCACTGCCGGTGGAATTCGGGGGCCGGGGGCTGACCCTGTCACAGGTACTGGCCGAACAGGCGCGGCTTTCTTATCATGCACCCGCCACGGCACTGGCAATCAACATGCACCTCTATTGGATCGGTACTGCTGCTTATCTCTGGCGCCGTGGCGATCACTCAACCGACTGGATCCTCGAAGAGGCGGCAGCGGGTCGGATCTTTGCAGCCGGCCATGGCGAGCCAGGCAACGATCTTGGCCTCGCAGGCTCCAACGTGGTGGCCGAACCACTCGCCGACGGTGGCTACCGCTTTCACGGACGGAAGATTTTTACCTCTCTTTCACCCGTCTGGGACTGGCTCGGAATCCATGCACTCGATGCAAGCGATCCAGCCACACCAAAAATTGTCCATGCTTTTATTCGCCGGCAGGATCCCGGGCACCACACACGAGAAACCTGGGATTCGCATGGCGTGCGCGCGACGCGGAGTGATGATACAATCCTGGAGGGAGTGATCGCGGCAAAACCTTATGTAACGCGCGTGCTTCCAGCCGGCCCGCCGAACGATCCTTTTGTTGACGGCATCATTGCTTCGGCTGTTCTTCCGATCGGTGCTGTGTACTACGGCATTGCCAATCGCGCGTTCGACATCGCGGTGGAAACGGCTAAATCCCGCGTTTCTCCGGCACTCTCCGGTCGGACCTATGCCCATCATCCGCAAACACAGGTCGAAATCGCCAAGGCTTCTATAGAACTCGATAGTATTTGGGCTTTTCTCAGCCGCGTAGCGGCGGAATGGACCGAGGGCGTGGATCACGGGCTACTCTGGCCAACCAAATTGCTTGGCGCCAAACAGCACGCTGTCGATGGGGCACTCCGGATCGTTGATCGCGCCAGCAAGGTTGCCGGCGCTAGCTCGTTGCTCCGTCGAAACGAACTGGAGCGGCTGACGCGCGACGTCCGTTCCGGCCCCTTCCATCCGCCGAACAGCGACGCGACCCACGACCTCATTGGCCAGATCCATCTCGGCGTCTTTCCTCCGGCAGCGCAAGCCGCCGAATGACATGGCGATCTTTGCAAGATTCGTTGGCGTGGCGGACTCATTGCTACTCGACGCATCGTGGCGATCGGGGACGTAGTCGCCGCAAAGGGATTTTAACAGCGATCTCGACTTCAACCCCACAATCGGGAGACTTTCCATTATGAGCCAGGCAACAGCGCCCCATTCCGTCACTTCATCTCCCGTATCGACCGGGCAGTTGGAAGAGCCCATTTCGCGTCTTCGCGTTCCGACAGAGGACGAACTGCCCCAGAAATTGCGCGACATCCATATGAGGATTCGAAAGAAGTTCGGTTTTGTCCCGAATTTCCTGACGGCGCTGTCTGCCAATCCGGGTACCGCTCTGCGTATTATGGCCTTCTATGAGCACCTGTTCGACCAGAGCAACAGCCATCTCAGCGCATCCGAGCGTGAGTTGATCGCAGTCGTGACGTCTGTAGCGACAGGCTGCAGCTATTGCGTGTTCAACCACCGCCCGGCGTTGGCAGCCGCCCTTGGAGATCGTGTGTTGGCGGACCGGATTGCTCGAAACCATAATGATGTGACGTTGGCACCACGCGAGCGAGCGCTGGCCGATTTGGCGCAGAAGCTGGCCACTACGCCCCATAGTGTGGGCAGTGACGACTTCGCCCGGCTCCGAGCAATTGGCTTCAGCGAACCCGCGATTCTGGAGGTGCTGGAAGTCTCTGCTTTCTTCTCCTACGGCAATCGTTTGACCATAGCATTGAACGTGCTTCCCGACCCTCAGTTCTTCGTTTCGGCTTGAAGGAACACCGTCACATGACTGAGAAATCACCACATTCCGCCTTTGGTGACGGCGCGAAAGCGTATGATGTGCCGGCATTCGGCCTGCAAATCCACACGGTTGAACATGGTTCAGGTGCGCCAATCGTCTTTCTCCACGGCAATCCCACGAGTTCCTATCTGTGGCGCCACATATTCCGCCGTCTCCATGGACACGGTCGGCTATTGGCCGTCGATCTGATCGGGTACGGCCAATCTAGCAAGCCTGATATCGAATACACATTGGAGAATCAGCAGCGTTACGTTGACGCTTGGTTCGACGCCCTCGACCTAAGGAATGTGACGCTGGTTCTGCAGGATTATGGCGCAGCGTTTGGACTAAACTGGGCCAGCCGGAATCCAGACCGCGTCCGAGCCGTGGCCTTTTTCGAGCCAGTGTTACGGAACATTGATTCGGTGGATCTGTCACCGGAATTCGTCACCCGCCGGGCGAAGCTGCGCCAACCGGGCGAAGGTGAAATCTTCGTTCAGCAGGAAAACCGCTTCCTGACTGAGCTTTTCCCCTGGTTTTTCCTTACCCCTTTGGCGCCGGAGGACCTAAGGCAATACCAAACGCCGTTTCCGACGCCGCACTCGCGCAAGGCGATACTCGCAGGACCACGCAATCTTCCTGTGGATGGCGAGCCAGCAAGCACTGTGGCATTCCTGGAACAGGCGGTAAACTGGCTCAATACGAGCGATACTCCCAAGCTACTGCTGACATTCAAACCTGGTTTTCTACTCACCGATGCCATATTGAAGTGGAGTCAGGTTACCATCCGTAATTTGGAAATAGAAGCAGCAGGCGCTGGGATCCATTTCGTACAAGAAGAGCAACCCGAGACGATCGCACGCCTCCTGGATGCATGGCTAACACGCATTGCAGGAAATTAGGCAGAACGTTACCAATCATCCCTAATCAAACAGAAAAGTCATTGCGAACCAGGTCCAGGTCTCGGATCAAAATATTCTCCTTCTGAATTTGGGCGGCACCCACAGACGCTGAACCTGTCAATGTCGAACGACTATCACGACAAACTATCCTCCAGGATCATTGCCGCCCCCTTCTCCCCAATCATGACGGTGGGTCCGTGCGTGTTGGAGGATGGCATTGTCGGCATGACGGACGCATCAACGACTCTCAGTCCGTCAACACCGATCACTCTCAGTCTCGGATCGACGACGCTTGCGGAATCCGTACCCATCTTGCACGTTCCGATGGGATGGTAGGACGTCAGACCGGTTGTTTTTGCCCATTCCAGGATGTCCTGATCGCTCTGCAGACCCGCGAGGTCGTTGTCCCGTGAGACCATAAGATCATCAAAGACCGAATCCGAGGCAATTCTGTTGATGAATCGAAAGGCACCGAGCATCGAGCGGAGATCCTCCTCGTGTGAAAGGTAGTTCGCAACGATCGCCGGCGGCTCCGCGGCGGCGCCCGACCGGATGTGGCTGGAACCCGTCGAATTCGGCCTCAGGACGAACGTCGAGATGCTGAAGCCGGGAAACTCATCCAGACGTCCGCTGATATTTCCGGTATTGTGGGGTGCACTGAAATGCAGCATCTGGATTTTCACGTCCGCCCGTTCGAGGTCCGACCGGGTTCTCACAAATGCATGGGCTGTCGCCCCTATGGTAGATAGGGGACCGCCGCCTCGCGCAAGCCAGCAAAGCATGGCGCGTACCTTCCAGACGTAGCTGTGTTGGACATCATTCAGGGTGCCGCGGAAACGGGTACGAAATCCGACGCGCACATTAAGGTGATCGCGCAGATTTTCTCCGACGCCCGGGAGGTGCACCAGTGGCACGATACCTGCCCGGCCAAGCACCTCACCGTCCCCTATACCCGAAAGCTCAAGCAGCTTCGGGGATTGGACGGTGCCGCAGGATAGAACGACCTCCCGCCGTGCGATGGCACATCTCAGGCCATCAGCCGCGCGATACTCCACCCCGATCGCTCTCTTCCCTTCGAAGAGGATGCGGTTTGCAACAGCGCCTTCGCGAATGGTCAGGTTAGCACACCTGCTGGCGGGCGAGAGATAGGCACGGTCTGTGCCATGACGCAATCCCCGGCGCTGGTTGAACTGGAGATAGCCTGCGCCTTCCGAAATACCCGCATTGTAATCATCCTGCTGTGATACCTGCATGTTACCGCAAGCCTTCAGGAAGGCATCAGAGAGAGGATCTGCTGGACGGTGCCTGGTAACCGTCACAGCCCCGCGCTGCCCTCTGCTCGCCGGATCACCGGGAATGTATGTTTCGCTGCGCTTGAAGAAATCCAGCAGATCGCCATAAGACCAGCCGGTACAGCCTGAGGCAGCCCAGAGGTCATACTCCACCGGGTCTCCCCGTACCCAGAGCATGCCATTGATGAGAGAGGAACCCCCAAGTCCCCTGCCGCGCGGCCAGACAAGTTCCCTGCCATTGAGGCCGGGTTCAGGCAATGTCGTGAAGTTCCAGACTGCATCCTCTTTCGCAAGCGCGAACGGAGTCAATATCGGCAGCCGGAACCGGATGCCGGACTGCTGTCGACCAGCTTCCAGGAGCAGAACCCGCAAGTCCGCACGCTCAGCCAATCTTGCAGCGACGGCAGCGCCAGCGGATCCTCCTCCGACGACGATGAAATCGAATTCATCAGCTTCTACTTGCTTCAAGATTTTCTTCCCACGTGTTGAGAATGAAACTTTACCGGCGTTCCTGTTGAACCGTTTCGCCTCGAACGAGCCAGCGCTGCGTGGATTGAGACCACTTCATCAGTTCCTGTTTTCCTTTGGTCCGGTCTCTGCTTTTCCAGAAAAACGTGTTTCGCTCGATTAACCGGCAAGGAACCCCCCGTCGCAGGGGATGATTGCACCAGTGACATAATCGGAGGCGTCGCTGGCCAGGAAGATCGCCAGGCCCGCCACATCGGCGGGCGATCCCCATCTTCTGGCAGGGATGCGCTCGATGAAGCGGGTGACCACTTCAGGATCGTGGCGCAGCTTTTCAGTCAGGGCGGTGACCATAGCGCCGGGCGCTATGGCATTGACCCTTAGTCCTGAAGGTGCCCATTCATTCGACAAGGTCTGAGTGAGCAAGGCGATCCCTCCCTTGCTGGCTGCATAGGCAGCCGCATTGTGGCCTCCCCTCAGACTGCGGATGGAGCCAATGTTTATTATTCGTCCGCGGCCTCGGGGAAGCATCAGCCTGGCTGCATGCCTGCTCAGCGCGAAGGCCGCAGTCAGATTGACCTCGATGATCCTGTCCCACATCTCAAGCTCCATATCGAGCGACGGCGTGTCGTCCCAGATGCCTGCGTTGTTGACAAGGACATCGATCTGGCCCCCCAGTCGCTCCACAGCTTCATCGAATCCGCGCTTCAGGTCGCTACGGTCGCTAAGATCGGCCGTGACAATCTGCCGGTTATCGGCCGGGAGGTCAGAGCTTTCCCATCCACGGTCGATGCAGACGACATCAGCTCCCACTTCTAAGAAGCCGTCAGCGATAGCGCGCCCGATCCCCCGAGCGCCGCCCGTGATGACGGCCCTCCGACCGGAAAGGTCAAACAGCGTCGAGATGTTGGGGATTTGCGAAGGATATGTCATGACAGGCCCACCATCATGGGATGCGAACGCGAGCCCTGCACGCCGCTTGCAAGTCCGTAATCGACTGACAGGTCTTTAAAGACGTGCGTATCCCGAACATGCTCGGAATTGTGCCGCCGCTGTCCGGTGGAACCCTGTTCGATATTCATGTCTGGAATGCCCATGACGGCGCGGGCGGGCTGATGGGCAGCCCAAGGTTCTCGCGAAGCGTATGTCCACGATAATCGCGATCCACGAGGCCTCGACGACGCAGGATCGGGATGACCTCGTCCACAAACAACTCGAATTCCGCAGGCAATTCATGGGGCATCACCATAAATCCGTCCGTCGCCCCTCCCACAAACCAGGTTTCTGCCGCATCAGCGATTTGTTCCGGCGTGCCGATAACAAGATGATGGCCGCGGCTTCCGGCCAAGGCGCTGGCCAGTTGCCGGATGGTTAGTGGCGATGTGCTGTCAACCAGGGATGAAATGACCGAAAAGCGGCTCTTGATGCCCTCATACAGATCGATGTTCCCGAGTGTCCGCGGCAGGGGCTCGTCGAAATCGAACGCGGTCAGGTCGATACCGAAACTCTGTAACCAGCCATGTGAGGCGTGGGGCAGGATCAAGTCGTCAAGCGCCTTCTTCTTGCTGCGGGCCTCTGCCTCGGTGGAGCCGATGACAAAGCTGAGGCCCAGGATAAGACGCACATCATCGGGGTTTCGGCCATGCGTCACGGCGCGGCGCCTAAGGTCATTTCTGAAGTCCCTGCCAGCTTCGAAATTCCATTGGGCGCTAAACACCAGTTCGGCGAAACGGGCCGCGAAATCTCGCCCCGTGGCGGAAGACCCGGCCTGCACCAGAACCGGGCGGCCCTGGACCGGACGGGCAATCGGTGCAACATCGTCGGGGACCGGTGCGCCGTCCCAGTATGCGAGCACCTGTTCTGTGTTGCGCGCGCCCAATTCATAGCGCTCGGCATGGGGGATCGGCTTATCGAGGCCGTAGTTGGCACCGGCCGCCGGCTCGCCCGAGGTCACGATGTTCCAGGCAGCGCGGCCTCCAGTGGCATGGTCGAAGGTCGAAAAGACCCGGGCGACCTCAACCGGATCGGAGAAGATCGCCGAGCCCGTGGCGATGAAACCGAGATTCTCGGTTGCTTGAGCGACCGCAGACAAGAGCGTGACGGGTTCGACTTCCCAACGCGGGCTGTACATGACCGCAGGATTGAAGATGAAAAAGTCGGCCATGAACACGGCGTCGAATCGTCCACGTTCGGCAGTCCGGGCGAGTTGCTGGAAGTAATCGAGACTGTGAATCCGCTCGGGCTGTGCGCGTTCCGTCCGCCAGGCTGCCTCGTGGTGGCCGCACAGCAGGGGATTGACCAGAAGAGCGAGAGGACGGCTGGTCATGCGGAAACTCCATTTCTTCTAAGGGCAAACAGGCTTTCCGGACGGGATAACCCAAGCGTGTCACGCAAATTGCTTCCGCGCGGCTTTGACCATAACCCAATATCTCTCGCCGCCCGCGCGACGGCATCGATCCGTGGCGCTACACGGACAGTCGCTCCATCAACGTCCCCATCGTTGAGCAGTGCATGCATCGACGCGAGATCGCCAGTGTCTGCAACGATACTTAGGAGGGTGGTATTTCCCTCGGCACGAGGTGCGAGGGGCTTGTTCGTGCTCTGACCGGGGACCGGAACGATTTCAATGATGTCCGCCGTGGGCCATGCGCCTTCGGCAAGATCGGCAGCGAGGACCTCTCGAACCAGGACCGGTCGACCTTGAGGGGCGCGTGGTATATCGAGCGGGCCAGCTACCCTATAATATTCCCCGATGTGATCGAGCCGATGAACCTTGCTGATGTCGACATAAATTCCACTCTCCTTGTCGTAAACGGCGGCATCGTCATCCCAGCTATCCAGGAGGTGGCTGACGGCATGCACGAACTCCGCGATCCGGGCTTCGTCAGGCTCATCGGCAGTCGAATATGGCTTCCAGCCTGCCCGTCCACTCGAGAGGTGATCAAGAGACGCCAGACGGCGTGCAAAATCATAAGGCAGAGCCGTATCGACGTTCACCGCCGCAACCAGCCCGATCTGCTCGGTCCTGGCCGCCAGCGCGGCCAGGATTGTTGTTGGATCCAGGATGGTTTCCCTGCCCCCGATAGTCAGTGTCGTGAACCCAGCCTTTTCAGCCGTTCGGGCGACCGTAACAAGATCTGCCGTAGTGATTGGGTCTGATATCATCAGCCCAAGACCGAATACTTGGCGAACGCCCATCAACATACCCTTCTCATTTCGCTGAACGCGTGTTCGTATTGCTGACCAGACCCAAGTCGCGTGAACGTGCGTTTTTGGTCGAAAAATCAAGATCGCAATAGTTCCGGGTCTGATCCTCCGGATGCCGCCAAAGCCTCGGAACGAGGTGACCGGTGGTATTCATAAGAAACGCATTTGACCTGATTTTCTCGGGCATCCTCTGCCTCGCGTTAGAAATTGAAAAAGGCCTGATCCGCGAAGTTGGATACTTCGAAGGTTTGCCTGATGAAGTGGTTGTCCAGGAGGAACTTCACGGAATCCGCCAGCTCTGCCTGATCCGCCTCGGTTACGGTCGGTTTCCACTCGAAACGGGAGAAGGCGAGCTCAGTCTGCTTTGGCGTCAGGCCCACTACCGGCGCGAGGACCTGGGCTGAACCGGCCGGATCAGAGCGCAATGCCTCGGCCCCGCGCTTTACCGCCTGCAAATATGCCTTCAGCACATCCGGATGCTTGGCGGCGAAGCTGCCTAAGGCGACTATCGGGTTGAGGTTACTCTTCAGGCCGGCGCCGTCTCGCAGGGTACGCGAGACACCCTCGCTGTCCAATTTGGTAAGTAGCGGTTCCCACACCAGGACGGCATCGACGTCGCCCTTGGTAAGGGCGATGCCCATGTCCTGCAGGCCAAGATTGAGAAACTCCACGTCGGAAATCTTCAGGCCGGCCTCGGCCAGCACCAGCACCAGCAGCTCATGTACATTGCCGCCGCGCAGGGTGGCGACCTTCTTGCCCTTCAAGTCTTTCACTGTCTTCACCGAACTGTCCTTGAGCACTACCAGCGCCTCAGCCTTGGCCCCCTTGCAGGCGAGGCCTACAAAGCGAGTATCGATGCCATTGGCGAAGGCGATGAGGGAGGGCGTGTCGCCCAGCGCGGCAATGTCGAGAGCGCCCGAGGCGAAGGCCTCGTTCACCGGCGGACCGCCCGCGAACTGGTGCCACTTTACCTCCACGTCCTTCAAGCCGGCCTTGGTAAACTCCTCATCTACCCAACCTTTTTGTTTGGCCAGCAGGATGGCGGAATAAGGCACGAACGGCATGAATCCAATGTTTACGGTCTCCGCTGCAGCGGAACCGGACCAGAGAAGTGCGGCGGCGACCAAGGCAGTGGCAGTTTTGGCAATGTTTTTTAGCATCTTGGACGACTTTCTTTCAAAATGAGCTAATTGCGGTGGTGGAAAAACTGGGCATGCAACTCATGGCGCAGACGGGCGAAGGCGGGATCGCCGCGGTCGCGCGGATGGGGCAGCTCCACGGTAAACCGCGCACGTACACGGCCGGGACGATCAGAGAACACCACGATCTCGTCTGCGAGATAGATGGCCTCCTCGATGTCATGTGTGATGAGCACGGTGGTCAGATTGTCAGTATGGCGGATGCGCAGCACCTCGTCCTGCATCTGGAGGCGGGTCAGCGCATCGAGCGCACCGAAGGGCTCGTCCAGCAGCAGCAACTCCGGCTGGTGCGCAAGCGCGCGCGCGATGGCGACGCGCTGCGCCATACCACCGGACAGTTGGTGCGGATAGGACCGCCCAAATCCTTCAAGGCCCACCAGCTTCAACTTCTCAGTCACGACTCGCCGCTGCTCCGCCTTGGGCAAACGGTGGAGACTGAAGGCGATGTTCGCCTCCACCGTCATCCAGGGAACGAGGCGGTGGTCCTGGAACACGATGCCTCGGTCGAGGCCCGGTCCCTTCAGCGGCCGACCGCCCAGCAGCACCGTCCCGCCGAACTGTGGTTCCAAGCCAGCGACGATGCGCAACAGGGTACTCTTGCCGCAGCCGCTTGCACCGATGATGCAGGTGACGCTGCCGTCCCGTACAACGAGATCCACATGGTCCAGAGCACGCACTTCCGACCCGTCAGGCCGACTGAAGCTTTTGGAGACGCCCTGGACCAGCAGCGTATGATCGGTAGCGGCGGGGGGTGTTGTAGGGAATGCGGCAGCGGTCATATCACCCCTCATAACCCGCTGAAGCCGGCGCGCCAGCGCACCAGACGTCGCTCAGCGAAGCGTAAGGCATCGTCGGTCAGCTTGCCAAGGACGCCGAGGGTAATCATTCCCGCAAGCACAACGCTGGCATTCGACATTACGCGGCCGTCCATGATGAGGAATCCGATGCCACTCGATGCTGCGATCAGCTCGGCTGCCACAACACACATCCAAGACATGGTGATGCCGAGCCTGAGCCCCGACATGATCTGCGGCAGGGCGCCGGGGATCATCACCTGACGGATGAAGTTGAGCCGTGGCACTTCCAGCACCCGAGCTAGTTCCACATAGCGGACATCAGTCTGATGGACAGCGTCAAGAGTGCTTACTAAAATGGGAAAAAAGGCGCCGAGGACGATGATGAAAATTTTGGCCTCCTCCCCAATACCGAACCACAGGATGGACAGCGGGATCCAGGCAATAGGCGGGATGGGTTTTAACACCTGCACCATTAGATCAGCCAGCCGGTTCAACGGCCCGATGAGCCCCATAACGATGCCAAGCGCGAGGGCGAGCACAGCGGCGATGCCGAATCCTTGGAGCACACGGGCGCTGCTTACCGCCACATGCTCGGCAAGCTCCCCACTCAATGTCATGTTCCATATGGTGCGAACGATGGTTGATGGGGCCGGCAGCAACACGGGTCGCACGGCTCCAAAATCACATGCCACCTGCCAAACGGTGACGAGCACCACAAGCGGCCCCACTCGAACGGCGAACGCGGAGAGGAGCGCGAACGGGCGATACGACGGAACTGAATGACCAATGGTGGTAGAGACAGCTTGCTTACTCACGATCCCTCCGCCCTCCCGGCTGCCACGACGTTGCGTTTGGCGTCCAGGAAATGAGAGCCGAGGAGAAGGGCGTCTCTCGAATTGAACGCACCAGAATGGACAGACCGTTGGCTGTCATCCAACCTCCTCGTCGCAATTGTAGGGTGAACCTCGTTTTCCGCGTGCCTTACGGTATGGACTTAAAACGAGCCTGAGCCTGCCAGTCTATAAAATCTATGTATAAAGTCATGAAATGTTGTTCTCTTTTATGGGCACGAGGAAGCAAAGTGAGTTTTCTAAGTTGTTCAAATGCAGATTTTTTGCTGCGGGCCATCACGTACTGGCTTTGGGGAGCGGCAGGGCAAAAGTCTCGCGTCGGCGCCGCCGGTACAGTCGTTATGGAAAATGCCGCGATCCTAAAGAATTGGCATCACGTGTTCGAGGAAGAGAGCGCCGTTGGCTCGCATAAAGGGCGGCAGCACGATAAAGTCGTCGCCCCAGAACCAGGAGACGTCACAGCGCCGGCTTGCTGGAGTTTGAAGGATCGGTACGGGCGCTAGGACCGGGTGCAAGCATTAAAGCCGGATCACGCCTCTCAACACGACAATGCCTGTCCCGGAGAGTTCCGGTTCGGGCTTCAGCCGGATATGCAGAATGCTGCGGCGGCCCATCTTGGTACCTTGTTCGATCACCAATTCGTTGTTCCTGAGGTTTCCCGTGGCTGCAAGATACGCCGCCAGAGGGCCAGCGGCGGTTCCGGTCGCAGAATCTTCCCACAGGCCAACGGTTGGATTGAAGAACCGGGCGTAGGCAGTGTTCGGTGCTTCGGCATCGAACGCATAGACATAGCAGCCTTCCGCCGCCGTCTTTCTCAGAACGGCGAGGAGCTTGCCGGCATCGGGTCGCGCCTCGTCAACCGTGCCGGCATTGCGAACGCGCACCATCAGATGAGCCGCGCCGGTGTCAGCGGGACGTGGCGGCGGTTCTGACAGAATGTCGCCCAGACCGAGGCCAAGGGCGTCGGCGAGAGGCGCGACATCACTGAGCGGGTCCGACAAGCGCAGCGGCGCCTGGCGCATGCGGCCGTGGACGCGACCGCCGATCAATTCGAGCTCGATCGGCAGAACATCCTGACCGATCTCCTGCTGAAAGGTCCGGGCGGTCGTCAGCGAACCGAGATTCCCATGTTCTCCTAGCCAGAGCCACGCACCGAGTGCGTTGTGGCCCGCACCGAACACTTCCGCACCGCTTGCGGTGAACGACCGCAGTTTCCAATCGGCACGTGCGCTCCGAAGTATGAAGGTGGTCTCGGCCTGATTGAATTCACCGGCGATCCGCCGCATCACATCATCGGTAAGGTCGTCGGCGTCCTGCACCACCGCGAGCGGATTGCCGGTCAATGGCGCGTCTGCGAAGACATCAATGAGACCTGCGACCAGTTCGACCATTTTCCCTGCTGCCTTGAATGAGTTTATTTTGATAGGGTTTGACGATCAGCACTGTACAGCCGCTTATACAAATAGAAAAAGTCAAATTACTCAGCTTCAAGGTGAACTGGATTCAGCATGAGTCGCTCTCGCTTGCCGCCATTGTCCGCCCTTCGCGCTTTCGAAGCCGCTGCACGGCGGGCGAGTTTCAAGGCGGCGGCTGAAGAACTCTCGGTGACGCCGACGGCCATCAGCCATCAGATCAAGCAACTCGAAGCCCATATGGGCCTGCGCGTCCTGGACCGGTCGCCGAGAGCGGTGACGTTAACGCCGCAGGGCAAGACCCTGTACGAGGCGACGGCCTCTGGTTTCGGCGAAATCGAAAGAGCAGTCACGCGACTGCTGGCAGATACGACCCCGACGACAGTCACCCTCTCATCCACCACTGCTTTTCTCAGCCACTGGCTGGTGCCGCGGATGGACACGCTCCGCCAGGCTGTTCCGATGATCGATCTCCGGCTGCATACGTCGAACTCCGTCGAGGACTTGCGGGCGGGTGGTGTCGAGACTGCAATACGTTACGGGCGTGGTCCCTTCCCCGGCGTGGTCAGTACCTACCTTTGCCGTGACGTGATGACACCCGTTTGTAGCGCACGGCTCGGTCTGTCCCACCCTGATGATCTGCGGCGCGCTATACTGATTCATATCGACGGACGAAACCGGCCCTCGCCGGAACCAGACTGGTTGCGCTGGTGCGCGCAGGCCGGTGTGGCCGACGTCGACACCAGTGTCGGACCCCGCTTTCCCGATAGCATGCTAGCCGTCCAGGCGGCTATCGCGGGACAAGGCGTGGTCATAGCCAGCCGGGTTCTGGTAGCGGATGCGCTTGCTGCGGGCTTGCTGATAGCGCCTTTTTCCGGGGAGCTTGCCGGAGATGCCTATCACTTTGCCTGCGCTATTGGGTTAGAAACAAGAGCTGACATCGTCGCACTTAGGGAGTGGTTTCAGGCATCGCTCGGGCCAATGTGTCATTAACGGACCTCTTTCGGCAGACGTGTCCATGGTCGATATGATGATCGAACTTGGTCCGGATTCTTTTGCGCCAACTCAACGCAATCTGAACGCCGGCAGTGGCGGCAATCTCAATCCGCGGCGCGCCATCATGAGAAAACCGCATATGGCGCTCACGTCACAGGCAGATAAATGGATATTCGATCGGCTCGAGAAGCCTCTGATGCGGTCTGGCGCGCTCGATCTCACTGATCCGCGTTTCGACCTACCGGCGGTGCAAGACAGCTCCCCGGGTGTGTTTGCGACCGTCCCACAGGTGCCAACGCAGTCTCCAGAGGAGTAGAAAATGGATATACCGCACGTCTCTCGTCAGCCACCTGAGATCGGCAGCCGAGTGAAAATCTACTTTGACCGCACGTCTGGTGATCTCATCATTGAGACCCCTAAAGGCCAGCGCAGCAGGGATTTCATGGGCGTTTGCATCAGCGACGCCGTCTTCGACACCGAGGCCACTGTAAGGGGCAGCACCCGTTGCATCGTGACGGGAACTTTTCTTGCTGTCCCGGGTTCACGTGAGAGCCGCGATATCGAGTCGGAAATCCGCGCGCAGGGCAGATCGCATCTGGAGTTTTACTGGTGGCGAGATAAGACGTGGCCACTCCGCAAAGCGCGCCTAGCGTTCATTGCGAAGCCTCATGGTGGCTTCCCGACTTCGATGGTCGTCGACGGAGGAGTCTGACAGGGGGCGCCTCGGCGCCGTCTGTAGTCTACAGATCAAAGATTTCGAGGCCTGGAATTATCATTTGCGCCGTTCCCAGCATTGGTCTGGGAAGTCTCGCTGCAAAGGCCTGCCGACCGCTATCGACAATTGCCATTATGCGATGTCGGCCGTCCATGACTGAGATCCAGCCCTCCTCTTTTGAGGTCGATGTCAGCACCGGAAAACCTATTGGTTGGTTGGAACCGACCCGGCGCACCCAATAGTCATATTTCCCTTGCTTGAAATCCACGCCGCCGCCTCTCCTATCGATCGACCAAAACCATGGTGAATGATTTCCGAGGTGCTGATCAAACCCAGCACTCGGCACGTGGACGGTTACATAGTCGTCCAGGTCCGCGAGCGGCACTTTTTCATTTGAGATATAGGTGAGGCCGAGAAGGGTCGTCATGGAGCGAGCATCTCTGATGGAATTATAGGGTTGTCGTAAATCACATGAAATTGCTGGTCAGGAGGTGAAACCAACACCCCGACATAAAGTCGGCCATTTAACCCTGCGTCCGGAAGCGTCGAAGGGCGCGCGGCGAACGGCGGTCAAGAAGCAGGACCCCGTCAAGGCCGGACGAAACACTTCTATCCTGCCGACCCGCATAGTTCTGCGACCGATCTTCAAGGGCAGAGAAGACCTGGGCGACACGCCTGCGACGCGTTGCTTCAGTCGGGGGCCGCTCTTGTACCAAGGCAAGGATTTCCTTGTCGATACCCAAGAACACACCATCATCGATCTCGCGGCCGACATAACCCGCACCAACCTGATCGGATAGATCAAGTACCGGCTGATCGAGGATAAAGGAGTAGGCTCGTGTAATCGCTTCGAAGAGATCAAACGTCACGGTGATGCCGTCACCCTTTGCCGGCGGATCCAGCACTCTGCCCTCTGCACCACCGGCCTTGAACATGAAGAAGCTTGCACAGCGCGTGGTCGGCGCCCGTCCGTTGACCGTGTGAAGCGCCGAAACCTGCCCCAGTGCCTTCGCAACGGTGCTTGCGGCTGGCGCTCGGATGCGACCCTTACTCTCGAACACGTGGCGTTCCCTTCGCTTGATGCCGATAAAGTCGGGACGCGATTTTGGAGGAGGAGGCGCTGCGCCAGCCTTCGGCACGACCGGAGCCGATGGGGATCCCCATCGGCAGGAGGCAAGACCGGCGACATGCACGAGATACTGGACGCTCATCTGACTCTGAGCATACCAGTGCGTGAATGCCTCGCCGAAAAGGAACGAAACCCCCACCTTCTCCGACTGCTCCAAACTCCGAAAATAGGCCGTCGTGTTCAAGGAGGCATCCAGATAGCCCGTCGCCATCGCGACCAGCATTTTCTCCCGCCAGGGGCCAACGGTACGGACAGCGGCTCGACGGCTGGGATAGCCGACGGTCAGCAACGAGCGGATGATGTCGGCATGTGTCGCTGGCAACGTTTTCGTGCCATTCAACGCCGTAAATCGCCCCGAGAAGTTTGCGGAAGTGACTGTAACGGGCATGCCTAACGCCCAGCCCGGATCGACACCCCGATAGACCGCAGGGCGGGTATCAGGTCGGCTTGACGAACCAACTCGACCGCCGGAGAGGCGACAAGTTTCTCACCGACAGCTCGATCGTAGACCGCCACGCAATCTGCCGCCGTGAGGCGTGAGGAATAGAGCAATCCATCGACAGCATAGGATCGAAAGATCGACTCGCTCAGTCTCTGCCCTTCCTGATGTTCCTTGCCCCGGGCTGCGTCCGTGCTGACGCCCAACCTCAGGAGGCCGGTCGTGCGCAGGTCGAGAAGAATGAGAGCATCCGTGGCCGTCACCTCAGTGACCGACCAGTCCTCGATTTCGCTCTCATCCAGCACTCGCTCCTGGGTCCCCTCGAAGCGGTCGCGCACAATCGTCTCCGCAATCGCGGTCGCGAGATCATATGCGGCATAAAGCAGTCGGAACATCTGGTTGGGGCTCGAGAATCGCGATTGGCCGAAACCCATGCCAAGCGGGGTCGACATGTGGGCTACAGGTATAATGCGGACATAAGATTGCGGGAGAAAGGCAAGCGCGAGCTCCCGAACCGTTTGGGGATCAAGTTTCACGATTCAGCTCAACCAAAATCGCGCTCAGCTGCATCCAGAACCTCGTCCAGATTGCCCATCTTGAGATTGTCGAGCGGCGTTCCGCCTATGCTTGGCTTCGGCTGGATCAACCATTGCCACGCTACACGCGGATTGCGGATGATTTTGGTGACCTGAGGCATGCCCTCGACCGGCCGACCATCCACAAACTGAGCCAGGGGAAAGACATGCTTTCGCTCGCCCCTGAGCAGACCGACGACAGCTCCGCGCTTGTGCCAGTCGTGCAGGGTCGATCGCTTCGTGCCGAACTTCTTCTCGATATCGCCCGGACCGGCGACCGGACCGGCCCAGTCTTCGATGCGGGTTGGCGTCGCAAATTCGTCGAGCCTGCGGCGCCCTTCCTCAATGTCTACCGATTGCCCCAGACCACCACCTCGGCTGACCTCCACAGGTTTTTCGACCGATACCTCCGCGAGCACATGACCTGGCTTCGCAGCCAGTTCGGCGACGGCGGCTTCCACAATATGGGCGAGTTCCGTTTCGTCGTCGGCAATCCGACGCTGTTGCTCGACAGAAAGGCGCGCTGCTACCGCAGAGACCACGGCCATGACCCTGCCAGTCGCTGCAAGAGCCGGCTTTGAAAGGCCTGGATTGTGTCGGGCCAGAACCTTGAGAACATCGGCTACCGCAGCTGGATTGACTTCTAGCTTTGCGCCCATCTGCGTTTTACGGGTGACAGCAACCATCTTCGTCTTCCTTCTTGACTACAGCCAAGATAATGCGGATTGTCCGATTTGTCCAGATTGTTGCCCTCAGATTCGGGAGCGGCCAGCACTGAGGCCCTTAGAGATTTGATGGCAAACTTACCCTCTTTTTATCGACCTGATTTACAGACGGGCAGTTAGGCTTATTCGCGTATTACTATCGGACTTTTTAGTTTGCGTATTTTTCTACTTGGCACGAGGGTTGTCGTTTCGCAATGGAAGAGCACGAAATACGGAAATGGCTGAAGGAATTTCCCGGAGCGCGCCGCGCCGCGAATGGTTTCATCATCGGCGATGAACGTGGCGAGTTCTACGTCACAGGGATCGAACCACGCGATCCAGATCTCAGCAACGAAGAACTGGTTTATGCGCCCTTCTGCTCTAAGAATGAGATTCTCCGGCTGAGGTCGTTGAGAAGCGCGCATGACTACTTGCTGCGAATTCGGGCTAACTCCGTTGCCGATTCTCCTCGAGTTACGAGGGTGCTTGCCCACCGGAAGCGTGCATTCCAGCAGAACGGTCGCCCTTGGACTCTGACGTCCTATTACGAAACCGTCAATTTGGCTCCGAGACGCTATCTTGAGCGACTGCCGAAGGCCTTACGAAAATCCGCTCGCTCAATCCCATATGGCTACGTCCCAACCCTGGAAGTGAACGCGGCTTGCTTAAAATCCCTGGTAGGCGAGGTGATCATCGTCTCCGAAGCGTTGCGCTACTTCCTCTATTTCATGACTGTATGTTTTCATGGCGCACACTATGAATTTCCGATGGGCGACCGGATTGATGCAGCCTTAATCGCCCTGCGGACGATGATAGGGTCAGAAGCCCAGGACTTTGACATCGATCCGCGAGCTAAACTTCCAGCGAGTGTGGACGCTGCTATCAAGCGCGATGTAGACGACATGCTCGAATTCACATTCGGGCATGAGTTTAGTCATTTGCTTCTAGGTCATATGGAAGAAGCATCTTCGACCGAAAATCTGGAGGATCTAAAAACCTATAACCACGATCTAGAATTCAGTGCTGACCTCCACGCGATTACAGCCATCGGGTCGGATAAAGATGCAAAACTCCGCCTTTCCAACGGCGCCTATCACATATTTCTCTTCCTCCACTTAATTGAACTTTTGGGCTCCCGATTTCTCGACATACCTCGGTTTTCGGTATCCGAGACCCATCCAGCGCCGCTTGAACGGCTGTATGCGCTGAAGGCAGCGCTTGGAGATAGGAACCAACCAACAAAGCAACATCTGGACGCACTCGTAAAGCACGTCGGCGTGGTGGCCGAGGCGCTAACACAACGAATCGACGGTGCGCCGCGGAGCGATCTGTTGTCATTTTATGGCTCCATGTATTTATTTGGCCTTGGTGGTGAAATGCGAGAGGACAGAATTGATTTCTGACTTTCAACCTTGGACGTCTGTGAATTAGTGGATGCAGAAAACATGGTTTGTCATCCTGCTCCTGCCATATCGTTAGGCGTCAGTAACGCCCGCCGAAAAAATAACCTGCAACACGTCTTTCTAAGTAGTAGGTATTTTCAATGCCTCTCTCTTGGGCATACATCTGTTAAAGCAGAACTGTCGGTAAAATGGGGGGCAAGAGGTGGTCGATTTCAAAAAGCTTCGCGAGGACAAGGCAAAGCCGAAGCCCGTCGCCCCACGAGATATCTTTCATTCCCTGCCGAAAGCCGTCGGGATCAATGACCTTTATGTTAGCCAAGCCGAAGCTCTCGATGCTTGGTATCCATCCCGGAGAAACGACAAGGATGTCGTTGTAAAACTGCATACGGGGGGAGGAAAGACCCTGGTTGCGCTTCTCATGGCACAATCAACCATGAATGAACTCGGTGAACCCGTTCTTTATCTCGCACCAACTACCCAGCTCGTCGAACAGGTTATTGCCAAAGCGACTGAATATGGAATCCGCGCGGTGCCCTACACGAGGGGGCAGCCTTTAGCCTCCGAGTTTCTTGATGGTAACGCCGTTCTCGTGGGGGCCTACGAGAGCCTTTTCAGTGGTCGCAGCAAATTTGGTGTTCGAGGTTCCGCCAAACCGGCAGTGAAAGTCGGAGGCATCATCTTAGACGACGCGCACGTCGCGCTTTCCTCTGTTCGTAAAGCATTCAGCCTGACGATCACATCGAAAGACCACCTCGAGGTCTATCAGGAGATGGCGGATCGTTTCAGGGGCGCGTTCGACGAGGTCGGACGAGGCGGCGCCTTTGCTGACATCACGAGGGGGAAGGACTTCGGCGTGATCGAGGTCCCCAGCTGGGCTTGGCTGTCCAAGGTCCCCGAAGTTCGGGAATTTCTTTCACAGCATGTCGAGGGCGTCGATCCCTACATATGGCCTCTCCTACGTGACAATCTGGCCATGTGCCACTGCCTCTTCAGCCGCAAATCGGTGACGATCACCCCCACCTTTCCGCCGGTTGATCTTCTTCCGACGTTCGATGACGCTAAACGCCGGATCTACATGTCTGCTACGATTTCGGACGACAGCGAGATTGTTCGCACATTCGGTGCCTCCCCTGCTGCAGTTGGCAGACCGATTCAGTCTTCATCGCTCGCGGGTGTAGGCGAGCGCATGATCTTGGTGCCCGAGCTGATGCCGCTCGGCAATGTCGCTATCACACCGATGGTTAAACAGATCGCGAAATGGATTGCCGGTTACGCCGGCGTCGCGATTTTGGCGCCGTCCGGGACCGTTGCCAAAGGATGGTTGGATACTGCGGAATATCCAGAGACAAGTGAAGCGGTTAGCCACCGTATAAAAGATATGCAGGCCGGATCGTTCAAGGGTCCGATCGTTCTTGCTAACCGGTACGACGGCATTGATTTGGCTGGTCAGTCTTGCCGCCTGCTGATTATGGATGGCCTGCCACAGGGTACGACCGACTACGATATGTTTCGGACGAGTGTTCTTGCAGATTCCGCGGTCAACTCGTTGTTGGCCCAGCGGATCGAGCAGGGCCTAGGGCGCGGCTCTAGGGGGGGCGGCGATTTCTGCGTGGTCGTCCTGACGGGAAGCGATTTGGTTGCATGGATCGGACGCAAGAAGAACCTTGAGCATCTGACCGCGAGCAGCCGGGTACAACTCAACGTGGGACAGGAAGTGAGTGAGGCTGTCGCCAGCTATCAGGAAATTGGCGAAACGATGCTCAAGTGTTTGAACAGGGATCCGGATTGGGTTGCCTACCATGCGTCAGAGTTGGCAGCCGCCACCCGGCCCCCGGGGATCGACGAACTGTCGCTGAAGGTCGCCGGTGCTGAGCGCAGGGCTTTCCGGCTGGAAAGAGTGGGACAGTATGAAAGCGCCATTCAAGAACTCGAACACCTGATTTCCTCACCAGACCTTGCCCAGGATGGTCAGAGAAGGGCATGGCTTTCCTCGTTGGCAGCTCGCATCGCTTTCCATATGAATGATGATCACAAAGGTCAGCGACTTCAGACGTCAGCTTTCGCAACCAACAACAACCATATCCCACCTCGCATCCGACCGGCCTACATTCCGCGACCAATGGCTGGTCCACAATCCATGGCGATTGTTAGCCGAATCCTCGAATATCAACGTCGTGGATCGCTCATTCCTGCTTATAACGAAGCGGTCTCGGCTTTAGTGCCCGACGCCTCCCCTTTCCAATATGAGGAAGCGTTAAAGAACCTTGGAGCATATCTTGGTTTTGACGCCGAGCGGCCGGAAGCAGTGCACAAAACAGGGCCTGATGTTTTGTGGCGAACGAGCGGTTTGTTCGATTTCGTCATAGAAGCCAAAAGCGACAAGGAGAAGGACAACCCGCTCTACAAGAACGACCATGCTCAACTCCTAGAAGCCGAGCAATGGTTCAGGCGATGCTATCCCGGAAGGCAGTCTTTGCGGGTTTCGGCGCTTCCGGAGCCCATCGCCGATCGGAAAGCAAGCACCCAGGGAACGTACGCCCTCAAATTGGAGGAAGTGACAAAGCTCGTCGGAGCGGTCCGCAATCTCTATGTCTATCTAATTGGGCAACCCGGAGACAGGGAGGCTCTTCAAGAGCGCTGTGAGGCTGAATTGCGTCGTACTGGCCTAACGCCGGACGGCATCAAGACGATCTATTTAACTGAGTTCAAATGAACGTTGCCGCCCTCTCCTGCGGATTTTTACGGCGGCGAATGCGTGTCGTTTGCGACATGCGTCGCCACGAATGAGCCGCGAAACAAAAGGAATTCTATGACCAGAAACATCTAAACGCGCGAGGACGCGACCGCCTCAATTCGTTCAATTCTCGCACCGACCATGTTTGCCGCCTTCACATCAAATCACACCCCATGCACGGAAGCTTCCTCTCCCCGTCACTTCCCGAACGCCGAGTTCGGCGACGAGATCGAGCGCCGCACGATGGCTAACCTTCAATTCCTTGACTATCATCGACGAGGACACGATCGGTCGCGTCATCAGCAAGTCCACAACGCGCGGCAAACTGCTGGACGAGCGCTTTCCCTTCAGTTTTCGCTCGAGGTGCTCCCTCGCCTGTCCCAGCCGAATGACTTCCTTCATGGCCAGTTCAGCGCTGCTCGCCATTGCATCCAGCCCGGCAAGCACTCGTGATACGCGATTGTGTGATCGCCGCCGTTCCCGCGGCACAGCTTTAAGACCGGAGCAGATGCCAAACAGGTGCGAGGACACCTTTCCGCGCACCCGGAAATATGAATTCACGAGTTGGGTACCAAGCCAATGCTGCCGCTGCAATGGCTCCATGCTTTCCCATGCGTCCCATATCACTGCGGCCGCCAAGGTAGTCGGCAAGGCGTCAGCCTGAGCCAGAACCGCTCTCCAAGCCGAAAGGCGCCCTTCCTCGTCCCATCCCGGATCCCGGACAACGAGCTCACCGACCATCAGAGGATCCGCCTTGCTGCCCTCCACCGTTACCACCGCTTCGAGTGCGCGGGTCGACCGATCAAGAACTGCATCGATTTCGGCCATCTCCGCGGCGAAACAGTTGTCCTCTTCGTTCAGCGTCAGTTCGGCGGGCAAGGGCGATCTCCCCTTCCCTACCGACTCTCGTTCCGCAGAGCCCTCTGACCGCCCCACCAGGTTTACGATCCCAGCCCTGCTCGTCGCCCAGTCAGGGTCAGCTTTTTCGATGCGCCGCCGCGCTCTCAGGATCGAATGTGCGATGGTGATTTCGTGGGTCGGGGTACGCACATCCCGATTTGCGTCGTGGAGAACGAGATCCTCGATGTGGACAAGCTCGCCTGCGATCCACATGCTTGCGGCCGCCTCGGTGAAGTGAGACCTTTCGGTAAAGCCCTGCCTGACGGGGCTGCGACGAACAATTTCGTCCAGACGCGCGATTTGATCTTCTGCCCTTGCGATAGCCGGAAGCAGCACTGTCAAAGGCAAATCGCCAATTTCATATCTCATTGTTTTAACGTATCTATTTAGACCATCTTGAAGCTATAATAGCATACACTTCAATCATAGCAGATACTTTTTCTCGCGCGCGTACTATTTAGAGCTGCCAAGGCGTTCGAACTGTACAGGATTAGCGCCGATGGACGTGACATCGATGAAAACCACTGTTTTCCAGCCACTTGCGACGTGTTTACTTTGACTCCAAAGGACCAAGAGACGTTTACAAACGATCGTTTATCCTTATCCTCTACGTTTGGAAAAATGCTCTTTAACACTCCTCAGGCACTGCAAATGGCTGCTAACACCAAGAATAAGGCTTCCCGTCGACCACAGGGCCGGCTGATCGGCTATGCACGCGTGTCTACGGACGAGCAAGCGACGGAAGCCCAGGAAATCGATTTGCGATCGGCGGGGTGCGATATGATCGTCCAAGAACACGGATCCGGCGCCTCCCGTGCCCGGCCTGCCCTTTCCAAACTCGTTCGCGAGATCGTCGCCGGCGACACGCTTGTTGTGGTACGGCTTGATCGTTTGGCGCGCTCGGTCAGCCATCTGCTTGAGGTTATCGAGGATCTGACGGTGAAGGGCGCGCATTTCCGGTCGTTGCGCGATCCCATCGACACGTCGACGCCGCAGGGAATGTTTTCCCTTCAGGTTCTCGGCGCCGTGGCGCAGCTCGAACGCGCGCTCATTTCCGAACGAACGAAGGCGGGTATCCGGGCAGCCAAGTCCAAGGGAAAGCTTTCCGGCAACCCCGGCATCCGGGAAAAACGCCCCGAGGTGTTGGCCAGGATGACCGCGGCCCAGAAAGCGGCATATGGCGATCGCATCCAGGCCTCGGCGAACCAATGGCTTCCGACCGTTCGGCGCATGCGGCCGGATCACACATGGGACGACATCGCACGAGTGCTCAAGCAGCGCGGCCTCGAATGGACGCCAGAACGTCTTCGCCGAGCTGTGAAGTGGATGGTGTCTGAACGCATGGCGGATCCGGCGCTGCTGAAAAAATCTCTGCCCCGTCTTCCCGAAGACCGCCTGATGACGCTTGTGGCTGGCATTCATTCTTCGAACCCGGACCTCAAGCTTCGTGAGATCGCTGTCCAGCTTGAAAGATTGCACGAACGTACGCCGCGCGGTGGATCCAAATGGTCGCCCTCGTCCGTCAAGAACCTGATCGATCGCGCCCGACGTTCCGGGTTGATCACCGAGGTCGACATCGCGGCGGCTGAATAGCGAGGGGATCACCATGATCTCGGCTTTCGCAGGTTTTTCAGCAGCGATTCCGATACGTGGAGGCGGCTGTCATCCTCGACCTCCTCATCAGTTCGCGGCTTTCCAGCGCCGGCTGCATTCTTCTGCTCGTCCAGCTTCGCCCGGAGCAACGCCATAACCATCGGCCAAGTCGAAAACTTCCCGTCCTTGGCCCGGTCGGTCAGGCTTCGGAGATAACCGCCGGCGTTGTTGATCTGACCGGCCCGCTGATAGATTGACGCCAGCGTGATCGCAGCGTGTTGCTCGCCCATGGTTTCGCGGGCCTCCCGCCAGGCGCTCGGACTAATCCCCAGCATCGGCCGGGCAAGCTCAGCCGCCGCCAGCAAGTCCCGCCAATGCCGGATTGTCCCTCCCTGGGCCAGTTCCTGAATTTCGGGGCAGGCATCCATCACTATCCCCAAAGGCAGCTCGCGTTTCGGCAAGCTCCGCACCTTGTCGGTTTCCGCAACGCTGCCGCCCGCTTCTACATTTTTTCCAGAGCCGTATTCAGATTCAGATTTAGAGTCTGGTTTTGAATTCTGTTTGTGGCGACCGAAATGGGACTCATTGCCGTCCAGTTTCATTGTTTTTGCAAATGATTCCAATACGTCACGTATCTCGGTGCAGAGATCCTGAAGTTCGTGACCAATACTCTCGACAAGCTGACGGGGTGCAGAGCGCGGCAAGCGGCCGATGATCCCCTGATAGGTCTGTGTAACTCTTCCCCAGTCTCCGGGAACGCCTTCTTCGACGCCAGTCTCGATCATTTTGACGATGTCGCGGCGAAGCAGAGTCAGCCGTTCCTTGGAGACCCGGAAGGCCTTCTTTTCAGCTTGCACCGCCTGGGCCAAATCTCGGAACTCTTCGGCCCGCGCTACGATCGGCGACAGATCGAAGCCGTAGGCCTGCTCGATCTCCCCTCCCCTTCCCTTGCGAGCGAATCGCTTGCCGTTGGGACTGTCGCGGCGAATGATGAGCCCGCAATCAACCAGTACGGCAAGATGCCGGCGCAGTGTCGTGGCGGGCATGCCGTTGGCGCGAGCCATCAGCTGCTCGTTAGAAGGCCATACGACCAGTTCGGCGCCACCAGTCAAGGTGGTCTCCGGGTAAAACGTCAACAGCGCGTTCAGGATCGAGAGCGAGCGGTCCGTGGCTCCGATCAGTTCCCGGGATTCACGGATGTGCTGGAAGACCTGCCATTTGTTGGCGACAGCGTCTGATGCGACCGCTTTTGCGACCATCTGGCTTGCAAGATGGCCGAGTGTCATCGGCCGCCGCCCAAAGGACGTCGTTGAGATATGCGTCTGCATTTCCTTTTACCTTTTGTTAGGCAATAGAAATCCGCCCGTCGAAATGACGCTTTCCCTTACGGGACCCTTGACTACGATTTCTGGAAATGCGATTCTCTTAGCTGCGAGACTACAGAGAAGGTCTTCCGGAACGCCGTTTCGGGGGCCTTTTTCTTTTGCGGTGAGAGCCAGTCCATCTCAATCGAGCGAAGCTTTGAATTGGATGAAACCCTGGCTATTGGTCGAGCTTGCCTCCTCCGGTTGTTTCAATAAATTGGGCGTACAGACTATCCAACTGGTCAGCGACATATTCGCCAAAAGTTGGCACCAGTCTCTCGTCGAAAACCAGAGCTGTTCGTCCGGTTTCTTGTCGGATCGTCGCAGCCTTTTTCCCCTTTGGCGTGCTCCAGGCCCTTACCTTTTTTGGAGCCTTAGCGGGCGGCTTTGAAACGGCGTTAAAAATGAGGGCAAAGCGGGCATCGCTATCGGAGTGCTTGAACTGCTCTGACTCAAGCACCGCTTCGATTGCGTCCGTTGCCTTGGCCTTCCCAAGCCCCTCGGCAAGTGCGACCCAACGCGATCGACCCGCTTTCGACGCTGGACCAATTTGCGTGGCAAGGTTCAGCGGTATGCCCCTGGCTACCGTTATGTAGCGGCTGAGGTCGGCCTTGTCAGTGGAAAGCGCGGCAATGATGGTGGCCCGATCAAAACCCGCATCTTCGAGGCGCAGGGCGAAGAGAGCCTTCTCAATGAACGAGAGGTCAGCACGGTCAAGATTTTCGCGGCCCTGGGCCACGACCAGTTCACGGTCCGTGAGATTTCGGACAATTGCAGAAACCTCTCTGCGCAGATTTACTGCCGCGCGCAGTCGCCGCCTTCCATATACGATTTGATATCGACCGGCAGCCTCAGGATGCGGTCTGACAAGAATCGGCACCTGCTGCCCCTCCTGCGAAATGCTCGCCTCAAGCTGCTCGAACTTCGGATCGACGTCCGCGGGCAGCCGATCCGCGATCGGCGACCCGTCGATCATGGATGGATCCAGGAACACGACGGCTTCGCCCGCAGCCAGTTGATCCTGCAGCCGAGCTGCAGCTTTTGCTCCCTCGGCCATCTCTTGCAATGACGAACCCATGGCCGAAATCGCTCCGGTACGAACACGAACGGCTGACTTGTCGACTGCTGTTCTATCGGTCGCAGGTTGCTTCTTGAGAAACAAGGAGTCGATTGCGTCTTTACGGCTCATAATGTCGGCCTCTTGGTTTTGGGTGCGTGCCGTCGGATTTTTGATTGCACACGCGCCTGGTTGGGAGCTCCCAACAGGAAAAGGCGACTGAGCCCTGGCCAACTAGCTAGGGGCATACGTCGGTGTCTCAAACCAACGCGATATTTCCAGCTCCCGTTTCCCAGTGGGCGATTCAACACATCACGGTTGGGAGCTCCCAACAGCCCCACGGGAAGCGCGCCACCCATCATCATGCTCGCCCCCACGCAGTCTTGATCAAAGCCTCGATCTCGGAGTTCACGGCATCCAAAGATTCCATCGCCCGGTCGTATGTCGAGCGCGTAAGGTTCTCTCGCCCTATCTCATAGAGGGTCTGCTTGGTTAAACCGGCATCAGACACCGCTGCCGACTTGACCATAGGATTTGTAAGGACGTGATCCTCGAACATGTTGCGCAGCAGTGCCGCCACTTTCGTCTGCGGCGCGTCCTGGGGTTCATAGCGCGTCAAGAGATAGCGTATGAAATCGTACTGGAGATTGCCCCCCGCCTCTTTCACGACACCCAGAAGGTCGCGTGTCATGAGGAGAAACTGGCTCATGGAAGCGATATCCAGCATCTGAGGATGTACGGTGATTACCATTGATGTTGCAGCACACAACCCGCTGAGAGTCAGAAACCCAAGCTGAGGAGGGCAGTCGATGACCACGACATCGTAATCGTCGGCGACCTCATCAAAGGCTTGGGCCACGCGAGTGAAGAACAATCCGTCGCGCGTACCTTTGTCAGTCAATGCTTTCGGGGTGGTATGCTCGAACTCCATAAGCTCGAGATTTCCAGGAACAAGGTGAAGACCATCAAAATACGTCGGTCGGATCACATCTCGCAACGGACGACGTGTCTCGTCATACCGAATAGCCGCATAGAGCGTTTCGTTTGCACCGACATCAGTTTCTGGCAGAACGCCGAGGAGTGCTGAAAGACTAGCCTGCGGATCGAGATCGACTGCGAGAACCCTGTAACCTTGCAACGCCAGATACTGTGCAAGATGAGCGGACGTCGTCGTCTTCCCAGAGCCACCTTTGAAGTTGGTTACGGCAATGACTTGCAAATGCTCAGAACCTCGGCGATGAGGCACAAAATCAATGCTTTCACGTCCTCGAGTCGAGCCGGCAAGCATCTGCCGGATTTCATTTATCTGACCGAGGGTGTAAAAGCGCCGCCCGTTGCTGGCGAGTTCAGGTTGCGGCCCTTCGCCAGCCAGTGTCATCTTGCGAAGCGTCGAGTCAGATATTTTCATCAAACGTGCGGCTTCACCCGAGGTAAATTTGCGCAAGCTCTTGTGTGATGTCGGAGGAAACAAAGCCTCGCTCATCGCTTGAAGCTGAGAGCTGAGCTGCTCAGCATGCTCACCAATGGTGACATCTACCGACGGGCGATCATTTCGGGATATGGCAGCGGCTTTGCTCACGGTGTAATCTCTTGTCACGGTTAATTGGCGCGTATTGCCATTTATCCGTGACGATTACCTAATGCGGGTGAGGTTGCAAGACGTTTTTGGTTAATGAAAGGTTACGCCCGTTTCAATCGAAATCACACTAAATGCCGATTCTTCAAATGCTATCTGTGAGTTAGACCGATTCTCTTCTTCTGTGCGACGTGGCACCAAGTGCAGATTCGCACAACCTTGATGGTGTCTGGCCGGCCTCACCCGCTCGCATTTCGCGCCCTGGAACGCCGACTCGGTAGAATCACCTGAGGTGCAAATCTGCACGTAGGCAAACGCGCCGTGAGATGATTTCTGTCCGCATGACCTGTTCATGCGGAGATCATGATGCGGATACTGACAGTCTCGCCGGACCAATACGAACGTAATCGAAGCTTCCTCAAACAAATGCACCGTCTTCGCGCGACGGTGTTCGGCGGCCGCCTGGAATGGGAAGTCTCCATTACAGAAGGGGAAGAGCGCGACCAGTACGATGGTTACAAGCCAACCTACCTTCTGGCGATTACCGATAGTGGACTTGTCGCAGGCTGCGCCCGTCTTCTTCCGGCTTTCGGCCCTACGATGCTGGAGCAGACTTTCCCCCAGCTCCTCGAAACGGGTTCGCTCGTCGCGCATTCCGGGATGGTCGAGAGCTCGCGCTTCTGTGTCGATACCGCGCTTGTCTCGCGGAGGGATGCAAGCCAGTTGCATGTCGCTACGCTCACCCTGTTCGCCGGCATCATCGAATGGTCTATGGCCAATGGCTACAACGAGATCGTCACGGCGACCGATCTTCGCTTCGAGCGTATCCTGAAGCGGGCGGGCTGGCCTATGCAACGGCTCGGCCAACCGGCCGCAATCAGCAACACCATCGCCATTGCGGGAAGCCTGCGGGCCGATCGTGCCAGCTTCGAGCAGGTTTGCCCTCCAGGCTATTATTCCATCCCCCGGATCGACGTGGCAGCGATCAGGAGTGCCGCGTGACCCAGCTGCGCTCCCATTCGCGTCTGGTACGCAAACTCCAGGACGCCCTCGGCGACCAGCTCTGCGTCGCCCTCGATGATGCGACAGTGGTCGAGATCATGCTGAACCCCGATGGCAAGCTCTTCATCGAGCGCCTGGGTCATGGGGTTGCCCCCGCAGGCCACCTCAGCCCCGCCGCGGCGGAAGTGATCATTGGCAGCGTCGCCCACGCACTGCAATCCGAAGCCGACGACGAGCAGCCGATCATCTCCGGCGAATTGCCAATCGGCGGCCACCGCTTCGAGGGCTTGCTGCCGCCGATCGTTTCCGGACCGAGCTTCACGATCCGGCGTCGCGCGTCGCGCCTGATCCCGCTCGACGATTATGTGAAGCACAAGATCATGACGGAGGCGCAGGCCTCGGTTCTGCGCAGCGCGATTGCGTCTCGCATGAACATCGTGATTTCCGGTGGCACGGGCTCGGGAAAGACGACGCTCGCCAATGCAGTCATTGCCGAAATCGTCGCCAATGCGCCGGACGACAGGATCGTCATTCTGGAGGACACCGCCGAGATCCAGTGCGCGGCTGAGAACGCCGTTGCGCTCCACACAAGCGACACAATCGATATGGCTCGGCTTCTCAAGAGTACGATGCGCTTGCGACCCGATCGCATCATCGTCGGCGAGGTCCGCGACGGCGCGGCGCTTACGCTGCTCAAGGCATGGAACACCGGGCACCCGGGCGGGGTCACCACCATCCATTCGAATACGGCGATGTCGGCTCTTCGCCGGCTCGAGCAACTGACCGCGGAAGCGAGCCAGCAGCCCATGCAGGAGGTGATTGGCGAGGCTGTCGATCTGATCGTCTCGATCGAACGAACGGGGAAGGGGAGGCGGGTCCGCGAAGTCATCCACATCGAGGGTTTCGCAAACTCCCGTTACCAGACCGAACACTACGCCCAAATCGATGAGGATAGCCATGTCGCGTAAGACCCAAATCACCCTTGCGCTTGCAGCGCTAGCCGCCTTCTCCTGGATCAGCATTGTCAATCCGGCGTTCGCCTCTTCGGGCGGGGGTGGGTTGCCGTGGGAATCTCCGCTGCAACAGATCCAACAGTCGATCACGGGACCGGTGGCTGGATTCATCGCACTCGCAGCGGTGGCGATCGCCGGTGCCATGCTGATCTTCGGGGGAGAACTGAACGACTTCGCCAGGAGGCTTTGTTACGTCGCCCTTGTTGGCGGCGTGTTACTCGGCGCGACCCAGATCGTCGCTCTCTTCGGTGCGACGGGCGCTTCGATCGGCGAGTTTGAGGGGCGAGCCGGATCTTGGAATGTCGAACTGTCTTCGGAGCTTCGAACGGAAGGGGAGGGGGCTCATGGCTGAACCCGGCTCCAATCTTGCCCGCTCTCGAATACATCGGGCGCTATCACGCCCGAACCTGCTAATGGGCGCCGACCGCGAGCTGGTTCTGCTCACCGGCCTTGCCGCCGTGATCCTGATCTTCGTGGTGCTGACCTGGTACGCCGCGCTGTTCGGCTTGGCTATCTGGCTGGTTGCGGTTGCTGCTCTCCGCATGATGGCGAAGGCCGATCCGCTGATGCGCCGCGTCTATCTGCGGCACGTGTCCTATCGATCCATCTACAGGACGACCTCGACGCCGTGGCGCAAGTTCTGAAGAGGCGGACATGGTGGCACTGAAACTCTTCCGACACTCCGGACCGTCATTCGCCGATCTGGTTCCTTATGCGGGCCTGGTCGACAATGGCGTGATCCTTCTGAAGGACGGCTCACTGACGGCCGGCTGGTATTTTGCCGGCCCGGACAGCGAAAGCTCGACAGACTCAGAGCGCAACGAGGTGTCGCGGCAGATCAATATGATCCTCTCACGTCTGGGCTCGGGCTGGATGATCCAGGTCGAGGCTTTGCGGGTCCCGACGATCGACTATCCGGCAGAGGGCGCCTGCCACTTTCCCGATCCCGTCACCCGCGCCATCGATAAGGAGCGCAGGTCGCATTTCGAGAGGGAGAGCGGGCATTTCGAGAGCCGACACGCGCTGATCCTGACCTGGCGGCCGCCCGAGCCTCGGCGCTCCGGCTTGGCGCGCTACGTCTATTCCGACACTGCCAGCCGTTCGGCCACCTATGCCGACACGGCGCTAGAGTCTTTCCGGACCTCGATCCGCGAGGTTGAGCAGTACCTTGCCAATGTCGTCTCCATCCGCCGCATGGTGACGCGCGAAACCGAAGAGCGCGGGGGTTTCCGGATAGCCCGCTATGACGAGCTGTTCCAGTTCATCCGCTTCTGCATCACCGGTGAGAACCATCCAGTCCGGCTCCCGGATATCCCGATGTATCTTGACTGGCTGGTCACGGCCGAGCTGCAGCACGGTCTGACGCCGACGGTCGAGAACCGCTTCCTCGGCGTCGTCGCCATTGACGGCTTAGCCGCGGAGAGCTGGCCGGGGATCCTCAACAGCCTCGACCTGATGCCGCTCACCTATCGGTGGTCGTCGCGCTTCGTTTTTCTCGACGAGCAGGAGGCACGCCAGAAGCTGGAGCGCACCCGCAAGAAATGGCAGCAGAAGGTGCGGCCGTTCTTCGATCAGCTTTTCCAGACCCAGAGCCGTTCGGTGGATCAGGACGCCATGATGATGGTGGCCGAGACGGAGGACGCAATCGCCGAGGCATCGTCGCAGCTCGTCGCTTATGGATATTACACGCCGGTCATCGTGTTGTTCGATGAACAGCAAGAACGGCTTCAGGAAAAGTGCGAGGCGATCCGTCGATTGATCCAGGCCGAAGGATTCGGCGCCCGGATCGAGACGCTGAACGCGACTGACGCCTTTCTGGGCAGTCTGCCGGGTGTCTCCTATGCCAATATCCGCGAGCCGCTCGTCAATACGCGCAATCTCGCTGACCTCATTCCGCTGAACTCGGTCTGGTCCGGAAGCCCCATCGCACCGTGCCCGTTCTATCCGCCGGGATCGCCGCCGCTCATGCAGGTCGCCAGCGGCTCGACGCCGTTCCGCCTGAACCTGCATGTCGATGATGTCGGGCATGCGCTGGTCTTCGGCCCGACCGGCTCGGGCAAATCGACTTTGCTGTCGCTGATCGCCGCGCAGTTTCGGCGCTATGCGGATGCGCAGATATTCGCTTTCGACAAGGGGCGGTCGATGTTGCCGCTGACACTCGCCATCGGCGGCGATCACTACGAAATCGGCGGGGACGCGTCCGGAGAAGGGGAGGGGGCTTCGCCGCGACTGGCCTTCTGCCCGCTCGCCGAACTCGCGTCGGACGGCGACCGCGCCTGGGCGGCGGAGTGGATCGAGACGCTCGTCGCCCTGCAGGGCGTCACGGTTACGCCTGACTATCGCAACGCCATTTCCAGGCAGTTGGGCCTGATGGCGGAATCGCGCGGCCGCTCGCTCTCGGACTTCGTCTCCGGTGTGCAGATGCGCGAGATCAAGGATGCGCTGCACCACTACACGGTCGATGGACCGATGGGCCAGTTGCTTGATGCCGAACAGGACGGACTGGCGCTCGGCGCTTTCCAGTGCTTCGAGGTCGAGGAGCTGATGAATATGGGTGAGCGCAATCTCGTCCCGGTCCTGCTCTATATGTTCCGGCGGGTCGAGAAGCGGCTGACGGGGGCGCCCAGCCTCATTATTCTCGATGAGGCCTGGCTGATGCTCGGTCATCCGACGTTCCGCGACAAGATACGTGAATGGCTGAAGGTTCTGCGCAAGGCCAACTGCGCAGTCGTGCTCGCCACGCAGTCGATCTCCGACGCCGAGCGCTCCGGTATCATCGACGTGCTGAAGGAATCCTGCCCGACCAAGATATGTCTGCCCAACGGCGCGGCACGCGAGCCAGGGACGCGCGAGTTCTATGAGCGCATCGGTTTCAATGAGCGACAGATCGAGATCGTCGCCACCGCACTGCCGAAACGCGAATATTACGTCGCCTCGCCGGAGGGCCGCCGGCTGTTCGATATGTCGCTCGGTCCCGTAGCGCTTTCCTTCGTCGGTGCGTCCGGCAAGGAGGACCTGAAGCGCATCCGCGCCCTTCACTTCCAACACGGGGCGGATTGGCCCAAGCACTGGCTCCAGCAAAGGGGGATCGCCCATGCCGAAACACTTTTCCAGGCCGCTTGAAGCGGCGCGCGCCGCCATGATCACGGCCATCATCGTCCCGGTCGCTCTGCCGTTTACCGCATATGCCGGCGGCGTTACCGGACAGGCCACCGAATGGACCCAACTCGCCAACAATGCGGAGCTCATTAGTCTCGTCGGCAAGTCCGCCGAGCAGGTGAACAATCAGATTACCCAGATCAGCCAGCTTGCCGAGCAGATTCAGAACCAGATCAACATCTACAAGAATCTGCTGCAGAACACCGCGCAACTGCCGGCCCATATCTGGGGCCAGGTCGAGAACGACCTCAACAAGCTCCAGAACATCGTCGCGCAGGGGCAGGGCGTCGCCTTTTCGATGGGCAACATCGACGACGTCGTGAAGCAGCGCTTCCAGAGTTTTGCCGACATGAAGAGCAACCTGCCGGGCGGCCAGAGCTTCTCAACGACCTATCAGAACTGGTCCGACACCAATCGCGACACCATCGCGGGCACACTGAAGGCGGCTAACCTCACGGCCGAGCAGTTTTCTAGCGAGGAATCCACCATGTCCTCGCTGCGCTCGATGTCGGAGAGCGCCGACGGCCAGATGAAGGCCCTGCAGGTGGGGCACCAAATCGCCACCCAGCAGGTGGCACAGATGCAGAAGCTGCGTGGGTTGGTGTCGCAGCAGACCACGATGATGGGAACATGGTTTCAGTCGGAACAGGCGAGACAAGACCTCGCCCAGGCCCGACGCGAAAAATTCTTCAACGCGCCGACCAATGACATTCGCGGCGGCCAGACGATGGAGCCGCGCTGGTGAGCCCGCGCATCCTCATCGTCCTCGCAGTCGCGGGTCTGGTCGCCTTCGGAGCCGGCATGATCGTCTGGGTGGTGGTCCAACCGGATGCTGCGACTGAAACACCGGCCGGGACGTCCGGTTCTGGCGCAGCGCAGCGCGACCACCGGGAGCGCTTCCTCGGCGGCGACCCGGATCGCGACGTGCGCGGCGGGCAGGAAATGAAGCCGCGATGGTAGTCGTCCGCCCGTCCCGCAAGCTCGAAACCGCTTTCATCGTCATCGCGATCCTGGCTCTTGCGACAGCGCCGACGCTCGCACAGCAAGGTTCCGTGCTCACCACGTTGGAGAACCAGGTCGTCACCGCCGCCAAGGGCTGGGAGACGACGATCATGAACGCGGCACGGTCCCTGTTCTGGATCCTCGCGGGGATCGAGATCGGTATTGCTGCCGTGTGGCTGGCTATCAATGCGGCAAGCCTCGACGCGTGGTTCGCCGAGCTCGTGCGTCGGATCATGTTCATCGGTCTCTTCGCCTTCATCCTCGATCGCGGCCCGGCGCTCGCGAAGGCGGTGGTGGACAGCCTGTTCCAGATCGGCGCCGGCGGGGGCTCCGCGTCGCCGGCCAACATCTTCGATGCGGGTATCCGCGTAGCCTCCAAAATGTCGGAACAGGCGAAGTTCGGGCTGTGGGAGGACAACGCACTGGCGATCGCCGCGGTCTTCGCGATGATCGTTGTCGTCGTCGCTTTCAGCCTCGTCGCCGCGATCTTTGTCGCCGTCATGGTCGAGATGTATGTGGGCCTCCTCGCCGGCATGATCATGCTCGGCTTGGGTGGCAGCTCCTATACCAAGGATTTCGCGGTCCGTTACCTTGTCTATGCCTTCTCGGTCGGCATGAAGCTGATGGCGTTGGTGATGATCGCGAAGATCGGATCCGACATTCTGATAGGGCTGGCCGAGGCGCCGACGGCGACCTCCGACCAGTTCATCACCACGATCGGCATCGCCGGCATCTCCGTTGTGGTTTTCATCATCGCTATGTATGTGCCGCCGATCATCCAGGGCGTCGTGCAGGGCGCATCGGTCTCAGGCGGCATGGAGGCGATCCGCCATGGTGGTCAGACGGCCGCCTTCGCCGCCGGTGGCGCCTTCCTTGGCGCGGGCGCCGCGATGAAGGGGGCAGAATCAGCGAGCTCGGCGAGGGCAGGGGGATCGTCGATGGCGGGAGCAGCCCTTCGCGGCATGGCGTCCGGCATCGGCAACGCCGGATGGGCGGCAAGCTCTGCGGCACGAGAAAAGGCGATCGCTTCGCCCGGCGCCTATGCCGGCTCTCTGCTCGGCCTCGCCAATGCCAAGCTTGATCAGACCCGGCAATCCGGCAGGCCCTCGGCGCCTCCTCCGCCTCCACCCGTCAACGAAAACAAGTAAGAGGCTGACCGCGCATGGCCGGACGCACCCCGCCCGACAATCCCTATATCGCAGCGAGAACGGAATGGAACGAGCGCTACGGCTCCTATGTGAAGGCCGCCGCGGCCTGGCGTCTGGTCGGCGTCACCGGGATGACCATGGCGGTGGTCGGCTTCAGCTACGCTCTCTACCAGAGCACTCAGGTCAAGCTGGTGCCCTATATCGTCGAGGTCGACAAGCTCGGCACGGCCTCAAGCGCCGGTTTCCCGCAGCAGATCGAGTATGCCGATCCGCGTGTGGTGCGCGCCACGCTTGGCAGTTTTGTTTCGAACTTCCGGTCGGTGTCGCCGGATGCTGTCGTGCAGAAACAATATATCGACCGCACCTATGCGCTGCTTCGGACCTCGGACCCTGCGACAGAAAAAATCAATGCCTGGTTCCGCTCCTCCTCACCCTTCGAGAAGGCGAAGAACGCCACCGTCGCCGTCGAGGTCAACAACATTGTCGCGCTGTCGAACCAGTCCTACCAGATCGACTGGACCGAGTTCGAGCGCGATCGCCGCGGCAAGGAGACCGCCACGCGCCGGTTCCGCGGGATCGCCACCGTGACGCTTACACCGCCGCAGGACGAGGGCGTCATCCGGCTTAACCCGATCGGACTCTATCTTAGGGATCTCGACTGGACCGCGCAGCTTTGAAAGGCATGGCCCCGAACATGAACATTCGACTGAGACGTTTTCCGGCCAGGCTGGCTGCCGCCGCGATCGTTGCCGCAATCGTGCCGTTGCCGACTTCTCTTTCCTCCCGCGCGCTCGCAGCTGATGGCGTCACCGCCAATGAAGCGAAGGGGATGGGGATTTCCACCCAGTGGCGCGACTCACGCGGGCTTGTCACGAAAGGACCGGACGGGAAGGTGATCTTCCTCTATGGCGAAGTGCAGCCCTCCGTCGTCTGCTCACCTTTGCAGGTCTGCGACATCGAGCTCCAGGGCGGCGAGGTCGTTCGCGACGTACTCGTCGGCGACACCGTTAGGTGGAAGGTTGAGCCCGCAACATCGGGAGCGGCAGGAGGGCAGGCGATCCACCTGATCGTCAAGCCATCGGAGTCCAACCTTGTCACCTCGATGGTGGTGACCACCTCGCGTCGCACCTACCATATCCAGCTCAAGTCGCACCAGACACAATACATGGCACGTGTTGGCTTCGAATATCCGGAAGACGTGTCCATCAAGCTCGCTGACATCAACGCGCGGATGGAAGCCAGCACCATTCCCGGCGCCGGCGTTCCCGCCGAGCAACTGAATTTTGCCTATTCTGTATCGGGCAATGCAGGGTGGCGGCCGACGCGCGTCTATTCGGACGGGGAGAAGACTTACGTCCAGTTCCCGCGCACGATCTCCGGCCAGGATGCGCCCGTGCTGTTTGTCGTCTCCGGTGGTCAGAACCGCATCGTCAACTATCGGATGAAGGGCGACATGATGGTGGTCGACTACCACGTCGACCGCGCGGTCCTGGTCTCCGGCGTCGGCTGGAGACAGGAGAAGGTGACGATCCGGCGGGGAGGGCGGTGATGCGAAGCTTCCCCTTTCTCGCGCGCGCCTTGCACACCCTCCGCGGCCCTGCCGCCGCCTGCGCCCTCGCCCTTCTCCTTTCCGGATGCCAGTCGCGCGGAACGGAAGAATTGACCTCCAGCAATGCCCCTGCCGAGATCTCAGGCCAGGCGGCGAGCGCGATCGCCGGCGATATGGTGAGCAGGCTCGCCGAGCAGATCGGCCCCGGGACCACGACTGTCTCGCTAAAGCAGGACAGCTCGCCTTTCGGGCAGGCGCTCGAGGCAGCCCTGAAGGGCTGGGGTTATGCGGTGGTGACCGACCAGAAGACGGATGGTGCTGCGCGCACCGTGCCGCTCGCCTATGTCGTCATTCCGTTCGAGGGGCAGCTCCTGGCCCGCCTTTCTACGAACAGCGTCGAGCTTGGCCGCGCCTACACCGTCACAACGACGGGTGCGCAGCCGGCGAGCGCACTCTCAGTCATGAAGCGCGGTTAGGGGAGGGCGGTCATGGTTCAATCGCTCAAGCTCGGCGGCACTGCCAACGACGAGACAGGCTCTGGCATGCGCCGGATTAACCGTCTGCCGATCATCGTCGTGGTCGTGCTGGTCGTCGCCTTCCTTGGTGTCATCTTCTACGGTCTGACATCGAGAGGGCTATATTTCCGCGACACCGGACCGGACACAAGCTCCGGCAATCCGGCGTCAACCTTCGCCGACCAGATCAAACGTGGGGTCTCGGACGGCATCATCGGCGAACCGCAGCAGGTGACGACGCTGCAGCCGACGCCGGTCGAGACGCAGGAAGAGAAGCGCTCCGTCAATCCATTCACGCCGCAGCCCGGTCAACGGGAAGACGCGCGGCCGGAACCGCAACTGGAATCGGAACAGGTCTGGCGCGCCCGCTTGCAGCGCGAGCAGGAAGAGCAATATCTTCGTGAGCGGCAGCGCCAGAGAATGGCCCGGCTGCAGGCCAATGACGCCGCCTATGATTCGCCGATCGCGGTCGACCGCGGCAAGTTCGCTGGGCGAGGAGCGGACACAAACGACACGGCAGCAGCGACAACGAACGGGGTTTCCACTGCGGTGACACCCGGAGCGCCCGACCTCTACGCGGCCGCTCTTCGTGCCGGTCTCGGCGGGCAAAATGTTGATCCGAACGGCCAGAAGTCGAAGGAGGATTTCTTCAATGCCGACCTCAAGGAACTTGGCTACCTGCCGAACCGTGTCGTCCCCCAACAGTCGCTCTACGAACTCAAGCGCGGCTCAGTCATTCCCGCGACATTGATCACCGGGATCAATTCCGACCTTCCCGGGCGCATCACCGCCCAGGTGAGCCAGAACGTCTACGATTCAGCGACGGGACACCGCCTCCTGATCCCGCAGGGTACGAAACTGTTCGGCCGTTACGACAGCAAAGTGTCGTTCGGCCAGAGCCGGGTGCTGGTCGTCTGGACCGACATCATCTTCCCGAATGGCTCGACGCTGCAGATCGGCGGCATGTCCGGGACGGACGCGCAGGGCTACAGCGGTTTCCGCGATAAGGTGGATCGGAAGTGGCTCCAGACGTTTGGTTCGGCCATCCTCATTGCCGTGATCGGCACGGGGATTGACATGGCGGTTCCGCAGAGTTCGACACTGGCGACGCAGGATACGGCCTCCGATGCGGCGCGTCGGAACTTTGCCGAAACCTTCGGTCGTGTCGCTGACCGGACCATCGAGAGAAACATGGACGTACAGCCGACGATCGAGATCCGGCCTGGTTACAAATTCAATGTCCTTGTCGATCAGGACATTGTTTTCCCCGGAACATATCGATGAGACGCGTGCCCAGTCTCAACGACCCTGCCGCGTTCGGGGAAATAACACCGTGACAAAAGTGCCCAACCGATCGCATCACACCCCGGGAGCCAGAGATGTGCCAAGTCCAAACAATTTCGTTGCTTTCGGGAAAGCGATACCATCCACGGCCATCGCGATCATCGCCAGCCTTTCCGGCCACGACACCGGGCTGAACCCGATTTCTTTGACAACTTGCGGCGAACCTGACGATCAAATGGTTTCATAGGGTAAGGCTTTCAAAGCATCGAGCAACGCTGCCCGGAATTCGCTAACCAAGCGCGGCGGCGGGCTGTCAGTCGGAAGAACTATAGCAAAATGGTAGGGGACAACCGGATCAAAGGAGCGCTGAATAACCTGATTTGCACTGTAGTAGTCGGCAGTGAAGGGGTCGACAATGCCAACCCCCATTCCCCTGCTTACCAGATCGCAGAGATTCAGTGCCAGACTACTTTCTATCCTGCGGTTACAGTGGACGCCGCAGCTGTCCAGTGCGGCGTCTGTCTGCATCCGTAGAAGGCTCACCGGAGAGAGGCAAATCAATGACTCTCCTTCAAGGTCCGTCGCATGAACAGTTTCCTTGTCTTCGAGACGATGCCCCGGCGGCAGCAGGCAGACGGCACGAAACGAAGGGACAGGTTCAATGGTGAGACCAGGATAGTCGCCAGCCAATATCGATATTCCGAGATCGTAGTGCTGGAGCGAGACCAATTCGAGGACCGTCTGGGAGGGAACCGTGTCGAGGTAGACCGACACGTCGGGCCGATCGGCGATGAACGTCTGGATGACGCCGGACATAAAACTCAGAGCCGGCGCCGTATAACAGGCGACCCTTAGAGACCCCATGTGAGACTTCTTCAGTTCAGCCGCGACTTTGTCGATGTGCTGAATCCCGTTGAAATGTCGCGACACTTCCTTGAACAGAATACCGGCCTCCCGCGTAGGACGTAACCGGTTGCCCGTTCTTTCGAAGAGGCTGATCCCAATTTCCTCTTCGAGATCCCTGATCAGCCGGCTGATCGCGGGCTGCGTGATCCTCACCAGATTCGCTGCTGACGTCATACCTCCTGTCAGCATGACTGCCCGGAACGCTTCTAACTGACGCGATTGAATCATTGCTTTCTCCATAACAAATACACATGGGCGCATGCCTATTACTGCCCTTGCGATATGGAAGGCAAGCTTTTAGTAACAATAGAAAACTGGGTCCTACTCTCGAAGAATGTACCGCGGTGGCCACGTGAACACGTGTTTCACCTTTGAGAATGAAAGCCGGACAGGTGCCGGCTGCGCCATTCTCGGCCGTGCTAACGGCACGGTTTTTCGCTGCATCGCAAGGGATAGGGAATGATAGAACAAGGGAACGCGAATGGACGGTACGCAGCCCACCCTGGTGGCAGAAGATATCCATAAGAACTTCGGAACGCTTGAAGTTCTGAAGGGCATTTCACTCACGGCCAATAAAGGCGATGTGGTTTCGATTATCGGCAGCTCCGGGTCCGGTAAGAGTACTTTCCTGCGCTGTATGAATTTCCTCGAAACCCCGAACAAGGGCCGTATCGCTGTCGGGCAGGAAGAGGTCGTCGTCAAAACGGATGCGGCTGGCCGATTGATCGGCGTCGATCGCAAAAAGATCGAACGCATGCGGATGCAACTCGGCATGGTGTTTCAGAGCTTCAATCTGTGGGGACATATGACTGTCCTGCAGAACGTCATGGAAGGCCCCGTACACGTTCTCAAGCAGCCCAAGGGCGACGTGCGCGACCGTGCAATGGATTTCCTGGACAAGGTCGGTATTGCCGACAAGCACGACGCCTACCCGTCTCAATTGTCAGGTGGGCAACAACAGCGCGTCAGCATCGCACGCGCACTGGCTATGCAGCCGAGCGCGCTTCTCTTCGACGAACCAACCTCTGCCCTCGATCCGGAATTGGTGGGTGAAGTCCTGAAGGTGATCAGGAAGCTCGCCGAGGAGGGGCGGACGATGGTCGTGGTGACGCACGAAATGGGTTTTGCTCGCGACGTATCGAGCAAGGTTCTCTTTCTCGAAAAGGGGCAAATCGAAGAGCAGGGAACGCCGCAAGAAGTGTTCCAGAACCCGACGTCACCAAGGTGTCGGGCCTTTCTCTCCAGCGTTCTGTGAGCGCGCAAGCGCGCAGAAGAGTCAACACTCGAAATAAAAAAATAACAGCAACAGAGGTGAACGTTATGAAATTCTTCAACTTAAATGCGCTTGCGGCAGTTGTGACCGGCGTCCTCGTCGCGGCAGGCCCCTCACAGGCCAAGGACTACAAGAGCATTACGATTGCAACCGAAGGATCCTATGCGCCGTACAACTTCAAGGATGCGGGCGGAAAACTGATCGGCTTCGACATCGATCTCGGAAACGACCTTTGCAAGCGCATGAACATCGAATGTAAATTCGTCGAGCAGGCTTGGGACGGGATCATTCCTTCTCTCACGGCGGGTCGTTACGATGCCATTATGGCGGCGATGGGAATTCAGCCGGCGCGCGAAAAGGTCATTTCGTTCTCCCGCCCGTATCTCCTCACGCCGATGACGTTCCTGACGACAGCGGACAGTCCACTTCTGAAGACCCCGGTGGCACTCGAGAACCTTCCGCTCGACAATATCACCCCCGAGCAGAAAACCGAGTTGGATAAGTTCACCAAGGTTTTCGAAGGCATGAAGTTTGGCGTTCAAGCCGGTACATCTCATGAAGCGTTCATGAAACAAATGATGCCGAGCGTGCAGATTTCCACCTATGACACCATCGACAATGTCGTAATGGATCTGAAGGCCGGCCGTATCGACGCGAGCCTGGCTTCGGTCAGCTTCCTGAAGCCGCTAACGGACAAGCCTGACAACAAGGACCTGAAGATGTTTGGTCCGAGGATGACGGGGGGAGTGTTCGGCAAGGGTGTCGGCGTTGGCATCCGCAAAGAGGATACCGATCTCAAAGCCTTGTTCGACAAAGCAATTGATTCCGCGATTGCCGATGGGACCGTTCAGAAGCTGTCTCAACAGTGGTTCGGTTACGACGCGTCTCCCAAGCAGTAATTACTTTCAATAGGAGCGTCGGCACTCGTGTGGCCGGCGCTCTATCTGTTTAGCAAGCTTGAGGCGTGGTCGATGGACTTGACACTATTGCAATGGGGAGATGCCGGCTGGGGCGATGAATTGGTGCGCGGGGCGATGATGACTGTTGTCGTCGCAGCCTGTTCGTACCTTTTCGGAATCATCTTTGGTTCGATTTTCGCTGCGGCAAAACTATCCCGTTTCTGGTCACTACGCCTGCTCGGTGACGTCTATACGACGGTCGTTCGCGGCGTCCCTGAACTGCTCATCATCTTTTTGGTATTCTTCGGTGGCGGCACACTCCTGCGCACCATCGCCAATGGACTGTTCGGATACGAGGGGTACATCGAGCCTCAAATCTTCGTGATCGGCGTACTCTGCATCAGTGTGAGTGCCGGAGCATATGCCACCGAGGTCATTCGCGCTGCCGTTCTCGCTGTTCCCCCCGGCCAGATCGAAGCGGCGAAGTCCATTGGGATGGGTCCGTGGCTGCGGCTGCGGCGGGTGCTGATCCCACAAGCGGCTAGGTTCGCCCTCCCAGGCCTTGGAAATGTCTGGCAGTTCACGCTCAAGGACACGTCGCTAATTTCCGTTGTCGGCCTGGTCGAAATCATGCGGACAGCGGCGATGGGGGCAGGTTCGACGAAGCAGCCCTTTACCTTCTATATCACCGCCTTCGTGATCTTCCTTGTTCTTTCCTCCGTGTCAAATCGGGGCTTTCTTAAAGCTGAAAAGTGGGCGAACCGCGGTGTGAGGAGCCAATAATATGGATATTCAACTCATCATCGAGTCGTTCCCCAAACTCATTGCTGCCGTCCCCACGACGCTGGCGCTCGCGTTCATATCGCTCCTCATCGGATTTGTTGTTTCGGTACCTGTCGCGCTTATGCGGCTTTCGAAAAACCGCATCGTTTCTTCGGTAGCATACGGCTACGTCTACCTGATCCGATCGACCCCACTTCTGGTGCAGATGTTCCTGATTTACTACGGGTCGGCTCAGTTCAGAGGGTTTCTCACGGAAATTGGTCTGTGGTCGTCGTTCCGCGAACCGTGGTTTTGTGCGATCCTCGCTCTGGCCCTCAATACCGCGGCCTATACCAGCGAAATCATCCGGGGCGGCATACAGGCGGTTCCTCTCGGGCAGATCGAAGCGGCGCGCGCTGTCGGCATGTCCACAGTTCTCCAGTTTAGGAGAATCGTGTTCCCGATCGCCATCCGGCAAGCGTTGCCGGCCTATGGCAACGAAGTCATGCTCATCATCAAATCGACGTCGCTTGCTTCGACAATCACTATCGTCGAAGTGACCGGTCTGGCGAAGCAGATCATCTCGGCCACCTACAGCCCGGTCGAAGTGTTCATCGTCGCCGGTGCGATCTACCTGTTCATCACGTTCATTGTCAGCCGCCTGGTCATTCTGGCGGAGTGGTGGCTCAATCCGCACATGCGCGCCCGGGTGGGCGGAACGGCTCCGAAGGCCGTGGAGACGCATTAGAACTTGGAAATCCCCGTTGGATTACCGATCGAAAGAGTGCGCTCGGGCGAATGTCGACGTAACATTCAAATCTTAGGGTTTGAATGTTACGTCGCTTTGTATTGGTGAGCGGAGATGTCGTATCAAATAGAAATTGGAAGCATCCGCTGTTTTGTCGTTGCCGCTGAAGAACTACATTTCCGCAGAGCCGCGATCCGACTGAACATGTCGCAGCCAACGCTCAGCCAGCAGATCAAGCGGCTTGAAGAGCTTATGGGGGTGCAACTGTTCATCCGCTCTACGCGGCGCGTGGAGCTGACGCGTGCGGGAGCATCATTCCTTGATCACGCGCGCGAGATCCTTTTGAAAATCGACGAGGCGATCCTCAATGCCAAGCTGGAAGCCGGCGGTCTCAGTCCCGGCGGAGAAGAGCTGATCATCGGAGCGATCAGCCCGGCCACCAGTCAATTGCTCCCCTTGATCTTGAGCCGTTTCCGGCAAAGGTTTCCCAGGACTAGGCTTGTCATCAAAGAGGTCGATTCCATAGAGCTTCTGCGAGGGATCGAGCGCGGTGACTTCCATGTCGGGTTGATGCGACCGCCATCCAACAGCAATCTGGTACGGTTTCAGCACCTGTTGTCGGAACGATTTGTTGCCGTCATGCCCCGCCAATCGGTACTTGCGAGAAAAACCGCGTTGAAATTATCAGATTTCGCCGGACACGGTGTTTTCGCGCTCAAGCGCTTCGAGCTATCGTGTTTTGAGACTGTATACGAACAACTTGTCGGCGCCGGCCTGCTGATCGAGAACGACATAGCGGTCTCCGACACCAATACAGCTCTGGCCCTGGTGACTGCCGGCGTCGGGATCACGTTCCTGCCGGAGTGGGTGTCTGCGATGGCCCCCGACGGCGTTGTTACCCGAGTTGTGGACGATATGTCCGTCGAGATTTCGATGGCCGTGGGCTGGAATCCAGATTGCCCGGTTCCAGGGATACTGCCTTTCGTCGAGTTTGCGACGTTGGCTGCGCAAAACCTGATTTCAGCACGAAAATAGCGGCGCTTGTGAAATTCTGAATGAACAAAGGGAGCCCCTGGAGGAGGCATCCCTTCCAATAGCCGCACTTTCAGACGACCGTTCATACTAACTGATTACCATCACAGGACCATTGCCGCTACAACCGGCCGGCTTCTTCGGCGATGACTTGATCCAGTTTCCCGGCATCAACCCGTTCACCTTTCGCCAACAGGCGGTGATGAACGCGATCGACGAGCTGGCTGCGGATGCGCTGTTCATAGGTCAATGCCCGCGATGCCAGTTCCCTGCGTGTCTGCTGCGACCACACCTGGTCCTGACGCTGGCGTTCGATGCAGAAATTGAAGTCGTCTGACTTTCGGTTCCCGCGTTCGCGGCGTTGTTCCGCGGTCGCCGCCTCGTCGATCTTACCGTCCCGGTCGAAGACGACAGCATAGACGTCGGCGGCCCGCTCCGGGGAAATCATGCCGTTTTCGATCTCGCGCGCGATCGCCGCCACATCCCGCTCAAGAGGTTCGCCGAACGCCCCGCCTGTGGAACTGGTGATCCTGAGAATATCGCCCTGTCCGAGCTCCAGCACCGAGATCTTGCCGACCGATCGCTCATCGGGTCGGCCAGGATTGACGATTGCCTTACCCAGAAGACCGATCTCTCCCCCCTTGAAGCCCCACGGCGCGAACACAAACCGGTTCAGGTTTCTGACCGTTATGACCGCGCGATTTGACGTGTTTTCCATTTCGATTTCGAGCGCGGCGCCGCTGGCGAATCTTCCCGCGCGGCGACTGTCCGGCACGAGGCGGAGCGCCCGCATGACCAGCACCGTTTCGATCTCGATGACTTCGACTGGCACGCTGCGCTGTGAGTAGCGTACTTCCGATCCGTCCAGGCCGTCAACGCCACGGCGGGCACCGCCGCCGCCGTCGATCGTACCCACCACGTTGACA
Organism: Neorhizobium sp. NCHU2750; assembly: GCF_003597675.1. NCBI lineage: Bacteria > Pseudomonadati > Pseudomonadota > Alphaproteobacteria > Hyphomicrobiales > Rhizobiaceae > Neorhizobium > Neorhizobium sp. NCHU2750. The sequence goes on along the minus strand of NZ_CP030831.1, from coordinate 38,558 downwards.
CGGTCACGGCCTGTACGAGGATCGGGAGCCGAAACGACGATAACCCCGCTCATACCGCCACCGGCTGCGGCAAGGCCCTCCGGTAGTGCCTGATTGAGGCACCCCAGGATAACGTCGTAGGCGCGTGTCGCTGATGCAGCACGAGACCCGCCGGATGCGGGATAGACCGCGTTGAGAACCGTGCCGCGCGGAGCATGGCCGTGGATCGCCCGCAAGATACCGGAGTTGCGCGGCGTCAGCGGATCAACGGTCAGGATGTAGGCGTAAAGGCACTGGATAATGTAGGGGTGGGTGGTTGCCCCCGTTACCAGGTTGTAGGCGGCCGCCAATTGCGGATCCGTGCCGGTAAAATCAACCTCGATCTCGCTGTCCTTCACCGTCATGGTCACGCTGAAATAGGCCAGCTGACCATCATGGATCCCTTCAAGATAGTCCGAGAAGGTATATACACCGTCCCGAATCGTCCTGATCACCGCGCGGGCCTTGGTCTCCGCGTAGTTGATGACGTCCTGCATCCCCTCCTCGACACTCTCACGATCATATCGCTCGCAAAGCTCGCTGACGCGCCGGTCCATGCTCTTCAGGCCCGAGATCATGGCCTGAATGTCGCCCCACAACTCGGTCGGAATTCGGCTGTTGTCCTGGAAGATCGACTTGATCGCTTCGTTCAACACCCCTCCTTCGTAGAGCTTCATTGGCCTGACACGGAGGCCCTCCTGGAATACTTCCGTGAAGGCTGGCGAGATACTTCCTGGAACGGCGCCGCCGATATCGGACGCATGGACAAATGCCCAGCCGATCGCGATCAGCTTCTCGTCGTAGAAGATCGGATAAAGCAGCGTAACGTCCATCAGGTGCGTCACCAGACCGTCCGTGGCAAAGGGATCGTTGGTGATGATGATATCGCCTTGCTTCAGGTTCTCCCGGCCGATGGCATCCAGCGTCGGCTTCAACGGGGAGCCGACGAAGACATTGACGCCAGACAACATCGGATAAGCGAACATTTCGCCTTCGGCAGTCGCAATCGCACACTGATAATCCTGCACGATCTTAACGAAAGTCGTGTGGGCGGTGCGGTAGATCGCGGCAGAGGCTTCTTCGACAATCGCGTTGAATCGATTGTTCATGACGGCAGTACGAACGGCATCCATTGATCAGCTCCGGGTCATGAGAATTGCGCCAAAGGCTCCAACGCGGGCAACGAACTCTGGCGGAACGACGATCGTCGCATCACGCTGCTCGATGACGGCCGGCCCCTGGATCGCATCGTTGGGGGTGAGAGATGCGCGATCGAAGACGCGTACCTCGGGAATGAGTTTGTTGTGGAAGCGCATCGAACGAACCGTTTTGAGCGCACCGCCAGCCCCGAACGTTTCAGGTGTTGTGGGCTGAGGTATCGACATCGATCCACGCACGCGCATGCGCAGGTCGACGAATTCGACTGGCGCCGCTTTGTCGGCATGGCTGTAGATCCGTTCGTGCTCTTGGTGGAAGGCGGCATGCATTGCGGCAATGTCGTGCGCTTCGATCGCCGTATCCGGCAGCCGCACGTCAACCTGGAAGGACTGCCCGACGTAGCGCATCTCAGCCCAGCACTCGAACGTTTTCGACACGAGACGCTCCGGCGGTGCCTGCCGCGATAACCATTCGGCTCCCTGCTCGCGAAGGACCTGAAACTTCTTCGCGATGAGAGAACCATCGATATCAAGGCCGTGGACGGTTTCGAGCGCGTCATTGCTCAAATCAGAGACAAGGCCCCCGAGGGCACAGAATACGGAAGGTGTCGCCGGCACAAGAACGCGGTTCACGCCGATCTCGGCCGCAAGGAGCGGCCCCTGGATCGCGCCAGCTCCGCCGTAAACGAGCACCGTCAGATCTTCGGGATCGACGCCCTGGCGTGCGAGATAAGGCAAGACACCGGCCACCATGTTGGAGCTTGCGACGGTGACGCACATTTCCGCGGCGCTGAGCACGTCCGTCTTGAGAGTCTCCGCAATCGGCGCCATAGCGCGTTCGGCGGCATGACGATCGAGCTGCATATCGCCGCCAAGAAGGGCTTCAGGCAAATAGCCCGCAAGTAAAAAGGCATCGGTCAGCGTGGGTTCCGTGCCGCCTCGGCTGAAGCAGGCAGGGCCAGGATAGGACCCAGCACTGCGCGGGCCGATACGCAACACCCCGCCATCAATCGTGACGACCGAACCGCCGCCTGCGCCGATCGCCTCGATGCTGGTAACTGGCATGACAACCGGAAACTCACCCACCTCGGCCGAAGTCGAGGTGAGAGCTTCGCCATCGCGCACGAGCGAGATGTCAGTGCTGGTGCCACCCATGTCCATGGTGAGGATGTTGTGTTCGCGCAAGGCGCGGCCGAGATATTGCACAGCCGTCACGCCAGACGCCGGACCCGACAGAAGTGTATGGATGGGGAAGTTGCGCGCCTCACTGGCGGCCATCGCACCACCGTTCGAGCGTGTGACGAAAAGTTGCGACCCTGGCAACCGTTCAGCCACATAAGTTTCGACCGCGCCGATATACTCGTTCATCCGGCGCTTCACGAAAGCGTTGAGCACACTGACGATCGCTCTTTCGTATTCTCCGATCCGCGGCCAGATCTCGCTGGACAGGCTGACCTCGGCATCTTCGCCGACCGCTTTACGGATAGCCCGCGCGACCGCTTGTTCATGCTGCGGGTTGGCGTAGCTGTGAAGCAGCGCGACCGCATAGCCGGCAGCACCTGCGTCGGCTACACGACGGGCAAGTGCCTCGACTGCTGCCTCGTCGATCGAGGTTCGAACCAAGCCGCCGCGCAGCAGTCGTTCCTCAACCTCGAAAACCATCTCGCGATCGATCAGCGGCCTGGTTCGGGTCTCGAACAGGTTCAGAGGGTTGCGGACGCCGATCCGCTGCAGTTCGAGCAGATCCCTATATCCCTTCGTTACGAAGAACGCGATCTTCGGGCCTTTTCGCTCGATTACGGCATTCGTGCTGACCGTGGTGCCGTGCATGACGAAGGCCGCCTCGCCCGGCTCGGGCGCGAGCCGTTCCAGTAGTTTTTCAAATCCCTCGCGGAAACCGTTTTCGAAAGCGGGAGGAGTCGAAGGAACCTTCAGAGTGACGATCCTGTCCTCTCCTTCACGCCACCCGCAAAAATCTGTGAACGTCCCACCGATATCAACGCCGATTCTAAGCATCTGCCGCTCACCCTCGCTTCTTCAGTTGGTCGGCCTGCGGGGTATTTCGATCTATTCTGATCTGCATGAAACCTGTCTCCGTTCTGGAATGATCATCGCGATATTTCAGCGATGAATACGCTGCTCACTCCGCTTGGAGAATTTGCATATCCCACCGATTGATTGGCAACGGCAATCAATCGGAACGGATGAGACTCGCCTGCTTTATAGAAACTGAGGGCGACGAAGGTGACTGAGATCGCGTCCTGTCGCTCGCGACGGCCCTAGGACCATGCCGCCTTCATAACATTTGAACATCGCCGTATGCCTATTACTACCCTTGTAGCATGGACGGCAACGCCTTATCCCTAAGCTGGAAGGCAAGAATTCCAAGATAGCCAGATCTGCAATCGACCCGCTTCACATGGTGATCATCTGTTCAAGACTGATGAAACCGAAGCAAAGAAGGTCCTCAAAACTTGGCCGTCAAACGGCGACAGCTGGACACACTGTATAGCCGACCGCACGAGGATTGAAGGATGCGTCTGGCTCACTGGGGGCTAATGGCCACGGATCGAACGTTTCGCCCGGGCACGGAAGCCTTCGTATTGTGAGAAGGTTAAATGGATCACGAGTTCGAGACGGCCATTGTTGGCGGCGGCGTAGTGGGCGCCGCAATTGGATACGGGTTAGCCAAGTTGGGGCGCCGGGTGATCATCATCGATGGCGCGGACGATGCGCTGCGTGCGTCCCGAACAAATTTCGGCCTGATCTGGGTTCAAGGCAAGGGCGACGAATATCCTGAATATCATCGCATCACGCGGCAAAGCGCTGAGCTGTGGCCAGGTTTTGCCTCCGAGTTGAAAGAGCTGACCGGTGTCGACGTAGAGTACCGCCGCAACGGTGGTTTGCTCTTTTGTGTGTCGGAAGCTCAGGCGGAAGAAGAAAAAGCCATCGGCGAAAAGATGGCTGCCATTCATCCTGACTATCGTTTCGAGATGCTGGAGCGCTCGCGCCTTGAGCGCATGCTTCCCGACATCCGTCTCGGGCCGAAGGTGTGTTCAGCGTCGTTCAGTCATATGGACGGTGACGTCAATCCTCTCCTGGTCCTTCGCGCTTTGCTGGAGGGATTTGTGCGCCTCGGTGGAACCTTGGTGACGGGCGAACACGTCGACAGCATCGCGCCCACGCTTGGTGGCTTCCGACTGGCAACGGATGGCCTCACGATAGAAGCGGAGCGGGTGATTATTGCAGCGGGAAATGACTCCATGGCTTTTGCCAAGAGCCTGGACCTTCCACTTCTGCTCGTTCCGGAAAAGGGGCAGCTTCTCATCACGGAACGGGTCGCCCCGGTATTTCCTTACGCCGCCAGCGGTATTCGTCAGACTATGACGGGCACGTTTCAGCTCGGCGTTACGAATGAACGTGTGGGCCGGTCTACCGATGTGACAGCTGGCGGCGCACGTCATATCGCCAATCGCGCGATCAGTGTGATGCCTGACGTCGGCGCGTTGCGTGTCATAAGGCAATGGGCGGGACTCCGCGTGCTGACCCCGGATGGGGTGCCGGTCTACGATCGGTCGCGGCGATACCCCGGCATCCATGTCGTCGCATGCCATTCCGGCGTCACCCTTGCCGCTCTGCATGCGGGTCCTTTTGCCGATTGGTTGGCAGCCGATGGAAGGGAGCCATCCTACGACGCTTTCCGCGGCAGCAGATTCAAGATGGGGATCGCGGCGTGACGAGTGAAGTTCTCTTTCCCTCCGGCCCAAGCGTGGAAATCACCATCGACGGTCGAACTGTGACCGCTCGTGATGGGGAGCCTCTGGCCGCCGTCTTTCTGCGTCTGGACGACATCCATACGCGGACCTCCTTTCCTTCCGCCCAGCCCAGGGCGCCCTACTGCATGATGGGCGTCTGTTTCGAATGTATCGTGTACATCGAAGACATCGGCACGATCCGAAGCTGTCAGCAAACGGTTCAAGCCGGCATGAGGGTCGAACGCCATGACCATCCGAAGAGGCTGAAATGAACCCGAATTCGAGCGCCGACCTGTTAATCGTCGGAGCTGGCCCCGCTGGCATGGCCGCCGCGAGGCGAGCTGTGCGCGGCGGCCTATCCGTCGTCTTGCTGGATTCGCAATCACAGCCCGGAGGTCAGATCTGGCGTAATGCCGGCAGCAACGCGACGAGCCCGGTCATAAACGTTCTGGGGGCGGAATATCGACGCGGCATCCGGCAAATCGAAGCATTCCTGGCCAGCGGCGCCGACTACATTCCGGAGGCTCAGGTAAGCAGGCTCAGCCAGGGTTGGACGGTGGAATATGTAAAGGGTGGAGAAATTCGTTCTGTCATGGGACGGCATCTCTTGCTCGCTATGGGCGCACAGGAACGCCCGGTTCCGTTCACCGGCTGGACGCTACCCGGCATCATGACGGTCGGCGCCGCACAGATTCTCCTTAAGACGGCGGGCCAACTGCCACGGGGGCCAGTTGCCGTGGTCGGGAGCGGACCTCTTCCCCTACTATACATGCAGCAGATGCGGCTCGCCGGGACAAAGCCCGTCGCTTATCTCGATACGACCCCTCGGGGTCTCATCAGCCGTTCGCTGCGCGGTTTTCGCGGGGCGCTAAAGGAGCCCGGCCAAATCCTGAAAGGGATTGCCTGGTTACCGCAGTTCAGTGGCGTTCGGCACGTACGCAACGTGGTCAAAATCAGCGCCGAAGGAAGCGGACGACTGGAAACTGTACGGTTCGAAACTTCAAACGGCAGGTCCGACCGATTGGAGGTCAAATCCCTTCTTGTACACGAGGGGCTGGTGCCAAGCCATCAGTTGGCCGTGTCGGTCGGCGCGCAACTGATGTGGGATGTCGGCCAGTCAGCGTTCCGGCTTGAGCGCGACGAGTGGATGAACGCAGGTCCGGACGGACTGTACATAGCCGGGGACGGTGCTCGGATCGGCGGCGCCGTCAATGCCGAGATCGAAGGAGAGATCGCCGCGACCGGTATCCTTCTTCGTGACGGCGCCCTGACGGCCGCTCAGGCGAATACCGAGACAAAACCGCTGAGAGCACAGCATGGCCGGCAAAAGTCGTTCCGGCGATTTCTGGATGGGGCCTACCCGCCGAATATTGCGCGGACCCAGCCGGACGACGAAACGATCGTCTGCCGGTGCGAGGAGTTGAGCGCGGGCGTGTTGAGGGAAGCTGCTGTCCGTGGCGCTTGCCGAGGCCCTAACCAGCTGAAGAGTTTTACACGCGCGGGCATGGGTCCCTGTCAGGGAAGGCAGTGCGGCTACCCGGTGCACGAACTGGTGAAGTCCGTCGCCGGTCTGACCGCTGGCGAGGTCGGCCTGTTCAATCCGCGGCCTCCCTTCGTTCCCTTAACGGTATCGATGCTTGCAGCTCAGCAGGCCGAGGAAGTCGTTTCAGCGTCGATACATGAGTGATCGTTCTGACATCGCCACAGCGTGGTGACCAGATTTGCAGTCAAGAAATGAACGCCTCACGGCGTCGCAAGGAGAATGAGTTGAAGACGTGCCAAATCCCGGGAGCCCCCGTTCAAAGCGGCGCATCCCAACCCGGATGCCTGATGGGGCCTGATGCGTTTCGGACTGCCGGCTTGTCGCGAGCTTTGACGGAACTGGGCTGGGCCGTCACTGATCTCGGAGATGCGACGCCGACGGCGGAGCCCGAAATCAGTCACACCAATTCCGCGGTGAAGAACCTCGATGCTCTGGTGGGATGGACGCGCAGTCTCTCCAAAAAGGCGCTGGAGATGGCCCGCAGCTGCGATCTTCCGGTTTTTCTCGGCGGCGATCACTCAATGTCTGCCGGTACCGTTTCCGGGGAGGCCGAACGAGCGGCCGAACTCGGCAGGGAGCAATTCGTCCTCTGGCTGGACGCGCACCCAGACCTGCATACCCTACACACGACTGCAAGCGGCAATCTTCATGGCACGCCGGTCGCCTACTATACGGGCCAGCCTGGCTTCGAAGGACTACCGCCGCTGGCCGCGCGTGTGGATCCCCGCAACGTATCCATGATGGGAATTCGCTCGGTCGACCCGGAAGAAAGGCGCCGGGTTGCCGAGATCGGTATCGAAGTCTCCGACACGCGGGTTCTGGACGAGCAAGGGGTCATACGCCCGCTGGGCGTCTTTCTTGACCGCGTGAGCAAGGCCAAGGGCAGATTGCACGTCAGCCTCGACGTCGACTTCCTCGATCCCGGGATTGCGCCGGCGGTGGGCACCACGGTTCCGGGCGGGGCGACTTTCCGAGAGGCACACCTCATCATGGAGATGCTCCATGACAGCGGTCTCGTCACCTCGCTCGACCTTGCGGAGCTCAATCCGTTTCTGGACGAGCGAGGGCGCACGGCCCGACTGATGACCGATCTTGCCGCGAGCCTGTTCGGCCGGCGCGTGTTCGACAGGGTGACAACAGCATTTTGACCACCGGGTGTGGCCCGGTGCGATCGAGGTTTGCCTCTCGCATTGAGACAACCCTTCGAAACCAGGAGGAAGAAGATGAAGGTTGGAATCGCCGGAGCAGGATCGATCGGCATTGGGTATGCGGCGTTCCTCTTGCAGAATGGACATGAGCCATTGATCTGGTCGCGTTCACGCGAAAGAACTGCTGCTTTCTCTGCCGGCGCACCGGTGAAGATCACGGGTGCGATCATCACGGAGTTCCACCCGCATATCTGCACGAACGCCCAGGAATTGGCCGAAGCCGATGTGATCGTGCTGGCGCTGCCCGCCTATGGTCACCGCTTTGTTCTCGACGCTCTTCTGCCGCACCTCAGCGCACGTCATTCGGTGATCATCAGCGCCCATCTTTCCTTTGCGGCGCTCTACCTCGCCAAAGGGTTGGCCGAGCGTGGAATCGAGATCCCAATCACGGCATGGAGCACAACTGTGCTGACATGCAAGCTGCGGGAGGCGGATACGTTCAACATCGGCGCCATCCGGGCAAAGGTCGATATGGCGACCGTGCCGGCACGTTTCGCAGGACGGGCGCACGAAACCTGTGTCGCTCTGTTCGGTGATCGCTTCGACGTGAAGGACGATATCCTCACGATCGCATTGAGCAATCTCAATCCCCAGGACCATATGGGCATCGCGCTGTGCAATCTGTCACGTATCGAGCGAGCTGAGGAATGGGGTCAGAACACCAACGTCACGCCTGCCGTCGGCCGCTTCCTTGAGGCGCTCGATCTGGAGAGGCTGGCAATCGCTTCCGCCTTCGGCAAGACGGTCCGATCCACCTTCGATCACTTCCGATTGTCGTTCGACATATCCGGCCAATCCGTTTCGGAAATATCGTCGATCCTGGTCGAGCGCGGAAGCGACCCGGCAGGCCCAAAGAGCGTTGATACTCGCTACGTGCTCGAGGACGTTCCCTTCGGTCTGATCCCGACCCTGCATCTGGCAAAAGCAGCCGGCCTGTCTGCACCCTTGCATGAAAGCGGCGTGCAGATCTTAAGCGCCTGCTACGGACGCGACTTCTCCGAAGAAAACGACCTGCTTCCAGACCTCGGCCCGCTCGATCTGCCCACGCTCAGGAAACGGGTAATCGCCGGGTACGCGATCACGGACGAACCCGTGTGATCCGGGCTCGTCCGACAGTCTATCAAACCAATGAAGGGGGCCAAAAGATGCCCGCAATTGCCAACCTCAACATCGTTCCGTTCATCAGTGTTGAGAACATGATGGACCTGGTGGTCAGCACCGGGGTCGAGAACTTCCTTGTTCAACTGGCCGGCTACATTGAAGAAGATTTCCGGCGCTGGGAAAGCTTCGACAAGATTCCACGCATCGCCTCGCATTCGCGGGACGGCGTGATTGAACTCATGCCGACGAGCGACGGCACCCTCTACGGCTTTAAATACGTCAACGGCCACCCGAAAAACACGAAGTCGGGACGCCAGACGGTGACCGCGTTCGGCGTGCTCTCCGATGTCGATAGCGGCTATCCGCTGCTGCTGTCGGAAATGACAATCCTGACGGCCTTGCGAACGGCCGCAACCTCCGCGATCGCGGCAAAATATCTGGCGCGTAAAGATGCGCGCACGATGGCGCTGATCGGCAACGGTGCCCAGAGCGAGTTCCAGGCGCTCGCCTTCAAGGCGCTGCTCCATATCGATCGGATACGGCTTTACGATATCGACCCGGAGGCAACAGCTCGCTGCAGCCGCAATCTCCAGCGGTTCGGGTTTCAGATCGAGGCGTGCACCTCTGCGGAACAGGCGGTCGAAGGTGCCGATATCATTACGACAGCGACGGCCGACAAGCACAACGCCACGATCCTGAGCGACAATATGATCGGGCCCGGCGTCCACATCAACGGCGTCGGCGGCGACTGCCCAGGCAAGACCGAGATGCACCGCGATATCTTGCTGCGTTCGGATATTTTCGTGGAGTTTCCGCCACAGACCCGGATTGAAGGCGAGATCCAGCAACTCGCGCCAGATCATCCTGTGACGGAACTTTGGCGCGTAATGACTGGCCAGGACGTCGGCCGAAAGAGCGACAAGCAAATCACGCTTTTCGACAGCGTCGGATTTGCGATCGAGGATTTTTCGGCGCTGCGCTACGTCCGCGACCGCGTTGAGGGATCAAGCCACAGCAGCCCACTCGACCTAATAGCCGATCCGGACGAGCCTCGAGATCTCTTTGGAATGTTGCTGCGTCGTCAGGCTTTCCGAACTTTGGGAAGTTGAAGAGATGCCAATAGCGCGTGGACCGTCGAGCATCTAGAACGGGCTCTATGGGGCTTGCACATACAAACGAACGATCGAATGAGTCTTTCACGCTCTTACAAACATACAAATATTCTAATAAATGCTCTTTTCTCTTAGGTTTACCCGCCAATATATCCTGTCAAACACTGGATATTTACAATTGATTACGGAAAATGACAAACCGATCAGGAGCGCAAAATTTAAGGCAGCCACGCTATTGACCGGGGCGATGACGTTGGACAAGCCGTTTTAATTTTGGGATGGATTGAACTTTAAAGTTGAAGGAGCCACTCAGCCGCCGGCTGCTAGAGTTTTAATGAGCTAAGCACGTACGTCAGAAACCACTGTTGGGCGTACAAAAGTCGCCTCAGGTCACTGTCAGCCAGCAAGAGTTTCTTGCCACAACGCAACTGACGTTTGACATAAATTCCTTTCGGAACTCAATCAGATATCTCATATTCTCTCTCAACCAAAATATTCGATAATGGCTCTCGCTTCATCCTCAACTTCTCTACCTGTCCCAGCCGCAGGTCATCATCCGCTTCCCTTGACTGTAGGTGTCCTCGGTTCTGGTCACGCTGGGACTGCATTAGCGGCTTGGTTCGCCTCTCGGCACGTTTCCACGGCTCTGTGGGCACCAGCGGATCATCCAGGATCGATCTCAGCAATCAAAGCCAACGAAGGAGTCGTCACCACCGAGGGAGTGATCAACGGTTCATTTACGGTCTCAGCCTCTGATGATCTGCTCGCAGTTATTCGCTCCAGCCATCTACTGATTATTGTCACCCGTGCGGACGTTCACGACAGCTTCGTCAGTGAACTAGCCAACTTCAACGGTGAACTCGCAGAAAAGGATATTCTCGTCGTCTGCGGCCATGGGTTTTCCATGAAGTACGAGAGGCAGCTGCAATGCAAGCGAATACTCGAGACGGATAATTCGCCCACAACGTCTAAGCTATCGGATAAAAAAAAATGTAAGGTCAACATCAAGGAAATGAAAGCTTCTTTCGGACTGTCGTGTTTCCCAATTCATCGAAATGATGTTGGCGTCATCGATTTACCCGAAGATATCAAGATCATCTTCGCCCAGCTATTTACGGCTAGGATCATCCCCATCCCACCATTGCAGGTGCTGTTCTTTTCCAACTATATCACTCATGCGATTGCCGCTGTTATGAACATCGGAAGATTGCGCGACCCTGTCAATTCCCTTACCAAAAGAGCTGAGCAGTGGCTTCTTGAACTAGACGAGCGAACCCCACGAGCCGAGACGGACTTTTTCTTTTATGGTGAAGGATCCAACACTTACGTTTGCAATGTTCAAGAGCAGGTAGACCAAGAGCGCCGGAAGGTTGCCAAAGCGTGTGGGTTGCATCTCAATTCTCTCTTGCAGGAATGCAATGATGAATATGGCACTAATTATGCGACCCTAAGGGAATATTGCCTCGCACCATCACCTCATAACGTGCATTATGCATGCCCTGACAACATGGAACATCGTTATTTTTCTGAGGAATTATGCTCATTGGAGGATATCGCGGCAATTGCAACTATTACCAAAATCGAGATGCCCCTCACCCGCGCGTTCATCAATATTATTCATGCGGGAAAGGCAAACTTTCCGCCAACTGACAAAACATCCAGCGTGATTGGTAACTTCAGGTCAGGAGACTTGATCCGCTTTGGTGCCACCATACTTGTTAAGGATGAGATGATGAAGTAAAGAAGACGTGCGCCACGCAGTTCGTTCCAACCTCTTGTAATAAAGTTCATAAGTCCGCACCCCTATCACCGTATTGCGATGCATCTAATATAATTTCTGTTGAATTATCATATTTATGTAAAATGTAACGCGTATTTTTCTTATCAAGTGTGTTTTTTGTGCTTTCGACTTTGTTATTTTTATGTTTTCTATATTAATCTAGCAACAAAATAAAGGATGTTAATTTCGTATAAAATCAAATTTTTCCTAGAGGAAATCCCCTCACACAGACATTCTTAACTACTAATTATCACAATCCGGAATTACTTTATATTACAATACAAAAACCCCATGATATAATATAACGTTAAAAACACACTCAAGATTCAGTTAACATTAATATTTGAAAAGCAATACACATCCACAATCAACACTCTGCGCTAATCTAACACCGGAAACAACTACCGTAGGACCACTTAGAAAGCCTCTCAACGCTGACAATCTTCGCATCTGGTACGAGCTTAGGCGACGGCGGAAAGGCCTCACCAAACGCGACAACTTCGCATCTAAACCGTGAACTTGGGATTGGGGCAAGAAACTTGCGCTGATGCATGCCATGGATTTCGAGAAGTGAATAGTTCGTCTTGAAAAACGATACATTCGGCAGGAAAGCGAAAAACGCCTCCACATCCTTCAGGGAAAGCCGAGAGCCAGGTGAGATCTGGTTGTGCCATTTCCATATCGTCTGGGATGTCACTCCGTCGGTGTAAGGCGATTCAGTACAGGCGACAAATCTGGAAGCCGTAGTGCACAAAAATTTTCCGCACTCCACAAACCGATGAATTTCGTCGGAACTACCGTAGACGTACCACAAATCAGTGCCGGGAAGCACTGAATACAAGGTGTCAAAAGAAGGACCCCGCAGACACGGCGCTTCAGAAAAATGCGCTAACCTCCCGTCGGCTGCGCAAACCTTAGTTTTTAGAATTGATTCCTCCAACACTTTCTGAGCACTAGCTAATGTACTATTGATAAACCCTACATATGCGTCCCTAGATTCCCTAAGACGGAAATCTCCCAACGATGAATCAGATACAAATTTGACGTATCTCGGTCGGAACATTGGACGATTGTATTCCATTTCCAACTTGTAATTGAGAAGTAGAAACTTGCCTCAGACGGAACAGATATCTTCTCTGAAATCTGAAATTTGCACCAAGCGCTCTTTAAAAAAGACAAAAATTCGTGCCGACGGTGGCCCACCTGACCTTGCCCCGTTGAAATAATCCATTTTGAAGTAAGCTCTGGCCTATCGAAAGGACCAGAGAATGAAGCGCACACGTTTCACGGACGAACAGATTATCGGCATTCTGAAGGAGCACGAGGCTGGCACGCCGGTCTCGGAACTTTGCCGCAAGCACGGCGTCAGCGATGCCAGCATCTATAAATGGAAGGCCAAGTTCGGCGGCATGGACGTATCCGAAGCCAAGCGGCTGAAGACGCTTGAAGACGAGAACACCAAGCTGAAGCGGCTCTTGGCGGACGCGATGCTCGACAATGCTGCTTTGAAAGACCTTTTGGGAAAGAAGTGGTGACGCCCGCAGCGAGGCGGAAAGCTGTCGCGCATCTGATGGGTCACCACGAGATGAGCGAACGGCGGGCGTGTAAAGCCATGGGCTTTTGCCGAATGACGATCCGCTACGAAACCAGACGCAGCGATGATCATGACCTTCGCGAGCGGATGAAGGCGCTGGCGCATGAGCGCCGTCGCTTCGGATATCGACGCCTTCATGTGCTGCTCAGGCGTGAGGGTCATTTTGTGAATCACAAGCGGCTCTTCCGGCTCTATCGGGAGGAGAAGCTGACAGTGCGCAAACGTGGTGGCCGGAAGCGAGCAATCGGCACACGCGCGCCGATGCTGATCCCGATGGCAGCCAATGATCGCTGGTCGCTGGACTTCGTCTCGGATCAATTGACCGATGGCCGCAGGTTCCGGATTTTGACGGTCGTCGACGATTGCACCAGAGAATGCCTGGCACTCGTCGCCGATACCTCACTTTCCGGTCTGCGGGTTGCTCGTGAGTTGGACCGGATCATCGAGGGGCGTGGCAAGCCGAAGATGATTGTCAGCGACAATGGCAGCGAGTTCACCAGCAACGCGATCCTGCAATGGACGGACCGGGCCAAGGTGGACTGGCACTACATCGCGCCGGGCAAGCCGATCCAGAACGCCTTCATCGAAAGCTTCAATGGGCGGCTGCGAGACGAGCTCCTGAATGAAACTCTCTTCTCGTCACTGACCCATGCTCGATCAGCGCTTTCAAACTGGCGCAGCGATTACAACGATCATCGACCACACTCAGGCCTCGGATGGCTGACACCTGCCGAGTTCGCTCAGACAATCAACCCGCGACGTGATGCGGTGCTGCGCAGCCGGAATGGCTCCGCACCGCAACACGCCGCTACCCCCGCGAATACAACAACCCAAAACCGCCGGAGCGAACTCAAAACTGGATAAAACTTGGGGGCAAGGTCACACCGAAGAAAAAGTTGGGGCGTAAATGTCAAAAAGCAGTTCGGCGCAGAATTGCCACATTCTGCGATCTAATTACCCAATCCACGACTTTTGGGACAAAAAAGACAAAAAATATGACACATTTAGCGAAAAATGCTCCTGATTGGAGAAATATTTCCACATGCGGCGACTGTTGCGCGCTGATTGCCTGACGAGGCTACCAAGTGCACTCACGAAAATGCTATCGAGTCGGCCACAATCGCTTGCCCATTCACTATAAGAACACGAACCATCACTCCATTTCTGTCACAGCCCCTCGGCAAATCGGCAATATACGAAATGACGGTTCCTACTTGGCAGGTTCGCGATCTTAGACGCATCCTACGAGTTAGTGAGTTGAGGCAACACTTGCGCCAGGCTCGTACCGATTTCAGATCCACCCTGTCACAATTCGTATACTTTAACCGCTCCGTTGTTAACCCAAATGCGTACGATGACGAGTATCTCCTTTCAGACCAGAGGCTCACCTATGTTTACGTCGATGAAGTAACAGCGCAATTGTGTGGTCTCAATCGCCTATTACCGTCCAACTCTCCGGCCTTCGGGACAGTAGCTACCGCAATGCCCCCATGGCTATTGGATCCACAAGAAATGAACGCAATCTTGCAACAGAGTTGCGGTCAAGGAGGCTTCGTTAATTACCACCACGGTCCGAGTACAAACAGCTTTTTTTTGGCGATCCTGATGAGCCAGTTGTTCATACGGATCAGGACTGATGTAATCCGCGGTCAAGGTTATGGTTGGTACGCCAGGCTAGGTAATTATGTTGAGGAAGGAGAGGATAACGAAGGTATCGAAAACGAGGAAGAGGAAGAGGAAGAGGAAGAGGAAGAGGAAGAGGAAACGAGAGAGTTCCAATTATCCGATCTCATTCATTATCCCATTGTCGCATTGGGATCGTGCCATCTCACACGTTAGGTGTCGCGGTTACCAGAAAACTTGATCTATCAACGCGTGCTTTGAATCTTGTTATTTTTCATGTTTCTAATATCATCCAGTACCGAAATAAAATTCGTCATTTTCGTCTCTCGCAATGCAATTAATATGGTCTAAATACAGCAATTGTGGCCCAAACACATATTATTATTACTATTATTAGTCGTGCGTAATTTTATTTATGAAACGTCTCGTTTCAAAACTATGAAAATACAATACAAAATGAAACACGCCCATGAAAAATAAAACATCTACAAATACCAATCGAACATTCCATAATATACTTAATCGTATTTTATTATGCAAAGATAGATCTATCTTTGGCATTGCGTAGCGGCGATGCTGCAGGCGAGCATAGCTGAGATACTCCTGGGCTATACCTTCCACCAACTCGTCCTGCGATTTTTGTCTTCATCGGATAGGGCTGTTCGTCGTTGCCAATCGCAAACATAGCGAATCCCCAGGGCGCCAGGAGATCCTATTACATTCCGAACGGATGACCCTCGAATCCTTCGAAAGCGACTGCGTTAATTGAAGGGAATTCCTGTTCCTGTCGGCGCGCATGGATGAGATACTCCTGAGCGATCCCATGAGCCAACTTATCCTCCATGTCTGCGCCAAGCTGCAATAGCATATCGGGTGTGATCTGGTTTTGGCTAGCAAACAACATGGCGTATCGATACCCATCAATCCCTTCCAGTATGGGCCTCAGCTGAGGCTGATTCCAAAGATGAACCAACTCTTCGATGATAGAAAGGCCTGCAGCGGGGTGCAACATCTGCTTAACTCTGGCCTTGGCCGCTTTCATGAAGGTCTCCTCGTCTGCTAACTTGTGGCGAATAATACGCCAACGAAAATCGTTGCTCCAATAACTGCTCTGCACCATGCACTTGAGCAACGAGATAGATCCTCCCTCAAGAATAAGCCCACCGTGAGCCTCATTATTATAAACCTCCGCGATCAGCCTCTCGTGAGCTTGCTTGGCTGAGATGATACCCTTCACAAGAGGCTGTTCATCAAGGTATAGACGGGTCGTGCCCTTCAGTTCTTCCACTGTTGGTCGTCCGCTTCCGGTTGACAGTTGAGGACAGCATTGGACCCGGTCGAGAGAAAGGACTGGCTGCCCGGTTTGCTGGGCAAGAGCTATCGCGGTCGATGTCTTTCCTGTACAAGTTGGACCGAAAATTAGACGGAGATCCATAAGTGTTTTGCGATATCTTGAATACAAATTGATATTTTTTGGGTTCGAGAAGTGTATCATCACAGGCTGTTATATTGTCTTCCTCGAGATTCCTTATTGAAGAGCAAATGGCTTTAGCGTCTCTCCAAAGGGCAACTTGTTTTTCAACAAAGTGTGGGGCACGGCTGTTTCCTTGAAAGCAATTTGTCACCAACGAAGGCGCCTTTAAGTCAAAATAAGGCTGACTAAATCAGCACTATAGAGGCAGCTATTCATGCCACTTGAGGACGTTTTTCCGCGCTTTACTGCCACTTGTCTGCGCTGATTATCATCATTGCTGGCGAGAGAGTGAAATCGTTTGTAATAGTTGATTAGGTGAGACGTCAAAATAAGGGCGACTATTTCATATTTGACTTAAATATGTCCATATTGTTAGGCACATGTGATAGCAATTCCTTAACAACGGTGTCTATTATTTACTTCTTGCAGTCGTTGTCATTGTGACAAAATCAAAGATATTCTACCGTTGGAATAATATTACCATTCAATAAACGCGACAGTTGATATTTTAACTATACCTCAACATATTACTGCGCACCTCAACATAATGGAGGTTAATAGAATTACAGAAATTTTATTTACACCATCATATTCGTTGTTAAACATCAATATTCATTAATAGCAATTTATAAAACGTGCAATACTTGTAACAGGATACGCAGATTAATTTCTATTGCGGTAGTTATATCTCCTCCAAGAGTGTTCGAGAGGATTGTCCTTTGCTAAAACACCTCCACAATTGTGGATAATTGCACAGACGGCATTACACGCGGTCTGAATAGCGCCCTCCACCCATCCACCGGTAAAGGAACAACTGCAACCCGCCAAGTAAACTCCAGTATCATTAGTCATGTCCAGCGCTTGAAAGAAAAGTTCTTCAGAATAAAAATCCTCGCCACGCCGGTTGAGTTTGAAAGCTCCGCCGGCATTCTCGTCTGTAAGCCAATCATGTTGAACAACATTTTGGTCGTAATCAGCGCAAGCGGGAACTAAATGCCGGGCAAACGCCGGGAACGATTTCGAAATTGCGTCCCGTAGCAGACATAATCGCTCTTTTTTGTCGGGGATCGCCAATAGCTTGTGGGAGTCGTCCTCCCATGTATAACTGATGAGCACCACACCTTTACCGTTCGGATCCTGCGGCTCATAGTCCAGACAATACACTGCTTTTGCGACCCCGTCCATGAGGACACAGGACGGGAGCATATGGTCAAACCAAAATTTACGTTCAGTCAGCAGGAACAATTTTGAAGAGCCCGTCATGTGGCTGTTATCAACGGCTTGGTTCACTGGTGCACGAAAAATGGTGGTATCGGATGTCAGACGATGCCTGAGTTGGATATTTGCGAGTCCAGATGTAACCACCACCTTATCATAAAGTTCAGATATCCCGCTCTTAAGCCTTATCTTTATTTTTGTCTTTTCCTTCTCAACCGCCCTGACTTGAACATGGCGTATACGCTGGCTTAC
The DNA here is from genome assembly GCF_003597675.1 of Neorhizobium sp. NCHU2750. Classification (NCBI taxonomy): domain Bacteria; kingdom Pseudomonadati; phylum Pseudomonadota; class Alphaproteobacteria; order Hyphomicrobiales; family Rhizobiaceae; genus Neorhizobium; species Neorhizobium sp. NCHU2750. The sequence continues at coordinate 20,723 of NZ_CP030831.1, read as the reverse complement.
AGACACGCCATTAACCACTTGAGAGGCGATCCGACGTGGAAGTTCTGAGATTCCTTCAGAGCACATCCGCTGATTTTCTTCATATCCGTTTATGACCAAGCGAAGGATCTCAATAAACCCGCTTTCAAAAACTGGACCAAACCCGCCAGATCCTATTCCCATTAGCTTGAATAGGTCCCAATCATGAGGGAAACTCCATGTTTCACCACCGGGAGGATGCGTGCCCAGAAAGATCCTCTCTATCGCTGAAGAGAACGACTCCCTCCCGAAACGGTTCAGCCAAATTTGCCAGGCGTCATGAGCCCGCCTAATGTCCCCTAATTTCAAGGCCTCAGTGATAGCATCAGGCGAAGCCAACACAATATCTCCCTCAAGGAAACCGTCCTTCAAGAACGCATGCCACCCGCTATAAACGCGATGGAACAACTTCGGTGGCTGCTGCCCGGCTTTCCACATGTATCGGCAACCCTCGTAGACCAAGTCAGTGTCGACTGTGCCGGGATTTGGGAACGGCCTCATCGAAGACAGACCGTACCGCTCGAGGAAGAAAAACAAGCACGATGCAGCAGGAGGAAATCGCATCGCCCCCATTTCGGCCACGACGCTCGGAGCGTCCTTGAAAGCATGTGACCAAAGCTTGCCTCCAACCCGATCACCTGCTTCATATATTGTAACATCGTCTACGCCAGCATGAAGCAGTTCGCTTGCCACCACGAGCCCGGAAATGCCAGCCCCAATGACCGCTACTTTTGGCCTGGGAACATCTTCTGGAAAGAAGCCGATCCGCCCACTATCTGAACATTTGTCGAGAAACAATCTGTAGTCGTAGAGCAAGTCGATCGTTGGAAAGGACCCTGCCGAAGCCTTCAGCATCAGGTTTCGACCATAAGCTACCATGTCAAATGGTACTGCCTCTTCAATGATTACGGTAAACCCGGTAACGCTTTTCAACGAGCCTTCTTCGTACGGCGCCATTTGCAGGGTTCGGGAGCGGGCAGTCTCAGAGATTGAAATGGCCACGAAATGACTAAGGTCGCTGGGTGCACATCTTTTACCACTCAGCAAATTCATGGTTTGGAGAAGTTGAGCTCTGGAGATATCCATGCAAGATGGTGCAAGGTCGATGGCAACGAGACCACTCACTCTTGTTCGCACCGAAGCTTCTGGTTCGAGTATCCACCTCAGAATTTCCTCGCCAACATAGATGTAAGCGGAGAGGACTGCGACCCTCTGACCGGCTGAGATCTCCGGAAAGCGACCGTCGGCCAGCCTTTTGCAAGCTAACCCAGCGCGGCACTCGCCGGAAATTTGAGTAATTCTTCTTTCCCTCGAAGCTTCTCGTTCTGAGAAGGCTGCGGCAACGCGGCGGTCCAATTCATCAGGCTTGTCGACCATTATCAGATCCACAATTTTGGTAGAGAAATGATCGCATTGTTTATCAAAAAGAGATGAGGCTGACATTGCTAGGGAAGATTGGTCTTTGTGTAGATAACTAAAGACATCAACCGTTTCTATTTAAGTTGAAAATCGGGGAACATACTGTGCATTGACATCCCAATGGAAAGCGACAATTTTGGCGTTTTTCAATAGAATATTCACGCGGGTCCAACTCGCCGCTCAATCAGGTTGAATATTGATTGATACAATACTGTTTCCGTTTGAAAAAGTGCCCTTAATACCTCCAATAATTCGGATCATACGCCGTGATTGGGAAATTCCCTCCAATAATCGCGCAATTTGGGCCCAAGCGCGGTATATTTATTTGATCTGAAATGGGCTTAAAATCCCCAATCCAGAAAGATGGTGCCCATTACCTCGTTAGCACAAACCCTAGAACGCCTAAGACGGAAAGACTACTCATGCTTAGAACTAGTAGAAACTCTAATCGCGCGTTGTGAAGCTGCAAAAGCATTGAATGCCCTTCTGGCTACAGACTGGGATGGCTTGCGGCGAAGCGCCAAAAAAATTGATCGCCATGGAAACGCCGGAGTAGGTCTTTGCGGCATTCCACTCTGTTTTAAGGCGAACATCGCGACCGGCATATTTCCTACCAGCGCTGCTACGCCGGCACTGATAAACCACTTGCCAAAGATACCATCCCGCGTCGCAGAAAGACTTTTTTCAGCTGGAGCCCTGCCGGGTGCTTCGGGAAACATGCATGAGTTATCGTTTGGAATTACGAGCAACAACTATGCCACCGGGGCGGTGCGGAACCCGTGGAATCCAGGTCTGATACCAGGAGGCTCAAGCGGTGGTGTGGCTGCTGCGGTGGCAAGCCGATTGATGTTGGGCGGCATAGGCACCGATACCGGTGCATCTGTTCGCCTACCCGCAGCCCTGTGTGGCGTAGTAGGATTTCGACCGACACTTGGTCGATATCCGGGAGATCGGATAATACCGGTTAGTCCGACCCGAGACACCGCCGGAATCATAGCGCAGTGCGTAGCCGATGTTGTAATTCTCGACCAGGTGATATCCCGAAGGCCGGCGAGAATTCCGCCCGTGCCACTGAAGGGGCTTCGGATCGGCCTCCCCACTACCTACTTTTACGGTGACCTTGATGCTGATGTGGCCTTGGCAGCTGAAACGACGATTCGCTTGCTAGCCAACAGAGGCGTAACCTTCGTTGAAGCCAATATTCCCCACCTGGAGGATCTGAACAACGGGGCCAGCTTGCCAATTGCACTTTATGAATTTCCACACGCTCTAAAACAGTATCTCGACGAGTTTGTGGGAACAGTTTCTTTTTCTGACGTTATCAAAGAAATTCGTAGTCCCGATGTAGCGGACATTGTCAACGCACAAATTGAGGGACATCAAATTTCCAACGCTGAATATGAACTGGCGCGTCACTCCTTCAGGCCAAGGCTCCAAGCCGCTTATCGCAACTACTTCAGACTCTATCGGTTAGATGCAATTCTCTTCCCAACTGCACCCTTGGCGGCCAAAGCCATAGGTCAGGATTCCTCAGTCATCCACAATGGCTCAATGGTGAACACTTTCAAGATCTACGTGCGAAACGTGGATCCAAGCAGCAACGCAGGCCTACCTGGGTTGAGCCTTCCTGTTGGCCTTACACCTGATCGCTTGCCTGTTGGAATGGAAATTGATGGATTAGCGGGTTCAGACCACCGTCTGTTAGCAATCGGGGCAGCATTAGAAAAAGCCATAAATTTTCGTTCTTTCTCAGATGTGCCGAACTAGCTGTTTACCACGCCAATTATTGTCTAATAAATCTGCGCTTCATTTATAATTATTCTTGAAATTCATAGAATACTCAGCGCGTCTGTGTCGCCACCAAGATCGAAACATCTGCTTGATATAATAAAAATCGATATATAAAATTTTTAGTTAATCCTTCTCACAGCTTAGAATAAGCATTATATTATAATTCAGTGGTAAATTAGATTCTAAAGCAAAATTAAATTAGCAATTTACATAGGCTGCACCTTTAATTTGCTTTGATTGATAGAACGGCTCAAAAGTTATACTGCGACTCGAGACCAAAATATTAATCAGATACATCTATGGTAAATAATTTATTATTCATAAAGCACACAACGATACGACATCGGTAATTAAAGTACATATTGGAAATACACTGATTATCTGCATGCAGGCTACATCATCTTATTATCATTACATAGACTTGACACATTTCGTTACGATCGGACACTGTTGCTTCATTCCCGCTCACACACAGATGTGCGTATTAGACCAAGCGCTTCAACAAGGAGGTGAGAGCCATTGTCCACCCCGCCTTGGGTGCCTTTTTCAGCCCGTTATCCTGAAAGAGAGCTTTGCCGACCGCGACTATTTCAACACAGAAAGGGTCAGCCCGGGATGGCGCCAGGAAGGTATCGCCGCCGATCTTCACGTGCGAGAAACTTGTGTTCTGAAGCGAAGTATTCGGAAGGAAAGCAATATAAGCATCCAAGTCATTTTTTTCATTGTTTGTAATTTGACAGACCTCGTTCTGCCACCACCTCATAGTTTCTTTTGTTAATCCTTGGGCATAGGGTGGAACGGTGGAGATGACCACGCCTTTGCCGGAAAAGCCCTCATAAAATCGCTCGCATGCATACCTTCGCATTTCTTGAAACGAACAATAAACGTACATTAGAGAATCTTTTAGTATAATATTCAGGGGTATATGAACCGCGCCGGGTTTGCCGGAGGCTATTTGGTTTAAGTTATGCGGCCATGGCTGGTTCGTCCAGCATGGCGTAGTGCTGCTCCTCGGCTTCGGCTGGCGGGATGTTTCCGATGGGCTCCAGAAGCCGTCGATGGTTGAACCAATCGGCCCATTCGAGGGTGGCGAATTCAACCGCTTCGAAACTCCGCCATGGTCCGCGCCGATGAATGACCTCGGCCTTGTAGAGACCGTTGATCGTTTCGGCGAGTGCATTGTCGTAAGAGTCACCGACACTTCCGACGGAAGGCTCGATGCCCGCCTCGGCCAGTCGCTCCGAATACTTGATCGAGACGTATTGGACACCGCGATCGCTGTGATGGACAAGGCCGCCGCCATGAATGGGACGCCGCTCATGAAGCGCCTGTTCCAAAGCATCGAGTACGAACCCGGCGTGCGCCGTTCGACTCACCCGCCAGCCGACAATCCGGCGGGCGAAGGCGTCGATGACGAAGGCCACGTAGACGAAGCCTTGCCAGGTGGCGACATAGGTGAAATCCGAAACCCAGAGCCTGTTCGGCGCGGGAGCCTTGAACTGGCGGTTCACCCGATCGAGCGGGCTGGGAGCCGTCTTGTCCGGGATCGTCGTGCGGATCGGCTTGCCCCGGATGATACCCTGAAGTCCCATCGATCGCATGAGCCGGGCGACGGTGCAGCGGGCGATATCGATGCCTTCCCGCTTCAATTGCCGCCAGATCTTGCGCACGCCGTAGACGCGGAAGTTCGCCTCGAACACACGGCGTATCTCGATCTTCAATGCAATGTCGCTGCGGGCGCGGACCGACAACCGGTCCACGTCCAGGCGTTTGGCAACGTTCTCGTAGTAGGTTGACGGGGCAATCGGCAGCAGTCTGCAGATCGGCTCGACCCCGAACACGCCACGGTGTTCGTCAATGAACGAGATCATCGCTTCAACGGGCGGTCGAGCTCCGCCATCGCGAAATAAGCAGACGCCTTGCGCAGTATCTCGTTGGCCTGCCGAAGCTCGCGGTTCTCCCGCTCCAGAGCCTTCATCCTCTCGGCCACTTCGCTTGGGAGCCCGGGCCGGGAACCATCCTCCACTTCTGCCTTCTTTACCCATTCATTGAGCGTCTGCGCCGTGCAGCCGATCTTGGCGGAGATCGAGGAAACCGCTGCCCATCGCGAGGAATATTCGCCTTGGTGATCCAAAACCATCCGCACGGCTCGGGCGCGGACTTCCGGTGAAAATTTGTTTGTTGTCTTGCTCATATCGGCTCCACTTTCTCAGAAGTTGGAGCCTCCGGCAAACCCGGCGCGGTTCATATACCTGCTGGGCCTGGCAAGCAAGCAACTTCGCAAAAGCGCTTGACCACTTCATCTATAGCTGGATCAATGGGAACATCAGTATTAATGATGGAATTCATCCAGGAACGTCGAACAGGTATGAGATCCTCTTGTGCAAAGCTGCGATAAGCAATCTCTGTGTGACGTAGGACGAGTTTAAGTTGACGCCGATCTTGTATATTCGAGCTACCGATAATGTTGAATATCGGTCGACTGTGATACATATCGAACTAGTTACTTATTTTTGAATGTAAATTTCAGTCACAGTCAATAATTAAACGCGCTTCAGTGCCCCTTATATTGGGTGACTCTATAGCATCAATCACGGGATTGGTTTGAAATTAATTGAGTCGAATCTCAACACCGAAGTATTTCGTCCTTTTACCCTATTAAACTATTTATCTTGATGGAGGATTTTTCAAAAATGGGACCTGCCTTTCGCTGAAAACACCGACAAAGGTGTGATGTGAGGTCGAAAATTTGAAGATTTGCGCAACTAATCGGATAGTGGCCGACAAATTGACGCCGAAAATAACAATGACTGATTATCCGTGGAGTGATTCCAGCTAAGTTATGCCCCACAATAAAATATTAGCTAAAACTGTCAGCATTTGTGCATTATTTAAGTACTCCATTTGGCAATATCTATATACTCCACGACAAATTTTGCTTGTCACTTTTAGATCGAAATCGCTGCAATTCCCGCCGTGCACCCGGCAATTCGCTTTAGCTCGCAAATGGCTGTGAATGTAAGAGTACTTTATATTTTACTCACCATGTCGTTTCGTAACCTCCCGTTTTTTTTGCGCAGGTCCTTTGTCAACGTAAGCCACTCAAGGTGGAAGGAACCGTTTGGCCGGCTTGGACACTCCATTGGGATCTACCAGAAAACGTTACTCCCCCCGAGGTTCTCGCACGCCATTCTGTCCCAAGGCTTCTAGAACGGCTCGAGGAAGACCTGCCCTTACAGGTCATTGAGCACAGAGGAATGTTCAATTTAGGGAAACGAATTCAAGAATGCACCGCGAGCTCATTGTTGGCCGCGCTCGGGCAAGGAGGACGCAATCTGAGCGAGTTGGACGTCTGTTTAACTTCAGATAATGTAGCTATCGTTTCTCATGATCTTAACACTTGGCGAGTGTCTGAAAAGTTGGGAGATAAGCTTTTCAATGAAATTCACTCGTCAAAAATCAAGGATGTACCTGTTATTATCCGAGAGGTATCAAATGGGATAATACAAGACAAGTATCTTGAAACCATTGATCATATTCCTTTGTTAACTGAAATATTCAGCAAGGTATTTTTGGCTAATCCAGATGCCACCATTTTCCTAGACGGTAGGAACTACGATGCTCACGTGATTGTGGCTTGGCTTAGCCACCGGCCGGAATACCATCAAAGAGTTGTTGTACTTTTCTATACATTTGAATACCCACACGGCGGTGCCTTCGTTGATGCAGTTTTAAATGCCCAGCCCGCATCTGCTTGGAGGAAATCAATCTCCCTGATGCCCGCTCTTTTTCCTGAAGAACTGTGCCGACTGGCCCGTCTGCGTCAAGTTACTGAACCCACAGTCGATGATTTGTATTTGGCAGGCAAAGCCTGGTTTGATTCCATGCTAATGCAAGACATGAGGATCGTGGCGGCACATGTTGTTTTCTCCGGGGTGACCAGAAATTTGCTGGGCCAAGTTGTCGATAAAGATGTCTTGTTGGCTTTCGATTCAGATCAAGCCGCAGTGAGACTCGCGTATTACCTCAAGGAGGATACGATGATTAGAGCTAAACGCCCTCACCTGAAGTTTGCTGCGGTCACTAGATGCTATGACTTCGCAGCCCTCCTGGATTCCGGCGAGCGGGGTGAGTTCTCCATCGACATTAAAACAGGCAGGGCCCGACGTCATGAGACAGACGAGCGGAAACACATACGTTGGAGAAAAGGAACACCAGGAAATTCGGCAACAATTGCGGACTGGGTAATCTCAGATCGACCTGAAGATGAAATGGCTATCTGGGAATGGCGAAATCAAGGAATCGATCGTGAAGTTTCTCATCTAAGTCCACACTTGGATCTTAATATAGAAACGTCAAAATAAAAGTCTCGTAATTGAAACAATATGTTTATTAATTTCGATATATCAATGTGTTCACGCGTATTCTATCTTTTTATTCGAGATGTATGTTGTCCATTATAATGAATATGTAATTTTCTACATTTCGAAGATAACTTTAGACGTGTTAAATCTCTGTTATTTCGCGCCAGATTTACAATAATTCTCATTGGTGGCGAGCGCCACTTTGGCATGCATGAGGGTGGTCTCGGTCCACGGAAAATGTTTGTTGAAAATTACCCTGATTGTGAAAAAACTGAACTCTTTTCCGCTCGAGAGGCGGGAGCACTGACTCATGCCCGCCGGTCGAATATTCTTTTCGTTTCTCATGGCGGTGTACTCTCAGTAGTTGCTACACTGCTCGGGGTTGAGCTGACCGCGATGCAAAGATGTAACGCGTGTGTTCTCCACTTCAAATTCGATGGTTCATCTTGGAACGTCCACACTAGAGACAGCGGGGTGTTTCTGGTCACTGGTGCATCTGGAGGCATAGGCAAGGCCATCGTCGACAACCTGATGCGGCGTGGTTTTCGTTTGAGCTTAGGAGCGCGTAGCGTGGAAAAACTGGAAGCCACTTTTGGGTTTCAGAATGAATCTCTTCACTTCGCACGTTTTGAAGCTGAGGACCTCCAAACGATGGAGGAGTGGGTATCGACGGCCATGATAAAATTTGGGAGGATAGATGGCCTTGTTAACAATGCTGGGGATGGAACACGGGTAGCGCTTGCGGAGGGAATTGACTATGAGCAGCTTGAGAGACAGTGGAAGATCAACGCTGGGGCTCCGCTGAGGATGATCATGCTGTGCCTGCCTCAGCTCGCGAAAAGTGGATCTGGCCGGATCGTCAATATCAACTCCATGTCAGGCCAGCGGGTTCTGAACTCGTTCGTTGGTTACAACATGACAAAACACGCCCTCTCAGGTCTCACGAAAACAGCCCAGCATGTTGGGTGGGAGTCCGGCGTTAGAACAATGGAAATATGCCCAGGCTATGTGGCGACAAAAATGAGTGCTTGGACTGATGAGATTGAGGATGATGGTAAGATCCAGCCCGAGCACATAGCTGAACTTGTTCGACAGGCTATCGAGCGTCCTAACAACGCTTTTGTCCCAAAGATTGAGGTGCTGTGTATGAAAGAAGCCACGCGTTAAACGAAATCGGAGGAGATATAGGTTGCGCGGGTCGCGTGCTCTGTTTGATTAACTCTTGATGTTTTCTTTATGTCTGTTCCCGTGTAATTTTAAATATTATGATGAATAAAACCTTTACTCCTCAGTGTTTTTATTGATTTAATCATTTTCCTTTTGTATTGAGACAGTACGGATTTTAGTTAATTAAAATGAAGGCCTCTGGGAAAATCAAAACCCTGATGACCTAAGTTTTGTCTACAGCTTTAACGACTAGAACCTTATGGAAATAATTATTCCGAGGGCCTTTCATAGAAAATCAAACAAGCTAAAATAATGATTGAACAGAGTCACCATCTGCCAAGATGAAAAAGTCAATGGGATTGATCACCAACTATGGGGTACTCGATTGATAATTTCCCCTAGCAGGGTGCCGAATGAAAATTGCAGTGGCATAATTGGAGACCAGATTTCTATTTTTGCGGCACGCCGCACTCGGTGACCCTTGGCCACGTCCATTTGTCTTTACGATTTTTTCAAAAATGCGATAATTTCGGGAAATCACTTCAAACTTAGTCGCTCGGATTCTCGATATTCAATAATTGAACTGCGAAATTATCGGGTTTGTGTTCGACAAATAATACCTGTTAAATACCTATCTGATTACCTGTAGCAAACAACCATGTTCTATCAATATAGCATGATCGCTATTTTAAAATTTTTATTGGTGGCCATATCAGCCAATAAAACATTTGTTTCAACAACATCACAAGGACCGCACTCGAACATAGATAATTATTTAAGCGAAAGCACAACCAGACAGCAAATTAATACAGATTCAGCGATTAAAGTAGAAATGCTTTGAAACAGATCGGAGCTTCTTGAAGAAGCGCTTCCAAGGTCTATGACGTTCATTCGGCACTCGATTTCCCGAAAGCAAGGGTTTGCAAGGATGATCTTGCGTCGGGGTCAGATTTGGAGGCCGCACGGGGTACACGGCGTCGGCTCCTAAAGCCGCTTCGGCCCAATTATCAGTTGTCTCCGCCGTTGGAACGTTGCGTGACAATTCGACACTGGCCCGAACATGATTCAAACGAGAACTCTCCCCGACGCTTTTCCAGTCCCAGGACGAGCCATCAGCTAGTATTTCGCTGAACAACGCTCTACCGAACGCGATGATGTGGCAAGGGAGTTCCAACCCTCCTTCTCGTAGAAAGAATTGGACACTTTCGCCACCCAGGTAAAACCGCGGCCCTCGCCGGAAAGCCGTGGTGGGAAGGAAGGCCACAAAATGACTCAAGTCTTCTTCGCCGGTTCCAGCTTCGACGCGATTTCCATCGTGTAAACGCTTGAACAAACATCGCACCATTTCGATTGTAACTCCGGTTCGGTAAGGAGCTAACGTGCATGCGAGAAGGTTCGCCCTTCCGAATTGGCAAAGATCCTTAGACTGCACATGACTCAGCATAGCTTCCCGGGAACAATAAACATAGATTGGCGCCGCGTCTTTACAGATCACCTCCTGCTCTGCGATGGACTGAAGCGTCGGCGGACGAGGAAATGGGAGACGAAGAAATAACGCGGAAATTTCGTTTTTTAGCGCGCTCTCTGCCAATCGTCCCCGCCAGTATTTCGTCCAAATCTCCTGATAAATCAGGAGATTATCGCGGATATAGATATGATATAGGATGCATGCACTGGTCAAAAATAGATGCATTTCCATTCTGTCATTAATAGATTCAAGAGTAAGCGGAGCGAAGCCTGGACGTGGTGGAACCATCATATCTATTTGCAGAAATGGTCTTCACCTCATCCGCTCAAAAGGCTTTAAATAGACCCTGCATCCAATTACACAGTTCGTCACACACAAGATAACTTTCGCTTACGACTATTTCCCGCTATTCATTGACTTTGTGTGGCATCAAAACGTATATGTCGTTATATGTATTGTATTCTTTTAAAACTATAGGTATCCGAGGCAATTGCCTGGGGATAAGAACTTTGAACAGCATGTTTACTATTTTACGACATATCGCACTGTTCTGTATGAATATTTGTTTCAAAAACACAAACAAACGAGATAATTTATTTCGCTTAGAAAGATGCTACAGTGCTTGAAAACAGAACGTAGTACATACTGGCAATAGCCCACGATCTGCTGCCGATGTGCAACAGCAGATTATCATAACTTAAAAGATATTTCACAATAAACCGGTAAACGGCGATGCGGACCTTCTGGCTTCATTCCAACGCTTAGTTTCTTACAGGCAGGTGTTTGTCTTTCCGGTGAAGCAACAACGCAGAATTCCAAGACCAGAAGGCCTTTTTTTAGCAGCGGGATAGGCCAAACCAACCGCTACGACTTCAAAATGAAAGCGGGATCCTGGGAGCAGCGCAAAGAACTTATGAACATAACGATCATTGTGAACCTCATAAACGCTATATGGCAATTTCAGAAACGACTTGCTCGGGAGAAAGGCGACATAGGCTTCCAAAGCATCCGGAAGGAGGCAAGACCCTGGGGATATCAGGTTATGCCCATAGCGGACCTTCTCACGCGTCACGCCTGCATCGAAGGGTGACATGGAGCACACGACCGAGCCGATCTCTGAATGAAAAGACACAATACGTTCTTTTGCATATTCCTCAAGCTTCCTGCGAGGACAGTAAATGTAGAGCGGATTATCATTCACGGCGATTGTGTCCAACGGCCCCAACCTCGGTCCGTGCAAGCATGCATACCTGCTGAACCATGTCAGGATTCCGGTCACAGCATCACCCGGATCGTCGTAGAGTACGAGTGACTTGACCCAATTTTTTTGGGCATCAGCCAAGGTTTGTTCCACAAAATTGCGATAAACCACGACTGCTCCGATCAGCACGAGCTTGGCCTCTTCGCGGTTCCGGATCCGCAGCAGGCTAATCACCGTGAAAACAGGACGCTGATATACCATCATTAAGCTTTATGCGGGGTGTAAGCATCCGGAGCTCTTTGGAGCCCCAGAGATTGAATCTTGCTTTATAGCTGAAAAACGGATCGTGTCCCGGCACGTGGTGTAGGTGGCGGGAGGTAGCAAAGCCGAGCAGCCGCGCGCTTTTCATAGCGCTGTAGCGGGTGATTGGGTTTGCGGGCGGCCATCAGTGTTTTCCGCTAGGGTCGGGTTGTTGAAGACCAACCTGACGGAAAGACCACCGATGACCAATGACATGATGAACGTGCGCTCGCTTGTTGAGAAGAGCGCCGATGCAGATTTATTGCGCGAGATGATCGGTTTTGCAGCCGAGCGGCTGATGGAGCTGGAGGTCGGCTCAGCCACCGGTGCTGACTTCGGCGAGAAGAACCCGATGCGCCTTGCTCAACGCAACGGCTACCGTGACCGCGATTGGGAGACACGGGCCGGAACCGTTGAACTCCGCATTCCAAAGCTGCGCAAGGGAAGCTATTTTCCGAGCTTTCTCGAGCCGCGCCGTATGGCAGAGAAGGCCCTGACGGCGGTTATCCAGGAAGCGTATATCCAGGGAATCTCGACCCGTTCTGTCGACGATCTGGTCAAAGCCATGGGCATGTCGGGCATCTCCAAGAGCCAGGTGTCGCGGCTGTGCGAAGAAATCGACGTCAAGGTAAAGGCGTTTCTCGACAGGCCGATTGAGGGCGAGTGGCCGTACGTCTGGGTGGATGCGACCTATCTCAAAGTCCGCCGTGGCGGTCGCATCGTCTCCGTCGCCGTCATCATTGCTGTCGGCGTCAACAACGACGGGCGGCGCGAGGTCCTGGGTATGGAGGTCGGTACATCGGAGGCAGAACCGATCTGGACGGAGTTTCTGCGCAGGCTGACACGTCGAGGATTGCGTGGCGTCAAGCTCGTCGTCTCCGATGCCCATGAAGGTCTCAAGGCGGCCGTCACCAAGGTTCTCAACGCCACCTGGCAAAGGTGCCGGGTTCACTTCATGAGGAACGTGCTCGCGCATGCTGGAAAGAGCGGCAGGCGGGTCGTCTCCGCCTTTATCGCAACGGCATTTGCTCAGGAGACGCCGGAGGCAGCAAGCGCTCAATGGCGCAGCGTCGCCGATCAGATCAGACCGAAAGTGCCGAAGCTCGCCACCATCATGGACGATGCTGAAGAGGATGTGCTCGCCTACATGACCTTCCCGAAAGAGCACCGGGCAAAACTGCACTCGACGAATCCAATTGAGCGTCTCAACGGCGAAATCAAGCGACGCACCGAGGTCGTCGGCATCTTTCCGAACGACGAAGCGATCGTCCGTCTCGTTGGCGCACTGCTGCTCGAACAGAACGACGAGTGGGCCGTCCAACGCGCCAGGTATATGACGCTTGAGACCATGGCCCAAATGAGCGATGATCCCCAAATCAGTCTGCCCGCTGTGGCTCGCTGATATCCGCTCCGACCCATGTCGGAAAGCACGGCCATCAGCCGTCAGCTACACCACTCCCGTGGACACGATCGAAAAACGCATGTGCAGGGAAGGTGATCATGGTAATTTTACGGATTTCTACTGTTGAAATACCTTTTGGAAACAGAATTTCTGTCTGTTAAACTACAAACAGGACCCGTTACTTAACTATTGGATGAGCGTAGGGCCGTTTTTTCGATAATTGACATGTGAATGACATAAAGCAGGTTTCGAGCTTATCGAGGTGATCCTTATCGCCACATTGTCAAAAAGCATCCACCATAGTCCTATAATTGCTGACAGACACGTAGCGTGCCTCCCTGGCTCATCGCAAAATTGAGGCTTGTGCCTTCGCTTGGCTCGTGACGAAGCCAGCTTTCGATGCCCGAAAACGATGGCCCACATTGTCTCACGAATCATTACGATTCTGTCAAAAAAATACGCTGTTTCACCAGGATGAATTTTCAATTTGTGTAAAATCTGTTCAATAAATAATACTTCCTCAAAGATGTTTCAGAAAAGCATCACGGACTTATTTTTATCAAATTATTTTTATCGCATTCTTATCCTTGCATGAAACATGCATCCATATCATTACATGTCTCATCGGGAGATACACAGTGGCACTAGCATGGTTATATTGATCCCATACACTAGGGTTGTTTTCTATCCATGAATAGAAAACAGATTAAGTGCTGATAAGGTTCTGTAGTTCATCGAAGCTGAGATTTGGCAAACCAAATTCCTCGTCCGACTGGGAGAACAGCGTCTTCCCCACTGCGACGATGTCGTATGGGATTATGTCGTTCTCTTCTCTACTGAAAACGACAAAATGCTCCTCCGCGCCACCACGGGTGGTGATTTTGGACATGCTGATCGTGAATTTCTTACTGGGCAAAATGGCCACGAAGCAGCTTACGGCATGCGGCATGCTATAGGCGCCTGGCAAGATACTGTTGAGTACGTTCTTGAGCTCCTCTGCTGGAATATCCGTTCGGTATGGTGGGAGTGATGAAGCCAGCACAAATTTGCGATAGCACCGCAATAGGGTTTTTCCTTCGACGTATTGCGATAATAAATTCAGGGAGGTGTAGATGTAGATTGGTGAGTCATGTTGGCAAATTCTATCTGGCTGGACGGCGCCAGGAATGCTGCAACACGGCGTGAAGACACAGCTTTTGATTGCGCGCAGAGTCTCTTCGTCTAGGCCGGATTCGGAAAGGACTCGGACAACCCACGATTGCTGGAAGGGGAGAATCTTTCGAGTGAGGAAATCCCTATAATTTGCGACCGCCGCGCATAGGCTCTGCTGAAGTTCTTCCAGGGAGGTGTTTGCGAACAAATCAATTGTCGGAAAAACGGGGCGATCATCCCCTGAGGGTATCATATTTTGATTGTAAGACATTAGTGAGGTGTGCATGGCCGAAGGCTAATGGCCCTCTATTATAACACTCACCTGCCCAGTGATTGTCAAACATCGCAATAATGAAAGATTAGGTTACTATTTCGCTCGTGCCGCACTTGTCAAAGTGGGAAGGAGCATATCAACATTTTCAAACGCTTGTTCCCAGAACACCGACGAATTCATTTGACCGTCACCAGAGCTTTGATGCTACTCAGATATTTGGGCACCGCGATGGGACCCGTGAAACAGCCTGGGTCCACTTTTGAATTGCGTTGCTCCTGAACATCATACCAACTGCCACGATAAGGACTTGTTTTTCACACTTTCGTGTAAATCAATAGTCAGCAATCGAACCTGCCGACAAATTTGAAAATCTCTCAACAAGTCTCCCAATGAGGTGAAACTGCTGTGTTCGAAACACGGAAGCAACCATGTTTCGGTTGGGTTGGAGAGGTTTATCTTAGCGACTCTCTTTCAAGAACGCGTCCCATGCCATACAGCCAGTCATTCAGGCAACGTCGCGCAGTTTGTCATTTCGCCCTACAATCACAGCGGCGCTAGAGGAAGCGACAGATTTTCGAATGATAGCTGGCTTTCCGAGAGTCGAGTTAAACTGTTGATGTGGGTTCTGCGTGCCAGATTGAATATTTCAATTTCATTGATACAGTTAAATATTCCGCGTATATGCCTCCCCTTTCCTTTAACGTTATGAACGTGCTGTTATACCATTCCAAATGGAAAAATACAAATTCGCTGAAATACCAACAATTGAAATTCATTGAATCGCACTTGGCTCTATAATATTACACGATCCGTCGTACAGATTAAGTCATTGGCATCATTATTAGGCGAACGGCACATTTTCTTTTCGAATAGAAAACTCGTTTTCCTTTAAAAAAACAACTGACTATCGTCTAGTCGACGCCGCTGCTTTGACTTATAGGCCAAAACAGGACCGAGACCCACGCGGTGCATTTTTATTCGGTGGATCCGAGCACAATTAATAAAGGAGCTTTTGCATTCCCTGGATGCCTCAAGCTGTGCCAAGTTATCAATGGAGAACCAGAACACTCCGGTTGAGGCGATAGAAAGAAAGCTCAAAAGCAGCTGGCTTCACTCCCTCCATGTCAGAAAAATCCTCCCTTCACCCTTCTTGGGAGGACCTTACTCTTACATCACTGAGGAAACCGATGTCGGCCAAGAAGCAGACTGCATTCGAGGCCATTCCGTCACTCCACTGCCAGAAGATGAAGGCATGGTATCACATCATATGCAGCAGGTCTTTTGTTCAACGCACCAGCCAGCGGCCCATGACCATGTAGATGCGTTTGCTTTAAGAGCAGCACCGGAACCGGCCGTCATTCCTGATGAAGATATTGCCGACAAATCTTATCGTCCATTCGCCAGTTCGGAGAACAGCTTGACGGATATCCTCATGCGCATGCCCCTATCCACGCGAAACGCTTGGGCCACTCAAGCGCGCAAGGAAAGAGACGACGCCTTTCGAGTTATTCTTGAACTCCCCAGCCTGCCCAAAGAAGTTAAAAAGTACCTGCGTCGCAGCGCGCAATCCATTCAAACGCAAGAAATGAGGTGGCAACTAAAATGCCACCTACCCCTTTCGGAGAGGGGTCTGTTCTGGCTTTGGTTGGTCATAATGCAGTTGGCGGTTGTCCTGCCCGACATAGTATCTGCCTCACTTGGAGCGGAAGTTGCCGTCTTGCGCTCTGGGCCTATTACTCTGCAAACACAGCTTATGGTGCTTGCGATTTTTGATTATCCTTGGGCGGACACGAGGCTCGCCGCTCACCTGGCTTGCGAAGTCTTCCTCGGAGGATTGCCAGTTTTAATTTTTGGCTTATTCGCCATTGCTATGCCCCAACATGAGGGAACCACATTTCACACCGCCAAAGATGTAGCATGGAAGGCGTCACTATGCATTCTGTGGCAAATGCTGATGCAGAACAGGAAGAACATCCGGGATTTATTAAAATACTCTTTCTTGCGGATGAAAAGGATTTCTACAGCTCAGAGTTCCGATTTCACTTCTGAATACACAAGATTGAGGAATTCCAGCACCATCATCTATTCCTGGCTCGACACCTTTGAGGTGAGTAACCGTCTCCGTATTCAGATCGGTTACCACAAACAAGACCATGAAGATGCCCTGAGGGTTCTCCGGTGGGTCGGCCATATTGCCGACGATAAAGACCGCAATCCTCGGGGAGGCAAAGCAGGCATACTAGTAGCAATCCTGACGATGGCTGGCCTGATATGCCTCTCTACGTTTCCAACCGATGCCTATTCAGGCCTTATTGCGGCGGCCAATCTTGTGCCGTTAGCTGCGCGGGCCGCTGTTGACGTTATGGATAATTCGCAAAGCTCGCACGATCTGTTGCGCCTTTTCACCGCAACCGCCGGCGTAAGTTTTCCAAGCACTTTATTCGTGCTGGGCAATTCGAGTTACTGGCTTCTGACGAAAAAATCTTTTCTTGCTGGGTTCGCCAACATTCATTTCTGGATAGCCTTCGTACTGATCTTTTTCCTGAGCCTTTTTCCCAAACTTTGGGGGAGACTATTCATGCACGTTGGCTCGAGACTCCTCAATGATCGTTCAGGAGCTTAATATTTTGTTGGTCCACTTCACCTGGAGGGAGAAAAACGCGTGATCCAAAAAAACCACCGCACAATGTATCTTCACACAAAAGCATCACGGCAGTCATTCACGTTTTAAAAAGATTCTATTATTACTTTACATATACGGAGCTCATTACATCTTCCTCTAAGAGAAACTGTCATTGCATCAGCATAAAAGCGTCTTGTTTATGGGCCGTTGCTCATCTCATTATGATTACATAACGTTATACGCAATACAAAAATCCATATGCAAAAGACATACAATAAAATAAACACCCAGCGTACAGATCATAATACGCAGATTGAAAATCTGACATTACAATTTATTTATAGTGAATCCGCGGGCAAAAAGCCGACCAAGCGTAAGCGCCATTAGATATATTCGGACCTTTTAACTTCACTCCCTTTCAGCCCCAGATATTGGGCCAGTAAACTCATTTGCCATCAAAATAACAGCTTGAGACGGTAATTGAGAAGCTTCAACAAACAATTTCTGAGTTTCTCTTTACGGCTCCTATCTTCAAAAAGAGCCCGCCCCACACAAAGTATTTCGCAGCAAAAGGCATCCGTTTGCGACGGTGCCAAGAAACTATAGATACCATTCTTCGTGTGCCAATAGCTCGACTCCTGAAGCGAACTGGTTGGCAAGAATGCGATGTATGCATCCAAATCGTTCTTCCCGCTGCAGGTATTCACACAGGCCTGATTTTGCCAGACACTCATATCATCTCTCGTTACCCCCTCAGCATAGGGTGGAACTGTGCAAATCACCACGCCGCGATTCGAAATGCCCTCATAGAATCGTTTGGTTGCACAACTTCTCATCTCTTCGAACGAGCAATAAACATACATCGGAGAACCTTTGAGTATCAGGTTCATCGGCTCGAGTGTCGGCCCATGCAAGCAGGGCGCGTCTGCAAAGCGATTCAGCGCGTCATCAATGTCAGAATCTGGAGAGTTAAAAAGATTGGCGACTAAATCAACCCAGGAGCGCTGCGCGGAGGCAACCGTGTTCTGCACGAAATAGCAGTAATCTTCTTCAGCTACGCTCAGGACGGGTTTAAGTACCTCCCGTTCTCTTATCTCCCAGGTATCGACTATGTCGAACACGGGTCGTTCGTAGTACATTCTGCACTTTGGAGGTGCTTCCCAGGTCCCCCTGCCAATCTAGCGACTTTAACTGCAGAGCGCGCGTCCGTAAAGTATGAGGCTTCTATACACTGCCGCAGATAATAAAAATTAGTAATGTCGGCAAAAATACAGGGCCTCTAGAATAATAATTCAACCATAACGCAATAATTTCAAGAAATTTCCTTAGTCATAATAGCCGATATTATAATATTAGTCTCTTCTTTATAGGCATCATCCTTTTATAATTATGCACCTCCATCTGCCGACAGCGAAAACGTGTTTGTACTAACATCAAATGATAAACGTGCTCCTATATAAGAAATACTTTCGGCGGCCTAGATTGAAAGAAGTCAGACCCGTCGAACAGTACGATTTGAAAATTCTGGTATCCACTGCCATTGCGGCCGACACTGACCTTAGCTTTCAAAAAAGGAGCGGGATTCCCGCGCATGCTTATATCATGATGAATTTAAGACGCTATTCCTCAACTTCCAGCTGGCAGTCTTGTCTTATACATTTAAACTGGGCAAACGACCTGTGTAGCGCTTGCTATAACAAACTAAACCGCGCTCTTTCTGTGCGGCTGCGATCATTCGGTACCCTCCTGCTCTAGCCCGAACCGACGTTTCGAACACACGCTTTTCTCGAAATATGGATGTAGGTTCATCTTTTTCTTTCTTTTGATTTCCGGTTCATTCCGAGTTTTTAACCGGTTTTTTTCAGGTACTCTGTCAGCGCAAACCCTTCCCAGTGAAGGATACAGGATGGCCCAGGTGGGAAATCCAGTGGGATCTCCCAGCAGGCGTAACTTCAGACGAGGTGCTTGCTCGTCATTCGGTACCACACCTTCTTGAACGCCTTGAAGAGCAACTGCCCCTTCAAGTCATAGAACACCGGGGCATGTACAACTTGGGGAAGGGCGTACAGGAGTGTACCGAAACCTCATTACTGACTGCCCTCGGAGGGATGGAACGGCGAAATCTTTCTGAATTGGATACGACACTAACTTCTGACAATTTGCCCGTTGTGTCTCACGACTTCAATACCTGGCGGATTTCCACGTTACCGGATAGACTGATCCGAGAACTCCATTCAGCAGATGTTAAGAATATACCGGTGATCATTCGAGAGGTTTCAAATGGTGAGATCACAGAATCATACACCGTAACAAACGACATCATCCCTTTTCTTGAGCCTCTTTTGGATAAGGTTTTCGACGTCAATCCAGGCGCAACCTTCTTTTTAGATGGTCGCGACTTTGAAGCCCACATTATCACTGCTTAGCTAAGCCGCCGTCCGAAATACCGTCAACGTGTGGTCCTTCTCTTTTACACCTTCGAGTACTCCAGCGGCGAAGCGTTCTTTGACGCGGTCAAACAGGTTAGCCCTGAGCCTGATTGGAGGGAAACCGTCGCGCTCATGCCGGTGATTTTTCCTCAAGAACTTCCGAGGTTGGCAAAACTGATCGATCTTAGCGACATCGCCGTCGAGGACCTTTATGAAGGCGGCAAAATCTGGATCGATTCGATGCTCAGGCAGCCGATGAGAGTGGTCGCAGTTCACATTGTGATGGCCAGGGTAAAACCTGAGCAGCTGGGCCTCTGTGACAAACCGGAAATCGTTAGAGCCTTCAACGCAGATTACGCCGCAGTACGCCTTGCCTATTATGTGAAGGACAATCCAGAAGTGCGAAAGATGCGTCCACACCTTAAGCTGGCAACTGCAACAAGATGCTACGATTTCTCCGCTCAACTGGAAAATGGCGAGAAAGCAGAATTTTCAATTAACATCAGGACAGGGAGACCGATGCCACGCGAGACAGATGAACGAAAGTACATTCGCCGTGGCTATGGAATACCCGGCAATGCAGCAGCGATTGCCGACTGGGTTATATCAGACCGATCTGAGGATGAGATGTCATTCTGGGAATGGCGTAACAAAGGCGTTCCCCGCAGGGTTGATCACCACTGCCCCCATCTCGACGTTATAGAGCAAGATGGAAAATCTGTACCGTGATATTATTATAGAATCCCGTATATCAGACATAGGAAGTAAATTATGTTATCTATCTATTCTCTGTAATATTGAATTACTTATATAATTTTCATATTTTATAATAGTCTATATATCTTGGTATATAAATGTATTTATAACTTTAAATAACTCGTAAAATAATTATAACTGTAATGACTCCGCGCAATATTTACACATAGACACACACATCATCTCATTGATGCTTGGTAATAATTGTCATTAGATTGTTTTTATGCATAGATGCACTCGAAATCAGCCAATTTTAGACAAGTATCAAACGGATGTGAATTCAGTACATTAAAAACGTCCGCAATGTGTTATTAAGTTGTCTAAGCGTCAATTTGTTTACACCACAATATATCCTGCCA
>NZ_CP030830.1:300000-380325 GCF_003597675.1 Neorhizobium sp. NCHU2750 | reverse complement strand
CTCAAGATCCATTTCCTGCCAGTGGCGATTTTTTTCGAGAAATCACCAAAATTCCGCCTCCGGCAATAAGCTCCGATTCTGTTGGCCGAGCAAGAGATTTTTAGTTAACGAAAACCTAAAGGCGGTGGGTAAACACCACGAGAACTAGATATCTCCCTTACAATCCAACCCATTGACATCAATAAAGCTGCCACCCGCTCGTCGCCTTTCCTGTGACTTAAACCGCCTTTGGCGATTGTTGGCGCGGATCAGCCCGGGCAACCGCTGTTAGCCTGACGGAATCACCGAGCCAGCGCGAGGTGCAAATTTGCACCTCGACATCTCCACCCACACGCAGTCTCTCTTCCCACGTGCTCAAACGAGGGGACGATGTCATCCATGCTTCAGTCGCACTCCCGCCTTGTCCGCAAATTGCAGGACGCGCTTGGTGAGCGCTTATGTAGCGCCCTTGACGACCCGACCGTCGTCGAAATCATGCTCAATCCTGACGGCAAGCTCTACATTGAGCGCCTCGGGCATGGCGTCGCTCCGGCAGGGGAAATGCAACCGGCGGCGGCTGAGACCGTGATCGGTTCGGTAGCGCATTCCCTGCAATCCGAGGCCGACGGAGATCGTCCGATCATTTCCGGCGAACTGCCGATCGGCGGGCATCGCTTCGAGGGACTGCTTCCCCCCGTCGTCAATGCGCCCACCTTTACGATCCGCCGACGCGCCTCGCAGCTGATCCCGCTCGACGATTACGTCAGCACGGGGATCATGACGGAGGCGCAGGCCTCGATCATTCGCAGCGCCATCACCAACAGGCTCAATATCGTCATTGCCGGCGGGACGGGATCCGGCAAGACGACACTCGCCAACGCTGTCATCGCCGAAGTCGCCAAGACGGCGCCGGATGACCGCATGGTGATCCTAGAGGATACGACCGAAATCCAGTGCGCGGCCGAAAACGCCGTCAGTCTCCATACGAGCGACGCCGTGGATATGGCCCGGCTGCTCAAGAGCACGATGCGCCTGCGGCCCGACCGCATCATTGTCGGTGAGGTGCGCGATGGCGCAGCACTTACCCTGCTCAAGGCCTGGAACACCGGTCATCCGGGTGGCGTGACGACGATCCATTCCAACACCGCGATGTCGGCGCTTCGCCGGCTCGAACAGCTAACCGCCGAGGCGAGCCAGCAGCCAATGCAGGCCGTGATCGGGGAGGCCGTCGATCTGGTGATTTCGATCGAACGCGCCGGCGCGGGGAGGCGGGTGCGAGAAGTCCTGCATGTCGAGGGCTTCAATGGATCCCGCTACCAGACTGGACACTATCCGCACATCGATGAGGACAGCCATGCCGCATAATCGTCTGCTCCGTTTGGGACTCCCCGCCGCCATTCTCGGCACATCGTATGCCGCCCCGGCGCTTGCCAGTTCCGGGGGAAGCCTGCCCTGGGAAGCGCCGCTTCAGCAGATCCAGGAATCGATTACCGGACCGGTGGCCGGCTACATCGCGCTGGCCGCCGTCGCGATTGCCGGGGGCATGTTGATCTTCGGAGGCGAACTCAACGATTTCGCGCGTCGCCTGATGTATGTGGTACTGGTTGCCGGCATCCTTCTCGGCGCAACGACGATCGTCGGCCTCTTTGGCGCTACCGGTGCGTCGATCGGCATCGCGACCATTGCCGATCAGCAAAGCTCACAACCCTCCATGACGACCAGAGGGGAGGGGACCAATGGCTGAGGCCGGCTCCGCACTCCATCGAAACCGGATCCATCGCGCCCTGTCGCGTCCCAACCTGCTGATGGGGGCGGACCGGGAACTGGTTCTTCTGGCCGGGCTCGCCTCGGTCATTCTGATCTTCGTCGTTCTGACTGTCTATTCCGCTGTCTTTGGCGTCGCGATCTGGATCGTCGTCGTTGGCGCGCTCCGAATGATGGCAAAATCCGATCCGTTGATGCGGCAGGTCTATGTGCGGCACATGCGCTATCGCGCCGACTACCTGCCCACGTCATCCCCCTGGCGGAGCTTCTGAGGTTTCCAAGATGGTGGCATTGCGCGCATTTCGATCAACCGGCCCATCCTTCGCCGACCTAGTCCCTTATGCCGGCTTGGTCGACAACGGCATCCTTCTTCTGAAAGACGGAAGCCTGATGGCTGGCTGGTATTTCGCGGGCCCGGATTCGGAGAGCGCGACGGATTCCGAGCGCAACGAGCTTTCCCGGCAGATCAACGCCATTCTCTCACGCCTCGGGACTGGGTGGATGATCCAGGTTGAGGCCGTGCGAGTCCCGACCACCGAATATCCGTCCGCCGAACGGAGCCACTTTCCAGACACGGTCACCGCATTGATCGATGACGAACGCCGTCGGCATTTTGGCCGCGAGCAGGGCCATTTCGAGAGCCGACAGGCCTTGATACTCACCTATCGGCCGCCTGAGCGGCGGCGCGGCGGCCTCACTCGCTATATCTACGCCGATACCGAGAGCCGGACCGCCAGCTACGCGGAAACGGTCCTGGATTCCTTCCGGCGGTCGATCCGCGAGATAGAGCAGTATCTTGGCAACATCGTTTCGGTCCAACGCATGCAAACGCGTAACGTCCGCGAGCGGGGAGGGGAGCGGATCGCTCGATACGACGAGCTCTTTCAGTTCATCCGCTTTGCAATCACCGGCGAGAACCATCCGGTCCGACTTCCGGAAATTCCCATGTACCTTGATTGGCTGGCGACAGCCGAACTGGAGCATGGACTGACGCCGCGTGTCGAAAGCCGGTTTCTCGGCGTGATCGCGATCGACGGACTGCCGGCCGAAAGCTGGCCGGGCATCCTCAATAGCCTCAATCTGATGCCACTCACCTATCGCTGGTCCACGCGGTTCATATTTCTCGATGCCGAGGAAGCCAAACAGCGGCTCGAACGCACGCGCAAGAAGTGGCAGCAGAAGGTGCGGCCGTTCTTCGACCAGCTTTTCCAGACGCAATCTCGGTCAGTGGATCAGGACGCCATGTCCATGGTGGCTGAGACGGAAGATGCCATCGCCGAAGCGTCGTCTCAACTCGTCGCTTACGGCTATTACACGCCTGTCATCGTACTTTTCGATGAGAACCGTGCGGTCCTTCAGGAAAAGGCAGAAGCCGTCCGTCGGCTGATCCAGGCCGAGGGCTTCGGTGCCCGGATCGAAACGCTGAATGCCACCGATGCCTATCTCGGCAGCCTGCCGGGCAACTGGTATTGCAACATTCGAGAACCGCTGATCAACACCCGCAATCTCGCCGACCTTGTCCCACTCAATTCCGTCTGGTCCGGCAGCCCGACCGCCACTTGCCCGTTCTATCCACCGGACGCGCCGCCGCTCATGCAGGTGGCCTCCGGGTCGACCCCGTTCCGATTGAACTTGCATGTCGACGATGTCGGCCACACCCTGATCTTCGGGCCGACGGGTTCGGGCAAATCGACCTTGCTGGCGCTGATCGCAGCACAATTCTGCCGATATGAGAATGCGCAGATTTTTGCCTTCGATAAGGGCAATTCGATGCTGCCGCTGACGCTTGCGGCTGGCGGTGATCATTACGAGATCGGCGGCGAAGCGGGGGAGGGGGCCAATCTGGCCTTCTGCCCATTGTCTGAACTCTCGACTGACGGCGACCGCGCTTGGGCATCCGAGTGGATCGAGACCCTAGTTTCTCTGCAGGGGGTGACGATCACGCCAGATCATCGCAATGCGATCTCCAGACAGGTCGGACTGATGGCGTTAGCACCCGGCCGCTCTCTGTCCGACTTCGTCAGTGGCGTCCAGATGCGCGAGATCAAGGATGCGCTTCATCACTATACTATCGACGGGCCGATGGGACAGCTCCTCGATGCGGAGGCCGATGGCCTGACACTCGGCCGTTTCCAGTGCTTCGAGATCGAGGAGCTCATGAACATGGGCGAGCGCAATCTCGTGCCTGTCCTCACCTACCTGTTTAGACGCATCGAAAAGCGTCTCGACGGTCGGCCGAGTCTCATCATTCTCGATGAGGCCTGGTTGATGCTCGGCCATCCGGTCTTCAGGGACAAAATCAGGGAATGGCTGAAGGTGCTGCGCAAAGCCAACTGTGCCGTGATCCTCGCGACCCAGTCGATTTCGGACGCTGAGCGCTCCGGGATCATCGACGTCCTGAAGGAAAGCTGCCCGACGAAGGTCTGCCTGCCAAACGGGGCCGCCCGCGAGAGCGGCACTCGGGAGTTCTACGAGCGGATCGGTTTCAACGAGCGGCAGATCGAGATCGTCGCAAACGCCATTCCCAAGCGCGAATATTACGTCACCTCACCGGATGGGCGGCGGTTGTTCGACATGGCGCTCGGCCCGGTCACGCTGTCCTTCGTCGGCGCGTCCGGCAAGACGGATCTGGCCCGCATCAGGGCGCTACGCACCACTCAAGGCAAAGACTGGCCGCAGGAATGGCTCATCGAAAGGGGGATCAATCGTGATGCATAATCTCGTCTCAGATCGAACGAAGCGTTCAATCGTCTTATCGTTTGTCTCGGCTCTCGGCTTGGCGGCCTTGCCGCATCAAGCCTTTGCCGGCGGCGCTGTCACCGGTGCTACCGAAATGACGCAGCTCCTCAACAATGGCGAGCTCATCTCATTGGTTGGTCAGTCCGGCACGCAAATCCAAAATCAGATCACCCAGATCACGCAGCTTGCCCAGCAGATCCAGAACCAGCTCAACATCTATCAGAACATGCTGCAGAACACCGCGCAGTTGCCGAGCCATGTCTGGGGCGAGGTCGAGGGCGATCTCACTCAGCTTCGCAGCATCGTCAATCAGAGTCAGAGTATCTCGTTCTCGATGAGCAATGCCGATGACCTGCTGAAGCAGCGCTTTAAGAGCTATGCGGATCTGAAAACCAATCTCCCGAACGCTGAGACCTTCTCCTCGACCTATCAGACCTGGTCGAACACGAACCGCGACACGATCGCCAGCACGCTGAAGGCTGCAAGCCTGACGGCGGAGCAGTTCGACAGCGAAGAGGATACGATGAGCCAGTTGCGCTCGATGTCGCAGTCGGCCGACGGGCAGATGAAGGCGCTGCAGGTCGGGCATGAGATCGCCGCGCAGCAGGTGGCCCAGATGCAGAAGCTGCGCGGTATCGTCTCGCAACAGGCGACACTGATGGGGACATGGCTGCAGAGTGAGCAGTCGGACAAGGATCTTGCCCAGGCCCGTCGCGAGAAATTCTTCAATGCCGATGTTCAAACCATCCCCGATGGTCAGAAGATGGAGCCGAAGTGGTGACCCGTACAACAACGATCATTTCACTTCTGGCCGCCATCGCGGTCCTGGCTGCGGTCACCACCGTCGTCATAGCGCGGAACCAGGCGCCTTCTGCTCCTCAGATGAGCGAGGAGCAACGCGCCACCCGTGAGAAATTCTTCGGGACCGCGAAGGAGCCCGCCCCGATCCCGAAAGGGCAGGAGATGCGACCAAAATGGTGAGGCATCGACTGATCCGCTTTTCGCTGGCCGCCGGTGTCGCCTGCTTGCTTTTGGCGGAGCCAGCCTTCGCGCAGCAGGGGCAAGTTCTGACAGAACTGGAGAACCAGGTTTCAACAGCCGCCAAAGGCTGGGAAACCACCGTCATGGATGCCGCGAAATCGCTGTTCTGGATCCTGGCTGCGATCGAGGTCGGCATTGCTGCCGTCTGGCTGGCGATCCAGGCTGCCTCTCTAGAAACATGGTTCGCCGAGCTGGTTCGGCGCATCATGTATATCGGCTTCTTCGCCTTCGTGCTGACTCAAGGCCCAGCTTTCGCGAAGGCTGTCATCGACAGTCTTTATCAGATCGGCGCCGGAGGAGGTTCAGCATCGCCAGCCGAGGTGTTTGATGCCGGGGTTCGCGTTGCATCGCAAATGTCGCAACAGGCTAAGTTCGGTGTCTTTGAGGACAATGCGCTGGCGATCGCAGCCGTCATGTCGATGTGCGTCGTCGTGATCTGCTTTTCGCTGGTGGCTGCCATCTTCGTCTCCGTCATGGTCGAGATGTATGTCGGCCTGCTTGCAGGCATGATCATGCTGGGCCTGGGCGGCTCGTCGTTCACCAAGGATTTTGCTATCCGCTACCTGATTTATGCCTTCGGTATCGGCATGAAGCTGATGACCTTGGTGATGATCGCCAAGATCGGTTCGACCGTCATGCTTGGGCTTTCCAGTGCACCAACGGCTGAGACAGATCAGTTCATCACGACGCTTTCAATAGCGGGCATCGCCGTCGTCGTCTTCATCATCGCCATGTATGTGCCGAGCATCATCCAGGGCGTGGTTCAAGGCGCCTCGGTCTCGGGCGGAATGGAAGTCATCCGCCACGGGGGCCAGGCCGCGTCGTTTGCAGCTGGCGGGGCCTTCCTTGCAGCTGGCGCCGTTGGCGCTGGCTTTGCAGCCGCCCAATCGGCAAGGGCAGGGGGCTCCTCAGTTGCGGGAGCCGCCCTTCGCGGCATGGAGGCGAGCTTTGGATCGGGTGCCGCAGCGGCAGGATCGGCCGCCAAGGAAAAGGCGATCGGCTCTCCCGGTGCCTATGCAGGGTCGATCCTCGGGCTGGCGAACGCCAAGCTCGATCAGGCGCGTGGCAAGTCTTCCTCGTCGCCAACGCCGCCCGAGCGCTCCGACAAATAGTCACTCATAGACAGGAAGGTCACCATGGCAGCGCCACGCGCATCGGATAACCCGTATCTTGCCGCCCGGCAGGAATGGTCCGAACGATACGGCTCCTATGTAAAGGCGGCCTCAGCCTGGCGGGCCGTCGGCATATTGAGCCTTGGAATGGCCGTGATCGGCTTTGGCTATGCGCTCTATCTAAGCACCCAGGTCAAGCTCGTCCCCTACATCGTCGAGGTCGACAAGCTCGGCAACACGGTCTCCGGCGGCTTCCCGCAGCAAATCGAGTACGCCGATACGCGCGTCGTCCGCGCCACGCTCGGCAATTTCACATCCAACTTCCGGTCGATCACGCCGGATGCCGTGGTTCAGAAGCAATATATCGATCGGACCTATGCGCTCCTTCGCACCTCCGATCCTTCGACCCAGAAGATCAACGCCTGGTTCCGCGCCAACTCGCCATTCGAGAAGGCCGTCAACGCGACCGTGGCGATCGAGGTCAACAATATCGTCGCGCTGTCCAACCAGACCTATCAGATCGACTGGACCGAATATGAGCGCGACCGGAAAGGCAAAGAAACGGCAACCCGCCGCTTCCGCGGGATCGCGACCATTGCGATCACCTCACCACAAGATGAAGCAACAATCCGGCTCAATCCGATCGGTGTCTACGTCACCGATTTCGATTGGACCGCACAGCTGTAAGGGCAGGGCAATGACGGGGACAATGAACAGAAAGGCGCTGGCTGGCATCTTGCTGGCGACCGCTGCGACGATTGCATCAACGCCGGCAGCATCCCAGAGCCTGAACCGGAATGAGGTCAAGGCAACGACGCTGTCAGGGCAATGGCGAGGACAAACGGGGCTCGTCACACGCGGGCCGGACGGAAAGGTGGTCTTCCTCTTCGGCGAGACGCAGCCGCCGGTGGTCTGCTCACCCCTGCAGGTCTGGATATCGAATTGCAGGGCGGCGAGATCGTCCGTGACGTTCTCGTCGGTGATACGGTCCGCTGGAAAGTCGAACCGGCCACCTCAGGGGCCGCTGGCGGGCAGGCGATCCATCTGATTGTCAAGCCGTCGGAACCGGGTCTTGTGACCTCGATGGTGGTCACGACATCCCGCCGCACATACCACATCCAGCTCAAGTCCCATCCGACCCAGTATATGGCGCGTGTCGGCTTTGAATACCCCGAGGACGCTGCAACGAAGCTTTCCGACATCAATGCCCGCATCCAGGCGATGACCGGCCCCGGCGGTGGCGTTCCACCCGAACAGCTTGCGTTCTCCTATTCGCTGAGCGGAAGTGCGCCGTGGCGTCCGAGCCGCGTCTATTCGGATGGCCAAAAGACCTACATCCAGTTTCCGCGCGCGATCTCCGGCCAGGATGCCCCTGTCCTCTTTGTCGTTTCCGGCGGGCAGAACCGGATCGTCAACTACCGCATGAAGAACAACATGATGATCGTCGACTACAATATCGACAAGGTAGTGCTTGTGTCCGGTGTTGGCTGGCACCAGCAAAAGATTACGATCAGAAGGGGAGGGTAACCATGCGCCCGCAAATCCTCTTCCCGGTCGTATGCCTGATCGGGCTTTCAGGGTGCCAGACGGCGACTGACGGCCTGACGACCAGCGCGGCACCTCCCGAGATTACCGGTCCTGCCGCCAGTGCGATCGCCGGCGATATGGCTGGACGCTTCGCCGAGCAGGCCGGATCGACCTCGACACCGATCAGACTGCACAAGGACACATCGGACTTTGCGGTCGCACTCGAGGCAGCATTGAAGGGCTGGGGCTATTCCGTCGTCACCGAGGACAAAGCGACATCCGGAAAGGATGCGGCAAAGCCTATCGAGCTTGCATATTCGATCGCCAGTCTGGATGGGCAGGTCCTTGCACGCCTCTCGACAGATGATCTCGAACTCGGCCGAGCCTATTCCATCACCAACGGCGTCGCGGTCCCCGCAAGCCCACTTTCTCTCCTGAAGCGCAATTGAAGGCGGAAGAGGTTCATGGTCCAATCGCTGCAACTCGGCAATCCCAATCCTTCCGCCGACGACAAGGGTATGAAGCGCCTCAATCGCGTGCCTCTGTTTGTCGGGATCGGCATCGCCGTCCTGTTCCTCGCCGTTCTGGTTTACGGGCTGTCCTCCCGCGGGTTTCGGTTTGGCCAGCAGGCGCCAGAGGAGGCAGGTGGAAATGCGCCGGCCTCAAACTTCGCTGAGCAGATGAAGCGTGGCGTGAAAGACGGCATCATAGGCGACCGGGACGATCCTCCGGCCTTCCAGCCGGCCCCGATACCGCCCGCAGCCGTTCCGACGCATCCCGCTCCTGCGGTAGCGAGGCCTGAGCCTCGTCAGGCACAGCGCCCGCAGATGGAATCGGATGAGGAATGGAACGCACGCATGCTGCGCGAGCAACGCGAGCAGATCGCCCGCGAACAGCAAAGGCAGCGTATGGCGAGCCTGCAGGCTAAAAGTGCAGCACTAGATTCTCCGCTGAAGGTCGACATTTCGGAAGTTGAGAGCAAGGCGACGGCGACAAGTGGGGCATCAAATCGAATGCAGCCGGCCCAACCCGGGGGTGAGGCGTCCGACCTTTACGCTGCTGCTTTGCGGGCAGGCATTGCAGGGCAGTCGGTCGACCAGAACGGCCAGGCCTCCAAGGAGGATTTCTTCAACGCCGACATCAAGGACCTCGGCTATCTGCCCAATCAGGTCGTGCCGCAGCAGTCGCAATATGAACTCAAGCGAGGCTCGGTCATCCCGGCAACTCTGATTTCAGGCATCAACTCCGATCTCCCCGGGCGGATCACGGCGCAGGTCAGTCAGAATGTCTACGATAGTGCCACCGGCCACCTATTGCTTGTCCCGCAGGGGACGAAGCTGTTCGGCCGCTACGATAGCAAGGTCTCGTTCGGCCAGAGCCGTGCGCTGGTTGTCTGGACCGACATCATCTTCCCGAACGGATCGACCCTGCAGATCGGTGGGATGGCGGGAACCGACTCCGAAGGATATGGTGGATTTAAAGACCAGGTCGACAACCACTATTTGAGGACCTTCGGGTCGGCAGCCCTGGTCGCCTTGATCGGTGCGGGTATTGATATGTCGATGCCACAGAGTTCGACCCTTGCCACACAGGACACGGCTTCCGACGCCGCGCGCCGGAACTTCGCCGAGACTTTCGGCCGTGTCGCAGAACAGACGATCTCGAAGAACCTCAATGTCCAGCCGACAATCAAGATCAGGCCAGGCTACCGCTTCAACGTCCTTGTCGACCAGGACATCATCTTTCCTGGGAATTATACTCAATAGTCGAAGGTGACCCGCAGAAATTCATGTAAGCAGCCGCTTGATCGTCGCCACGGACAGGAACAAACGCGTCGGGTCTAATGGAGACGGCAGGAAACCGTAT
Organism: Neorhizobium sp. NCHU2750; assembly: GCF_003597675.1. Lineage (NCBI taxonomy): Bacteria > Pseudomonadati > Pseudomonadota > Alphaproteobacteria > Hyphomicrobiales > Rhizobiaceae > Neorhizobium > Neorhizobium sp. NCHU2750. Next base: position 370,297 of record NZ_CP030830.1, on the reverse strand, counting down.
CCAGTGTAGAGTTGCATTCGCCGTTGTGTTCTTTCGACGTCACCACAATCGAGCACGTCAAGGACGGTAATCACCGTGCCGATGTGATCGGCAACGGTCGCTATCCTTTGCAAGCAGTCGGCAAGGAGAACACCTCCATATCCACCGCCTTAAATCGCTGGTCGCGGCCGATCATCGAAATATAGGCGGCAGGGATAGAGCCGTGTCCTGGCCAATTCCGGGAAAATGTCTCCGGGAGATCCTGATAGTCGATAGAATGAGCGTTGATGGCATAAAAGCCGATGATGGAGATCCCGTCCCCTGTCATGACCCAGACGCGAAGATTGTCGGCCTTTGTGAGCTTGTTGGCCGTTTTCTTGATGAAGTTATCGAGTGGGGTCACGCCACACGAAAAAGCCGCTTGGTCGTGCTTGGACGGATCGAGCGGCTCGATGATAAGCTTGGGCTGCGCTTGCTCTGACATCAGCGGGAAACGACAGTCTCGCGGTGACGCGTGAAGGCGTCCCTCGATTGCTCTGTCGGGTCAGCAGGATTGTCGAGAGCCGCAAAAAACGCTGCATGATCTGCAGACTTGAGAACAGTCGCTTCATGAGCGGCGATCGTTTCGATGGCAGAGCGGTATGCCGCATTCATGGTGAAGGTAGAATCGTCCATGCCGGACAATGCTGCTGCCCGATGGATAGCGTCTTTGATGCGTGCCTTCGTTCGGAAATTCATCCGGGCATTATTCGGTTCGTCGATATCTCCCGTGATATCCTTGAGAGAATGCATGGATCCCTCCAGTCCTGAAACTACGGCGCATACGTACGTCAAATAGCCTTACAATTTAAGCGAGGGGCAGATTGTCTTTCCGATGACAGTCTCACAGCCAAATCACCACTCGTGGCGACTGCCACAAAAACAGTTTCGTCTCGGTCGGATCAACGATATCCAGCACGATTTGCGGCCAATCCACGAATTCGAATTGAGAGGAATATTGCCAATCCTTCGGCCAGTAGGGCTCGATATCCATGGGCATGGCGATGACAGCATTCAGGCCGGCATTCTCACTGGTCGCCGAATGTGAAATGTCTTCGTGCAAGACTGCAGTGGAATGGCCGCAGCCTCACGACTATAGATAATTACACCCGCAGAGTACGGCGCCTCCGGTCGATAGTTGCGAATGCCAAACGCCTGAGACGTGGCTGCTTACCACAACGGAACCGCGCGAAACGTTCCAACTCAACCGAACAACCAACAGCTTCGGAAGGAATTATGATCCTAGAAAACAAGGACATCCAGGATGCGACCCTCAGGCCCTTGGTTGGTTTATTGGCCGACACTTCGGAGCCGATCAAGGAACGGCTGACGATCAACGCGATGAAACAGCACCGTGCTTTGGTCGCAACAGCCGAGGAGCTTTTTCAAAATTTACCGGAAAATGTCGGGTCCGAAACAGAGGCCAGTATCGACGCCCATGTCGCCTATCTCGAAGCAACCATTGCGATGCATGCGCAAATGTCAGCCCTGACGAGCCTCCTGGCTATTCTCGGTCGCGTCCCGACCGTATGAGGGTAACTCAATCAAATCAGCTTTCGTCGAATGGCGAGCGCGACGAGCTGGGTATTGTTACAGAGATCATAACGCCGCCGCACCTCGGCAAGCGAAATCCGAACCGTGTTATATTTGACGGCCTCGATCAGGGCTGTGTCCTCGACCGTCTTGCCAAGCTCAAGCCATCGCGCATAGGTTGCTTCCTTTGGACTGAGGTAAATCTGTTCCTCAACGGAAGGTGTTACTCGAAGATAGCCGATCAGCATGTGTAACTGGGCAGCCGCAGATGCTGCCGCAACGGAATCGATTCTCCATTGTTTCGTCTGGACGGGCTCGGAAGAGGCAAATGTCAGTATCGCCAGTGCCCCGTTGGCGATCGGGACCGGAATGGAGATGCCCGAGCGTATGCCATATCGTGCGGCCTCGGCATAAAACCGCTTGTCTTCGCCTGAGAGCTGCCCGCGGCTCGGGTCTCCTGTCCACACAAATGCGCACTGTTGCTTTCGAGCCTGTCTGACCCGAGGATCCATAAATCTCAGCGATTCATGAAAATAGCGCATCTGCCATTCCTCCTGGAAGTTGGAGATTGCGTAGAGATCCCCCGGGCGTAGGTTGAGAAAGCCATATCCGCTGAAGCCGGACTTTTCCGCCAGAGTTGCCAGCGACGTTTTCAGCGTCGCCTGGCTTCGGACAACGGCACTCAAGTCCAAGAGGTTACCAATCAACTGATCCATCCAATGCTCCATGGAAAATCCAGATCGAGCAGAGATATCCGCAAGCGGATGCCCGCGGCCGGGATTTCAACGTTCCCTGCTGTGAGGTCTGTGGTCACGGCGGCGCGGACGCCCCCCTTTCATGCCTCCAAACGAGGAGGCGGATCCGCGAAAGGAGAGCGCCGACCGTTCTGAAACACCGAACCGGTTTGTTACGTTGGCAGACGGCGGCGCCTCATCCAGCTTGCGAGATCGCAATAGGGTCTGGGCTCGTAGACGTATTCCACCGGTATCGCCGGCTGCATCATGGCCGCGAGATACCGACCAAGGTTGTCCCCGTCATTGCTTGCTGCGAGCCCATAGAAGTTGCCGCTATTCCACGTCACGAGGCAGTGATCAAACTGAGCGTATATCGCCTCGGCCATTTCGGTCAGCGACACCTCGCACTCGTGCATCGTGTTGAGGACAAGCTCGGTCTTGCGGGCAATTTCGTCCGCACCGAAGTAATGGGCCTTGAAGCCGAGGTTTTTCTGTTCTTCGCGTGCCTGATAATCGAGCGGATCGGCAGCTCGAAATTTTTCCAGGAACAGTAAGATGCCCCCGGGCTTGAGGTGCTGCGAGACAAACTCGATCTGCGCAAGGCGATTGGGGGAGTACATCTGAAATGTCGTATCCTCCAGAATAATGTCGAACCCATCGGCGAAGTGGGCCAGGTCGGCGGTTGATCGCAGATGCTCCTTGGTCAGACGATGAAACGGCCCGAGGAAGAAACTTGCTCCAAGAGGCTCGCCAAATGCCATGAAGCATTTGTAGTTCTCTTCGTTTGGGCTGCAGGCGAGGGACTGGATCTTGCCGCCGCTCATCTCGGATACGACCCGAGCCATCGTCCCTTCAGCCGTTCCGAGGCTGTAAAATTGCAGATCACCTGACCGCATCTGGCTGTATCGGAGCAAGGCGTGCGCCATGCGGCATTCCTCCTCCAGACGATAGGGTATGCTCGCGTGATAGTGCTGATCGAAAAAACCCTGGCGGCGCGAATGAAGCTGGATGAGCCGGTGAAGAAGATCGTCATTGGGCAGAAGCCGCATATCGACTGCTGGCTTGCGCGAGGGGAAGCCACTTTTACCCGCCGCAGTATCGGAGAAGAAACCCGTCAGTTCGTTCAGTCGCGGGCCATTATCGCATTCTTGAAAAAAATCGCTGAAATCCTGCATCGCAATACACCTGTTCGAATGACATCACGGTGCGACGCTGGTCCAGTTATCTGTGGAATTCCTCGTCTATGAGCGAGGCCGATCCGCCCGACACGCAGCGTGCATTCGGACGCTAGACCCGCGAGAAAACTCCTGCTTTCGAGGATCTGCCATTATGTCACAAAAGTGCCATCATCGCAGCTCGCGGTTCATGTCTTGTTGCCGGACAACCTCAGATGCGCTCTTATATGATTGGATTGCCAACACATTTTCCCGAGGCCGTGCAGATAGTGTCACAGACAGACGAGTTCCGGCCAGAGGACGTTCGCCGGGCCACGCAGCGAACACTGGTCCATAGATATATGGATTGGGGTACGGTCCGAGCCGATCTCGTCAAGCGGACTGGCTTATTTCGCCAGGAAACATTGCTTGCGCCCAAGCACCACGTGATCATGATCAATCTGATGGGTGACGCAAAAGTCGGCGAGGATTTCATTGATGGCAAAAGGGTCACCTTTACACCCCGCCGCCCCGGTTCCATCGTCTTCGTGCCGGCCTGCCGCGAGTGGCGGGGATGGGATGAAGGAGACAGGACTGGCTCCTATTTGATGGTGGCAATCCGCCGAGCTTTCGTCGCGAAATTTTTCGGGATTGATCATTTCCCTGATCTGAAACCTGTCCTTGGTGTGCGCGATCCAGCGATCGAATCCTCACTCCAACTGATTGCAGCAGAACTCGCCCATCCGGATCCCATCAGCAGGATGATGGTGGAAAGCCAGGCCATCCAGATGTTCGTGAATCTGGCACGGCTGCGCCTGCTTGCCCTCGAGCCGGCAAAGGGCGGACTGTCAAGTTTTGATCTGCGGCGCACTGTGGCGACCATAGAGAGCAGGGTGGCTGATCCACCGAGTTTGGACGAACTGGCCCAAGAGATTGGTCTCAGCCAACGCCAGTTTTTCCGGGCGTTCAAACAATCAACCGGAAAGACGCCACACGCCTATATGCTCGAACATCGGCTTGAACGTGCTGCCGATCTTCTTCGAACAACCGATCGCCTGGCTATCGATATTGCCCTGGAATGTGGCTTCGCAAGCCCGAGCCACTTCACGACGGTGTTCAGGAATGCCTTCGCGACAAGCCCAATTGAATTTCGCCGAAACTGGCGGCGCTGACAATGCGCAAAGTTTTGGCACGAATTGGCAACAATGGCACGATTTCGAAAGCGGTTACTATCGCCACGCAATAGTCTGCGAGGCACGATCTAGTTTCAAGGGCTATAGATGGCTCGGCTTCGCCGGATATCGGCCAACATTCTTGATATCTTTGGATGCCATTATTTCCGCTGGTTTCTGGCATGCACGTTCATTTCTTCCATGGCGCGCAACGGCTATGCAGTGGCATGCACCTGGATACTCGTCGCTGACGGTGGAAGTTCAGCCGTTGCAGCCTTCATCGCAATCATCAGCCTGACCGAATTGCTCGTTAGCCCGATAGCGGGATGGATCTGCGATCGTTTTGACCGGCGTGGCGTTTTCATCGCAGCAGACAGTATCCGGATGCTGACCGTTGCCTTGCTGACCGTCACCAATGTCGAATGGGCTATCTGGTTGTCGGCGATCGTATTTGCGGCCTGCGATCGCGCCGCTCTCACGACATCGCAGGCGATGATTCCTTCCCTGGGTAGACATCTCCCATCCAACACCTCCAACTCGATTTGCTTCTTCAGCATGCAGGCTGGAAGCCTGACTGCGGCCGGCCTTGTCGGAATATTTCTGTCGATGAGCTGGGAGACGGCTGCATTCGGCGCAATCAGTGCGGCCTTTCTTCTGTCGGCTATCTGCATGCTAGCCGTGACTAATGTTTCGGCCGTGGCGCGTTCTGCGACTTCTTCCCCACCCATATCGCTTCGGATCGAACGACAATTCATCCGTCTGGGGTCGATCTTCGCACTTCTCTATGGCGCGGGCACACTCGTCAGCATCCTCGCAGCCAGCTTTGTTGCCGACGAACTTTCGGGTGGTGCACTGGAATTCGGAGGGCTCGAAAGCGCCTGGTCGGTCGGCTCGATTCTCGGTGCCATTCTGCTCATCCCCTTGGCAGCCTTCGCGCGACGCCCGTCCTTGCTGATCATCATTCTGGCCTTCACTGCGGTACTGTTTGCGAGCCTGAGATGGTCGGGCTTGCCGGCGTCGCTTCTCATTTTTGCCGGCGTCGGTACGCTCTATAACCTTGGCCGCGTCGCGATCGAAGTGACCCTGCAGGCAACCGTCCCGCATTCGGCACTTGGACGCGCGAAAGGCACATTTCATTGTGCCGGCGTTGCTCTCGGGTTGGCACTATTCCTCGTCATCACCCTGAGTGTAGACCGTTTCTCTCCGTCAACGGTGTTCATGCTCTACGGGGCACTCCTGTTGACGGCGGCTATTTTCCTGGCTGCGTACCGCCCGGACGGCGGCAAAGCAGGCTGAGAAGTTGAAGCCACCGGGGGGCCGCTTTCCCGACACCTGGAATACGCAGCTTTCGTCTTACAGCTGGCGCTAAATAGTCGCAGTAGCTGTCATTTCTGTCACAAAGAACTGGCGACAGCTGCCAGCATAGACTATTCTATACACGAGGCAGCACGTACTGCCTTGGGGCTTTGCAACCCCTACAAGCGACTGGTGCTGGTCGATACAGCATCAAACTCTCTGACCTTTCGGGTCGGGGAGCCTGTGGCGTATGTCCAGGTTCTCCGGAACTAAAGGCCTCAGGGCTGTCTTGTACAGTTGCAAACTCCCCGATCATTCGGAGGTTTAGTGAGTCTATCGCGGGGACGCACCGCGACAAACTCTCTCGACGGGGAGTGCATGATGAAACACCATAATATCTCTCAGAACCAGCGGCCGCATCCACTGGAAGCCGCGATGGGAACGTCCTGCGCGACTGGATCTCTCGTCCGGCGCCCTCATATTTCTGGGCACCTACGATCACAGCTGAATGTGGCTGGTAATACTTCCGGGTTTGGCACGCGTACTCGACCACATCTCACACGTTGTGTTCGACAACGCACTCCATCGGCGCCTGCGATCGATCGACAGCGTTGCGACCGCAAGGCGGCAGGAAAGCTATCATTCCGCTACCGGATTCACTTCGTCATGGAGGCAAGTCTATGACCGGTCAATTCGCGATGCAACATTCAAACCTCAAACGCGGATCGTGCCGGACAATTTCACGCCGAAGCCGTACTTGGCGGTTCATCGACGCCGAAATCGTCGAGCGAACCGGGCTCGGGAAAGAAGAGACCGCCGTCCTGTCGGACCGACACCTCGTTGTTCTCAACCTAAAAGGCGCTTCCGAGCAGGGCCAATATACCTTGAATGGTCGGAGCGCGACGTTCGTTCAGCGGCGACCAGGCGCTCTTCTGTTCATCCCCGCCGGATGCGATTGGCGGGGCTGGGAGGCAGGCGCATCGACAGCCGCCTATCTTTCGATCTCGATAGATCCAACGTTGATCGCCACCCTCTGCGCCGATCTGCCTGATCGCTCGGCTTTGACCTTGTCGCCCGATCTTGGCTTCGAGGATCCTGTGATCATGAACGCCGCCCAAGGTATTGCCGGAGAAATCACCACCCGAAACCCGCTCAGCATGATGGTGACCGAAGCCTATATCGCGACGATCTTCGCCCAGTTGCTCCGGAAAGACCGGCATACTGTTTCTATGCAGAAGGGCGGCCTGACAAGATCACACCTCCATCACATCCTCGAACTCATCGATGAGAATGCAATATCGGAACTCTCGCTTTCAGAGATGGCTGACCAACTCGGTCTCAGCGTTCCACATTTTTGCCGGGCATTCCGGCAGTCCGTTGGCTATCCTCCGCACACGTTCATAGTCCGACGAAGGATCGAACGGGCCCAGGGTCATCTCCGCAGCACGGCATTGAGCATAACGGACATTGCGCTGTCCTGCGGATTTTCGAGCTCGAGCCATTTTTCCAATACCTTCAGACGCATAACCGGGATGACACCTCTGGATTATCGAAGTAGGTGGAATTGGTAGCTCACAGAACAATTGCGCGGATGGCGGCCAACTGGATTTGACGGTATCAGCGCAGTTCACCCGTCGTCGCTGAGGCCGTGCCGTGGCGTCGCGCTTATACTCAATTCTACGACTGTCCAGATGCGTCGAACGTGGATCGCGACGCGGAAATTTCGATTGCCATCGCCGGTTCATTCTGAAGGAAACGACGAACCTACGCTTGATCGCCGCCCCCTCGACCAATCATCAGTTCGACAAGAAAGCCACAGCACAAAGGTAATGTTTTGCGGAGGGATAACGATAGGGTTGTCACTGATCACACGCGTTTTAATGCCAACGCATATAAGAATCTGTCCCTGACATCCGACTTATATGACACGCCTTCCAATCGACCAAACCAGGACTGGTTATTTAGACGTACCTGAGCCCTTTGCGCTCCAGGGCTGGACGCATGTCATATATGTCGAGGCCAAGTTCTCCGGCAGACAACCGCTTACGTTTGGCCTCTTCGTTGGCGACGCGTTTCTCAGCCGCTATCACAACTTCGTCGGCCTCCGCACGTTTTACGACGCAGACGCCATCGTCATCTGCGACGATAATGTCGCCTGCATCCACCGACGCTCCTGCGCAAACGACTGGAATGTTGACCGACCCCAACGTCTCTTTCACCGTACCCTGTGCAGAGATCGCCTTCGACCAAACAGGAAACTGCATTTCCTTGAGATCACGGATGTCGCGCACGCCTGCATCGATAACCAGACCGCGGCACCCACGTGCGGCGGCCGACGTGGCCAGAAGGTCGCCGAAATAACCATTGTCGCATGGAGAGGTCGGCGCCAGCACAAGGATATCGCCCGACTTCAACTGCTCAATGGCAACGTGAATCATCCAGTTGTCTCCCGGAGGCACCGATATCGTTACGGCCGAGCCAGCGATTTGTGCGCCAGCATAAATGGGGCGCATATAGCTTGCCAACATGCCTTTACGGCCCTGCGCTTCATGCACCGTTGCCACACCGGCTTTCGCCAGCCTGTCTATCAAACCTTGCTCGGCGCGAACGATGTTCTGGACGACGACACCCATGTCACTGCTCCAATATCAATATAGCTCTGTCTTGTTGTGAGATCTTCAGAGTTCATCCACAGTCCGCGGGAATACGGACTGAAACCCTTCCGCGTACTTTGTTGCCCGCCCCCCAGATTGCCCGCCGGAATTGCGCTGGAAGTGGTTGGCACGGTTTTGCGCCACGCGTGTATAGAACTCCCAAAGATGTTCCTGTCCCTCCATACACTCGATGGCGGCACGCTTCTTCTCCCAGACGTCGCTAATGTCGAGAAACACATCCGGCTTCCACCCCATCTGCTCGGTCTGGTGCGGCTCAAACAGATAAAGTTGCGGCGCGCCGAGCACCTTTTGCCCGGGGTTATGCCCCCAAGCCTGCGCAATCATCCTCGTTTCAAGCGCGATCTGAGTGGCATACATGTGATCGGTATTATAGGGGTCATACTGCGAGTGGCTGAGCATGAAGGATGGCTGCACGTCGCGGATGACATCCACCAAGCGGTCTTTGTTTTCATCCGTCATGCGCAACGGATAATCCCCGAGGTCAAAGCAGATCAATTTATGAACCCCCAATGCCTTTGCGGCTTTCTCAGATTCCGCACGGCGTGCCGCCTTTACCCTTTCGAGTGTCATACCCGGCACCTTCCACAGCTTGGCGGATTCACCTCGTTCGCCGAACGAAAGGCAAACGACAGTCACCTCATAACCCATCGCCGCATGCAGCGCGATCGCGCCTCCACAGCGCCAGACAAAGTCGGCGGCATGCGCGCTGATGACCAGAGCGGTTTTCTTTTCGGCCATGAAATTCTCCTTCGCGAACGACTAGAATTAGATCCCCCGTCCTCGTCTTTCACAATTCGAAATCACCGCATCCCGATAATTTTTAGCTATAGCATTCTGGAATGCCTTGCTATGCGTGGCAGCATCTATAGCTTCTTCTTATCGCGCGCGTCAGTGTAGTCGATAGTTTCGCCTGACCACTCGACCATGTTGGGAGCAATCCGTGTTGTATAACCTGCGTCATCTCAGGGTTTTTCTCGAGGTCGTCGATCACCACTCCGTCACTCGCGCGGCAGAGATCTGTAACCTCTCACAGCCTGCGGTGACCCAAGGCCTTTCAAAAATAGAAGGATCTCTGGGCGTCAGCCTGTTCACGCGTACACCGCAGGGATTGTTCGTCACGCCTTCGGGAAACGTTCTTGCCAGACGTGTACGCCGAGCCTTCAACTATCTTGATCCTGCATTGAAGGAGCTCGGTCCCCGACTGCATATCGTTGCCACAGCTTCACAATTGCAGGCATTGATCGCAGTCCGCGAGAGCCAAAACTTCACGCTAGCTGCTAGGCGTATGGGGCTGGCACAACCGACTGTCCATCGAGCGATCGGCCAGTTGGAGCAGGAAGCGGCGCGTCCTCTTTTCGAGCGAACCGCATATGGCATCGTTGCAACGCGTTTGACACAAGCACTAGCACAGGCCGCCCAACTTGCCTTTGGCGAGTTGTCACAGGCCGAAGTCGATCTTGCCGACAGTCTGCAGGAGGAGGCCGGTCGGGTCGTTGTCGGAGCAATGCCGCTGTCACGTTCTTTTTTGCTGCCGCGAGCGATTGCAGCATTCCGGCAGGTCCGCCCAACAACTCCAGTCCATATCGTCGAAGGACCGTATGCCGACCTGCTCGCTCGCCTCCGCTGTGGCGAGATCGATTTCCTGATCGGGGCGTTACGGTTTCCGGCGCCTATTGGGGATGTCGAGCAGACGGAGCTATTCAGCGACACACTGGCCGTCGTAGCGGGAAACCATCATCCGCTGGCCGCCCAAGATAATATTTCGATCGAGCTACTGGCGTCCTACCCATGGATAGTCGGCCAGAAAGGAACTCCACTTCGCGGACACTTCGATGCGCTATTCGAAACGGCTGGGCACGTGGCTGCGAGCATTATCGAGTCCAGTTCACTGATCCTCATGCGTGAATTATTGAGCATCACCGATCATCTGGGATGTATTTCCTATCTTCAGGCTCAAGCCGAGCTTTCTCGCGGGTTGCTGAAGGCGTTGCCACTTGATCTCAGCCACACCGCGAGGCCTATTGGGCTGACACGGCGTCTGGACTGGATGCCAACCAAGGCCCAGACGCAGTTCCTGGCGCTGGTGTCTGATGCCTGCACCGCCGCAGACTAGACAGTCCGTTGAATACCTCGATCCGCAACGGACTGCCGATTTCTTATAAAGCAGGATGACCTTCGTCTTTTCTGGTGCCTCCCTGCGCTTCCAGCGCATTGTCAGCCAAATTGGTTCCTTGAGTTTCAGGCAAGGCAATGGCAGCGAGGAACGCCACGCCGTAAGAACATAGCGCACAAATTCCCATCGCCGTTCCCAACGGCAAGGTTGCAGCGACCATTCCAACCGTCGCAGGAACAACGGAACCGAAACCGCGCCCACCGCTCAGACAAAACCCCTGACCATTTGCCCGGATGCGCGTTGGAAATAATTCCGAGAAGGTTGGAATCATCCCTGAGGCCAACGCGGCTTGGAATGCCCCGAGGAAAAAACTGAGTGCAATCGTGAGGCCGGGCCCGATCGGCGCGAGCAGGTAAACGCCTGCGTTGACTGCTTGCAAGATAAGGAATGTGATAAAAGCGCCGCGCCGCCCCATCCGGTCAGCCATCCAACCATACAAGAGCGGCCCGACCAGCGAGCCGAGAATATTGAGGCAGAGATAAGCGGCACTCGTGGTCACCGACATGCCGAGCGCCGTGCGCAAGTAGGTCGGCAACCACGTGATCATTGTATATGCACCGCCGAAGATACCGGTCGACATGATTGCAGCCGTTATCGTGCGGCTGCGGTGAGCCTTCTCGAAAATCGACCAGAATGGCTGCGGATCGCCATCATGTGCGGTTTTGGTCTTCGTGAATATCTCTGATTCCGGTACCAACCGCCGGATCACGAAGACGACGAACGCAGGCAATATGCCGATCGCAAAGAAAACGCGCCAACCTATCTCCTCGGGAAAAATTGATGATATGATCGGCAGCAGGCCGACCGAGATTGCATAGCCAACCGCGTAGCTACTTTGGATCGACGCTGCTACCCGACCGCGCAACGCTGGCCTGATCACCTCGCTGATGAGGACGCCACCGACGGCAGCTTCTCCGCCATAGCCGAGACCTTGCAGGAAACGAATAATAAACAAATGCGAGAAACTGCTTGCCAGCGCGGATGCCGCTGTCCAGAATGCGACCCAGAAAATGGTCCATTGCAGGATGCGAATGCGGCCGAAACGATCCGCCAAGATACCTGCGCCCCATCCGCCAGCGGCTGCGCCAACGAGCGCCGCAGTCGCCAGATAGCCGGCTTCGGGGCGCGTTATGCCCAAAGTAGCGATCAACGCGGGGATCACCAGCGCATAGATCGTCGAGTCCATGGAATCGAGACCAAAGCCCGCAAAGCATGCCCAGTATGTGCGGCGCTCGGTCGTATTAAGATCGGAATACCAACCGAGCCTCATGCCGCACTCCCCTCGATAGAATACTGCGCCTGCAATCGTGCTTTCAAAATGATAATTGAAGTGGTGGCCGTCCAGCCGTACGAAACGAAGCATGGGCGTCCGGAATTGTCATAGATCTGCATTGGATCCTCCTTCCAGTAGGTGCTATTTGGCGCCACGCCCGCAAATCGTGCTAATTTAAATTTAGTGTGCTTGGATAAGTTTTTGCTATAATGGAGTGCCAGATTGCTCGGTCTGCCCTAGACATGCCTCAACGAGGTGGTGGCACAGGAGGATCGAGAGATGTTTGTGCAAGGGAAACTAGGGCGCATCGCTCTTGTCGTTGTGCTGATGGGAAACACGGCGAAAGCTGATGATTTGAACGTGCTGATCTCGGGAGGTTTCAGCGCCGCTTACGAACCTCTCGTGGCGGCGTTCGAAGAGAAAACGGGCGTGCATGTCGTAACCGTCCATGGTGCATCGATGGGTTCGACGCCTACATCCATACCCAATCGGCTGGCTCGAGGTGAAGCCGCTGATCTGGTCATCCTTGCGTCACCTGCACTTTCGGATCTTGTCAAGGCAGGCGCCATCGATGGCTCATCGATTGTCGATCTCGCGAAATCGAGAATCGGTCTGGCAGTAAAGGCCGGGGCTCCTAAACCAGATATTTCAACGAAGGACGGGCTCAAGTCGGCATTACTTGCCGCAAATGGCGTTGTCTATTCGACCAGTGCAAGCGGTGTCTATCTGACAACCACCCTGTTCCCGAAACTCGGAATCGCAGAGCGATTGAAGACCACCGGCAGGGTGAGCGCAGATGAGCCAGCTGGTGTCGTGGTTGCACGAGGCGAAGCGGATGTAGCGCTCCAACAGATAAGTGAGCTCAAGCCTGTTAAAGGGATCGATATCGTCGGCCCCATTCCGGACAGCGTTCAGTTGGTCACGGTTTTTTCGGTCGGCATTCCAACAACGGCCAAGAACCGGCAGGCCGCCAAGGCTCTGATCGACGCAATGACTAATGCAGAGGCGGCGCCCATCATCAATGCAAGCGGTATGGAAGCAATACCTGTTCCTAGGTAGGCTTCGCTCGGCGATATCACGATGTTGGTGGGTGGCGTAGCCTTGAATATGCCCAAGGAAAACGACACCCATTGACCGGCTTTCAGAAGCCTCCGAAGATATGGACGTTGCTGCAGAATAAGACAGCTTTTTGGTCTTTATCGCCCGCGGGGCGGCACCCTGACCTTTCTGCAGCTTTCCTGTCTACCGAGGGCTCCCCGCATGTTTCGTCGGCTTTGTAGCAGCGCCTCTAGAACGCAAGTATCGCATTGGCCGCCCACCACATCCGATACTTCCGTCCCCTGATTGAGAGCATCTTTTGATTGGGGTATTATACTGTCCACCATCGAGCCTGGGAAGCATCGGAGAAGCTATCACCCAGTGCGTCTACGAAAATCGGGATTACTCAAATTGGTCGCCGAGGCTCTGGCCTCCTAGTAAGATTACGAGACTGACGTTCATTGATTTCATGATCAGATGCTTCAACTGCGTCAATCCGATGCAAGCGTTCCTCTAGGTAACCAAGGCACCCTCTAAGAAAAATGAGGGGCACATGAAACAGAATAGTCATGCCGGAACCAGCCGGTCAGGTCCGCATCACCCATCAACCACCCTCCGTGTCATTGACGTCAAAAAGCGGTTCGGGCCGGTTGAGGTCCTAAAGGGCATTTCCCTTTCAGTGAAGCGTGGCGAGGTCATTTCCCTCCTGGGCAGCAGCGGCTCTGGGAAGAGCACCTTCCTACGCTGCTTGAACTTTCTCGAAGAACCATGCGGCGGAGAGATTTGGATCCGGGGTCGACAAGTCTCCGCGCATCGCCGCTCTGCAAGCCAGCGTCAGATCAACACCCTGCGCACGTCGCTCGGCATGGTATTCCAGCATTTCAACCTCTGGCCACACAAGACCGCGATCGAAAACATTATCGAGGGACCGATCCACGTTCTTGGGTTGCCACAAAAGGTGGCAATTGAGCGTGCGTTGGCATTGCTCAATACAGTGGGAATGGTCGAACATCGCAATGCCTATCCGACTCATTTGTCTGGAGGACAGCAGCAGCGGATCGCAATCGCACGTGCCCTGGCGATGGAGCCGGACATCCTCCTCTTCGACGAACCGACTTCTGCACTTGATCCGGAACTGGTCGGCGAGGTCCTGAAGGTGATTCGCACGCTCGCCGATGAGGGACGAACAATGCTGATTGTAACCCACGAGGTCGGGTTTGCTCGGGAGGTCTCCGATCGCATCATCTTTCTGCATGCGGGTCGGATCGAGGAGGAAGGCAGACCAGATCAGATCCTGCTGCAACCATCTTCACCGAGGCTGGCTCAGTTCCTTGCTCATCGCCTCCAGGGACGAAACCTATGATCGGACTGTACAGCTTTGCCGATCAATTGGCGGCCGGCGCGATTGTCACCCTGAAAACGGCCGTAACCAGTCTCATTCTTGGCATCTGCGTCGGTATTTGCGGGGCGATTGCCAAGCAGAGCGCGTCGTCTGCGACGAGAATTCTGGCAGATCTTTATACGACAATCATTCGTGGCGTGCCCGAGCTGCTGATCATCCTCATCCTCTATTTCGGAGGAACGGTTGCCTTGACCGCGATGGCCGGGAGGTATGTCGAGGTGAATGCGTTTGCCAGCGGCGTCTTCGCGCTGACAATGGTTTTCGGCGGCTATGCCACGGAAGTTTTCAGAGCGGCGATTGGAGCCGTGCCGTGCGGACAGCTCGAAGCGGCACGAGCACTCGGTCTGCGAGATGCATTGATATGGCGCCTCGTTATTTTCCCGCAAATGTGGAGATACGCAATTCCAGGACTCGGCAATCTTTGGCTCACTCTGCTCAAAGACACCGCACTCGTCTCCGTTGTCGGCCTTGACGACCTCATGCGAAAAACGACGGTTGCGGCAGGCGTGACCCATGATCCGCTGACATTCTACAGCGCCGCAGCCCTCATCTATCTGCTATTCACCTCGATCTCCATCATCGGCCTGAACCTCTTGGAACACCGTGCGAGCCGCGGCATCCGGATTGTCTCGTGAGGTCGATGCGATGAACGTCTCTCTGATTGTCGACATCATGCCACAACTGGTCCATGGCATGATCCT
The DNA here is from genome assembly GCF_003597675.1 of Neorhizobium sp. NCHU2750. Classification (NCBI taxonomy): domain Bacteria; kingdom Pseudomonadati; phylum Pseudomonadota; class Alphaproteobacteria; order Hyphomicrobiales; family Rhizobiaceae; genus Neorhizobium; species Neorhizobium sp. NCHU2750. Next base: position 355,128 of record NZ_CP030830.1, on the reverse strand, counting down.
CACCATCTGCCTGACACTGGCCGCCGTCGTCATCGGCGCCGCCGTCGCATTACCATTGTCCCTGATGCGGGCATCGTCCTCGGCGGCCCTGCGTTATCCGGTGCTGTTCTATACCTACGTGTTCCGCGGGACGCCTCTGCTGGTCCAGCTGTTCCTGATTTATTATGGGGCGAGCCGGATCGGTTGGGTTCGCTCCAGCATGCTGTGGATGATCCTGAGGGATCCGATCTGGTGTGCCCTCATTGCCTTTGTCTTGAACCACGCAGCCTACGCGACCGAAATCCTCCGCGGCGGCATACGTGCTGTTCCCGTCGGCGAGGTTGAAGCCGGAAAGGCTGTCGGCATGTCTTACATGTTGAGGACAAGGCGGCTGGTTCTGCCCAGAGCAATCCGACTGGTGCTTCCGATGTATGCCAACGAAGTCATCATGCTGCTGAAATCAAGCTCGCTGGCGAGCACGATCACCATCATGGAGATCACCGGAAGTGCCCGAAAAATTGTCGCCCAGACCTTTGCGCCATACGAGGTCTTTATCGCTGCGGCCGTGATCTACCTTGGCCTATCCTTTGTAATTATGCAGGGCTTCAGGTTGGTCGAGGCCTCTTTTTCGACGAGCGAAACACGATCCAGCCCTCTCAAGCGTTGCACATATCCGCGCCGTTTCGCGTGGATAAAACCTCGTCCGCGGGAGGCCCGGAGATGAACCGGATGGTCGCTCGAAACACCCCCAAAGATGCCGCTGAACCGACGAATGAAGCCCGCGCGAGAGGGTGTTGGTATCAGATCGACACCGGCGCCATCCGCGACAATTATCGCCAGCTGCGCCGAAACGTGCCCTCGGATGTGAAGATTTTTGGCTGCCTCAAACGCAATGCCTATGGCTGCGGTGCAGGCCAGACTGCCATGACTTTGGCACAGGAGGGCATCGACGGATTTGCAGTATCGGCGATCGACGACGCGGTCGCCATCCGTCGGGCTGGCGTTTCGCGACCGATCCTTCTCTATCCGGGAGCAGGCATTGCTGACGCGCCGATCATCGAAGCCTTGGACCTGACGGTCAGCGTTTCCAGTATCGACGAATTGAGGCAATGGCGCTCGGTTCTGCCCAGAGCGCGAGCCTTCATTAAACTCGATCTCGGCTTCTTTCGCGCTGGCGTCACGCCAGCCCGGTTGCCGGAGCTCCTTGATGCAGCAGAATGTGACCCGGGCGCTGAGGTAGTGGGCATCTACGCTCACATGAGTGAGCTTCCGTCCTCTCAACCGGACCAGGCTCAGGCACAACTCGCGCGTATGCACTCCGCCCTCAGGAGCATCCAGACACTCGGCCACGATTTGCCGATGATCATGATGTCCAGCACGGAGGGTGTATTGAGCCATCCGGAAATGGACTTTGATGCAGTTGACCCGGGCGCGCTCCTGTTCGGCATTGCTGAGACGACAAGGCACGTTCGCCCGATCATGCTGCAACCAGCGTTGATGACAATCACCGCGAGACTGGTTTCGGTTAAGCGCATCGATGCGTCACTCGGCCCGCTCCCTGATATCCCCGGCATGAAGCCTGGAATGGTGCTCGGCGTTCTCGCCATGGGTTGGGGAGACGGCCTGCCGAGGGAAACCCCGTGCGGTTCGGTCGGACTTGTCCGAGGCCAGCGTGCCCGGCTCATCGGCCCCGCCCACCTTGAACATATCCGCATTGACCTCACGGGTATACCGGATGCGCGCTTTGGCGATGAGGTCGTCCTGCTTGGGCGTCAGGGCAAAGAGGCAATCACCCATGCCGAGATCATGTCCCGCTGGAACACCGATCTTATCGGTCTCTATGCAGGCCTCAGGGATCACGTCCCAAGGGTCCATGTCTAAAAATCCAATCCACAAAAAGGGGAAGATAATGAAAGCACGTATTCTCGCATTCGCCGCTCTTGCGGTACTCGTCTGGTCTGGGCAGTCGCCGGCTCAAGACAATCAAGCAAAGGCAATCACAATCGCCACGGAAGGGGCCTTTCCGCCTTGGAATGCCGTCGATACCGCCGGCCAGCCCATCGGCTTCGACATCGACGTGGGCAAGGCGCTCTGCGAACGCGCGAAGTTGACGTGCACGTTTGTCACGCAGGCATGGGACGGGATCATCCCGGCCCTAAAGGTTGGCAAATTCGATGCGATCATGGCCGGCATGTCGATAACGGACAAACGCAAGGAGGTCATCGCCTTCTCCGAGCCCTATGCCCTGACTTCGAACTATTTCGTTGTCGCCAAGACCGCGGCTCTGCCCAGTCTTGCCGGTGATGCGCGATTGGATCTTTCGTCATCATCCGATAACGACAAGACTTTGTTGCAGACCCTGAAGCATAATCTCCAGGGCAAGGTCATCGGTGTGCAGGGCTCGACCAATGCGGAAGCTTTCGTGCGCCAATATCTCGGCGATGCGGTCGATGTCCGAAGCTATGATACGCAGGACAATCTGAATCTCGATTTGTCGGCTGGCCGCATCGATGCGGGATTGGCCGATTATTCGGTCTGGCAGGAATTCCTCCAATCCAATGAGGGGGCCGCTGCAGAAATTTACGGTCCGCGCATTTCGGGAGGGATCTTTGGTCCTGGCGTCGGCATAGGAATGCGAAAGGAGGACAGCGCTTTGGTCGACCGCTTAAACGCCGCCATTGACGCCGCTCGAGCAGATGGAACTCTTCGGCAAATCAGCATTCAGTGGTTCCATGCCGATCTAGTATCTGAGTAGGATCCATCAATCCTGGTGGCATGGACTTTCGAGCTGATCGACGATCCTGTTCTATGCCGCCTCAACATTCCGGTCCTTTGGTCATGCGTGTTCACGGGACCGTATCTTTCGTCGCTCTTTTCGTTCATGTGCCCACGGATGTGAGAGCAGTGATAAGTGTTTGTGAAATGGGAGCACGCGCTCTGTCTGGCTTGGCGAAAATGCTCGGCGCTATTCTGCCTAAGCTCCATTCCGCCGGGCTTTGGTCTGTTCGCGCTGGAGCGGATGATCGAGGAGATGGTCTTTCTGGCCTCGCCACGAATGCTTGGGCCTTCCTTGCTTCATTGATATTAATGTTGCGGAGATTGGAGCCCATTATCTCCGCATATTTGCGGAAATAAACATTGCTATTCCCGGCATGTCAGGCTCATTGCCGGGCATGACCTCTATATGGCGATCTCCGGGTTGGCCGACATTCAGTTGGAAGATCGAGCAGTTCTCGGCCCGGCTTGCGGCCGTTCGCCTCGATCAGGGTCGGCCGCGTTGAGGGCCTTGGATTGCGCATTCGCGAGACAACGTTCCTGCAGGCGTTGACCAACGATGTCGTCAAGTCATCGGCGATTGAAGGGGAACAGTTGGATGAACAGCAGGTCCGGTCATCGCTGGCAAGGCGGCTCGGCATCGATATCGATGGTTACGTGACACCAAACCGCTCGATCGAAGGCATCGTCCAATTGCGCTCGACGCCACAATCAATTGCTTCGAACCGCTGACGGCGGAACGGCTGTTTCAATGGCATTCTGCCCTGTTTCTAACCGGACGCGACGAATGGGGCCATAGGCTTCGGGTCGGGGATTGGCGCGATGATGCCGGTGGCCGCATGGAAATCGTCTCGGGCGCATTTGGGCACGAGAAGGTCCACTATGTGGCTCCGCCCGCTGAGCACCTGGACGCAGAGATGTCAGCCTTCCTCGAATGGTTCAACGGATCGCAAGATCTTGACCCTCTGGTCAAGGGAGCCATCGCCCACCTCTGGTTCGTCGCCATTCATCCGTTTGGCGACGGCTACGGCCGCATAACCCGTGCGATCGCGGACATGACGCTCGCCCGCAGTGGCGGCGGTGCACAGAGGCTTTACTCCATGTCGGCCGCCATCGAGAGGTCCCGCAGCGGCTATTATGAAGTACTGCAATCGGTCACCGCTAAGGATGCTATCGATATTACAACGTGGATCCAGTGGTTCATCGATCGCCTCGGCAATGCCGTCGGCGACGCGTTGTCGACCCTCGACAACGTCATGCTCAAGAATGACTTCTGACACACCCATGCAACACGGGATCTCAATCATCGGCAGGCGAAAGTCCTCAATCGACTGCTGGAAGGAGGTTTCGAAGGCAAGCTCACATCGACGAAATGGGCGAAGCTGACAAACGCATCCCAGGATACTGCGTCTCGCGATATTGCCGACCTTTTGGCAAAGGGAATCCTACGCAAGGGGGAGGCTGGCGGCCGCTGCACGGCCTATGAGCTGGTCATCGACTTTCCGACGAACCACGCCCCCCGATCCGCGTGAGATCGATCCGTATGCCTGCCTTGTCTGGGGCCATGCTACTGGCATCCCGAATTTCCGGCTGAGATGGTGACGGTGCGCTCGCTATCGGGGCGATTTCGCCGACGCTGTCTTCTTCATTCCCCACAACCTTCTGGCCATCTGGAACGACCTGCTCCATTCGCTGCATCTTGACCGGCTGCGGATCCTCCGCCTGAAACACCCCAATCCCCTGAAACTCCCCTGTCTGCCAGGCTACGACTGCATCGTCGAAGATCTGCGGCAGCTTGTCGTCCTCCCTGGGGTCCCCATACCATCGCGCGATAATCCGCATGATCTTGGCGAGCATGGCCGTGCCATTGCGAAGGTTCGAGCAGCGTTCGACGAGACCATCATCGATTTCCGAGACATCCTTCACGCCGACACCTGCTGGATATTGGGTGATCCCGACGCGGACGACTGCCTTGCCGACATAGTCACGGACAATTGCCATGGCTTCCTCGGGCGATCGTGGCCGCGGAACGAGAACGCGCCGGCCATCGGACGTCACGCTGATCGCCAGAGGATCAGCCGATCCGGCCTGATCGATGAACTGCTCGATCACTGCCGGCTTGAGTGAGGGATCGGTGCATTCTTTCAGCAGCTCAGCATCCATGAGGGTCTCCGCGTCAGGTATTGAAGGACATCACCAGGGGTTTGTCGAAGAGGCGGGCCCAGGCTTCGACGCTCGCGCGCTGAATGGCGATGATGGAGGTGCCAGCCGTCCACCAGCCATTGCCGACGGCGACGATCACGTCCGGATCGAACAGCATCGACTGAAGGATCGGCCAGACGAGCAACTGCTCGTAGCAGATCAGCGGCGCGGCGCGGCGCCCATCCATGTCGATGGTCGGATTTGCGAAGAACTGCGCCCGCGCACCGCCTGCACTGCCTGTAAACTGAGACCATGGCTGCCACATCGATCCGGGCACCGGCATGCGCTCGCGATAGACGACCTCGCCGCCCGCAGGCGTCACGCGAATGAGCACGTTGTCATAGCCCGTGTCGGTCACCACGGCGGCGCCGGCGACCAGAGAGACCCCGGCGCCCTTCAGCTGCTCGATCCACCATCGTTCGGTGGTCGGCGTCCAGAAGCCCAGTGCGCTCTCTGGCAGGACGATCACCGATATGCCCGCGTGCCGCTGCGCCGAAATGTTCAAATCGAGTGCATGATAGCGCGCAAGCGACACATCCCGACCGAGGCTGCTGCCGAATTGTAGGTCGACACCCTGCCAGTCTCGATCTAGGTTTGTCGACGTCCAGCACGCGGCGGACGAGAGCCATAGGCCACCAAAGGCTATGGCTGCAGCCGGCCGGTATCGGGTCGTCAAGGCCGCAAGGCCGGCTGCCATCAGGATGAGGCCAATCCAGCCCCATCCCGGAAAGAGAATGCCGGCTGCGGTGATTGGATGGGCCCAGCCGAGAATGCCGAAGGGCGGCACCGCCATGGTCACCATCGCCAGGACATAGCGGATAGGCCGCGCCCATCCGAGTTTGTGCGTCCAAAGGGCCGTATGAACCAGAACGAAGCCGAGCGATGCAACGAGCCACAGCACCATACCGGGTAGAATGTCCGACTGATAGAAAGCCGAGACCCCTTGCGGCAATCCTCGTGACGCTGCGAGAAAGTAGGCGGCTGAGACCGTAGCAGCCGTCCGACGGCTCGACGATAACGACCAGAGAATGGGGAAGGCGACGCTGACGGGCAGTGTCAGGGCGCTTCCGCTCCAGCCGACATAGCCTACCAGCGCCGAGGCGCCGATAAGGGTGATAGGCAGCGCGAGATCACGGATCATAGGTCAGCACCTCGCGGGCGAGACCGAGGATCCCCGATGCGGGGAGCGGGCCAAAATATCGACTGTCCCATGAGCCGGCGAAGGGCGAGTGCAGGAACACCTGACCGTAAGGGACGACACCGCCTGCGTAGGGGACAAGCGGTCGGCCCCTGCCATCAATTTCGACGACACGGGAGTCGGCGAGCGCGATCCCATCGATGGTGACGGAACCGCCCACGGTGATCTTTTCGCCTGCGACCGCCACGACCGTTTTGATCAACGGGCCAACTCCGTCCGGGCACAATCCAGGCCGTAGATAACCCCGCGATTTCCCGACCGCGCTGTCGGCATTTTCCGGCAAGCAGACAAAGACGAGATCGCCTCTCGCGGCTGGCCGGTCGAGCGGCATGATCCGCCAAATGCCCAGTGGTTCGCTTGCGGTCGTGTTGATCCGCAATCCGCCGTAAAGGCCAGCCAGGAAAGTGCCGGCACCGACGATCGCTGCCGCCGTCAATATCCGCGCCGGACCGCGCGATCGGCGTGTGATTTTTCGGGCATCCGAGGGAGCAGGGTTCATTTCAGTGTAAGCCCCTGGTTCTTTGTCTGCCGCATCGTCTCGGCCTGCTTCAACGCGGTCACTGAGCGTTCATGTGCGGAGAGCTGCTGGACCGTCCGCATCTGATCCCAGGCTGCCTTGACCTCCGCTCTCTGGCCGGGCGCCATGCTTGCTGTCGCGCGTTGGAACGCCTCTCCATCTGCCGTCTTGGCGGCGATGCCGAGGAGCGTCCGCTCGCCGAACCGCTCCGAAACGGCGCGGGCAAACCCCTCCAATTCGGCCTTCACCATCTTGTCGGCGAGCGCACATTCCAGCCCTGATGGCAGGTCGTTGCGATCGATGGCATCGCGGACCCGCTCGAGGACGGTCTTCGCATTGGCCGAGAGTGCCGGGATGTCGATCGAGAGCTTCGCGCGGACCCCACGCTCCTCGGCCTCGTGCTTGTGCTCGGCCTCGGCGCGGGCCTTGAGATATTGTTCGAGATTGCGGGCCAGAGCGGGCACGTTAAGGATTGCGGTGTCGCGATCCTGCTTGTCTGCCTTGCCGGCAAAGATCCCGGTCTTGCCCTTCAAGGCTCCAAAGCTTTCCGGGTCATTCGCGACCTTGAACAAGGTGTTGGCAGCAGCGGACTTGTCCGCCAGCATGGCGTCCACATTGACCGCCTTGAAGGCCGATTGTGGATCGGCATAGACGAGATGGAAGCGGGTCGAGACATCGTCCCATTGCTTCTTCAAACCGGGATCGGCGGACAGCTTGTCCTCGACCGCCTGGTCGATCGATTTCGGGAAAGTCGTGATACCTGCGACCATGGGCTTTGCATCCTTTGCGGTGGATTGCGTGGACGAATGGGGCTGCGATGAGGAGAGACCGATGCGGGCTCCGATGGCGGCGAGGCGGCCTGCGAGATCGACCAGCCGCTGCTTCTGCCGCACCGTCCATTCCAGCCGATCCCGGGCGACGGTTCTGGCGACATTCACGAGGTGGAGACCCCGCGCCTCGGCGAAGCGGAGCGCCTGGCGGTAGAGCGATCCGCCCGCGTAATCGAGCGTCGTTTCCTTGGAATTCTTGCGTGATAGAAGCTCGACCAACCCGCCGGCCTTGGCAAAGGAACGGGTGCCGTAATAGACGCCGAGATCCTCGCGATGACGGGTCATGGCGACATAGGTAAGGTGGCGGTCCAGCGACAGGGAAGCGAGCACCTTCACCTGATCGACGGTCGCCCCCTGGCTCTTATGAACGGTCGTCGCATAACCATGATCGACATTGTTATAGAAGCGCTGTTCGACCGTAACGCGCTTGGCGTCAGCACCCTCACCGAGCACGGCGGTCAGGCGGCCGGGGGCGGCTTCGACCACCTTGGCCAGCATGCCGTTCTTGACCCCAAGCGATCCCTCGTTCTTGAGAAAGACGATCTGGTCGCCGGCTGCAAACATCCTGACGCCGTCGGCGGTTTTGAAGGCCGACCCTTCATCGACCAAGCCCCGCTCGACGAGCTTTGCGCGCGCGAGTTCGTTGAGCATGCGGACATCACGGCGCAGGTGAGCGAGGATCAATGACGACTTCGCCGGATCGTAATCGCGGTCCCAATCGGCAATGAGGTTTTGGACCGCATCCGTCTTCAGCTTCGCGCCGATCATCCTGCCGTGGTTTTCGTAGGCGGCGATGGCTTTTCCGATACGGCCACGCGCGAGATCGAGGGAGGCATCACGCATCCACTGGTCGCGCTGGCGGTAGATTGTTTCCAGTTCGGCATAACCGATGCGATCGGAAATCGCGCGGAAGGCGGCACCCGCTTCGATCGGCTGGAGCTGTTCCGGATCGCCGACCAGCACGAGTTTGGCGCCCGCCTTTGTAGCTGTTTCGACCAGCAGCGCCATCTGTCTGGACGAGACCATACCGGCCTCGTCGAGCACAATAACTGTCTTATAATCGAGGTGGTTTCGACCCTGGCTCCATCGAAGCTCCCACGATGAAAGCGTCCGCGAAGCGATACCGGCTTCCTTCGCGAGACCCTCGGCCGCCTTGCCGGCAAGGGCACTCCCGACGACCCGATAACCCGCCGCTTCCCATGCCTCGCGGGCGGCCTTCATCATCGTCGTCTTGCCGGCCCCGGCACGACCGATGACTGCGGTGATCCGCTCGGATCCCACGACATGCTCGATCGCCGTTCGCTGCTCATCCGACAATCGGGAATGACGCGAGAAGACGGTATCGAGGACCGTCGCATCGACCCTGTGAGAGGTGCGCTGCGATAGCCAGATGGCGCGATTGGCCATCTCGGCTTCGAGCCGGATCAGCTCGCGCGTGGTGTACTTGGCTGGTGCCTTGGTACCCGTGGTGAAGTCGATCCGTTCGCAGTCGAGACGCAGCGTCTGCGGGCTTTGCAGGATGCGCGCCATCAGGCTCTGGAACAGGACTGCATCGTCGATATAGCGATGCAGGATCTTGGCCACATCGCGCTCATCGAAGACGCTTTTCTCCCGCGTGATCAGGTCGAGGACGATCTCGGGATTGTTCGTGATACGGCGGGCATTCTCGGAGCGTCGCTCTTCCTGGAGCGCTAACCGCTCGAGCGAAATCTCCTGCTCGCGTTCCCCCGGTTTGCGCACCTCTGCCTTCCGCTCGATCGCTTTGGTCCCGACGCCGAGATGAATGGTCGGCGTCAGCTCGATTCCTTGCTTTTCGAAGGAGCGGCCATCGACACGGACATCGAGACCAGCGCGAGCCAGGTGCCGGTTCTGGCAGGCGAACCAGCCGTCCCGGAAGGCGTTGAAATCGTCGGTGCCGCCGGCCCAGAGCTCATAGACGATCTTGCCAGCATCGTTCCGCATCGGGTTTCCATCCGGCCCCATGACCGCGACCTTCTTGGAGCCGAAACCGTCCTCGGTCAGGGGGCGCAGCGTCATCATCAGATGGACATGCGGATTGCCTGGGACGTCGTGATAGACCCAGTCGGCGACCATTCCTTCAGCGGTGATGTGCCGGCTGACGAAATCCCGGACGAGCGCGATGTTCTGCTCGGCGGACAGCTCGATCGGCAAGGCGATGGTGACATCCTTGGCGAGCTGGGCATCGGATCGTTTCTCGAAGGCCTCGACCCTGTTCCAGAACGCCTCCGACGCACCGGACACGGACCGATCGGCGATCATCGCCCGGATCCATTCCGGCGCGTTCTCGGGGATGGCGAACTCTTCGTGAAGCAGACCCTGCTTTCGGGTGTAGTCGATGGTTCTTGCTTCCCGCTCGTATTCCATCTTGGCGCAGTGACGGTAGGCCGCCGACAGCACGGCGCTGCGGCCGGAGCCACGGGCAACGATGCTGACTGAGAAATGCGGGACGGCCACGAGATACCAGCTCCTGAAATCGAACAAATTCAATGCGTTCGAAGGAGGTCTCGGCCCCGCCAGGGTGCTCTTAGCAACACGTCGTGCCAGCGACGTATAATTGCGCCCTTGAATCCGCTTCTTCGAACCGGCGGGATCATTCGCCAAAAGCTGGCGCTTTGGCGAGGTGCAGATTTGCACCTTTCGCTCGGAAGGAAATCGAAGAACCTTTGAGACCTCGACCTCCTCGAGCAGGAATATCGGAGACTTGCAATCATGAGAAAACCAACCGCCAAACTGCGCGACGAGCTCGCCCGCCTTCAAGAGGAGCTCAGGCATGCCGAAACCCGAGACGCAGAACGCATTGGCCGTATCGCGCTAAAGGCGGGTCTCGGCGATTTCGAGGTCGAGCCCAACGCGCTGCAATCGGCCTTCGAGGAGATCGCAACCCGGTTTCGAAACGGCAGCAAAGCAGCCACCCCATTTGCGACGGCGACACTCGGCACTGGCGAGGCTGCGGGCCAGTCTCCTGAGGCTTGAACGGATGGCACGATTGACGACATCCGAGGCCCGTAAAAAGGCCACGCGTGAGAAAATTGAGCTGGGTGGCCTGATCGTCAAAGCCGGTTTGCGCTACGAGAAGCGTGCGCTCTTACTTGGCGCCCTTGTCGACCTCAGCCGCCGCCTGAAAGCGGATGCGGAAGAGCGGAAGCGGCTGACAGCCATCGGAGCGGAGGCGTTCGGCGATGACAGCTAGTAAGGTCATGATGTTCGCCGCTCCAATCGCGCTGATGGCGGCGATCACCATCGGCCTGTCGGGGTTCGAGCACGCGCTTGCGGCGATCGGAAAAAGCGACAGGGCCCGCCTGATGCTGGGCCGTGCCGGCATTGCCGCTCCCTATGTTCTGGCTGCGGGCGCCGGGATCGTCTTTCTGTTTGCGAGCGCAGGCTCCCGGAGCATTCGGTTCGCCGGATGGGGGGTGTTCGCGGGCGGCATCATCACGATCGTGATTGCATGCGGGAGAGAATTCATTCGGCTCCTGTCGTTGAAGGACAATGTTCCGGCTGGCCAATCGGTTTTGTCCTATCTCGATCCGGCGACAATGATCGGTGCCGCGCTGGCACTGATGGCAACGTGCTTTGCGCTGCGGGTTGCGATCTCCGGCAATGCAGCCTTTGCCTCAGCCGAGCCCAAACGCATCCGCGGCAAGCGTGCGATCCACGGCGAAGCCGATTGGATGAAAATGCCGGAGGCGATGAAGCTCTTCGGAGAGGCCGGCGGCATCGTTGTTGGCGAGGGCTATCGTGTCGATCGTGACAGCACGGCAACGGTCTCGTTCCGAGCCGATCAGCCGGATAGCTGGGGCAGGGGTGGCAAGGCGCCGCTGCTCTGCTTCAACGGCTCGTTCGGCTCGTCGCATGGCATCGTCTTTGCCGGCTCCGGCGGCTTCAAGACGACCTCAGTGACCGTGCCGACGGCGCTCAAATGGGGCGGGACGCTCATCGTCCTGGATCCTTCCAACGAAGTGGCGCCGATGGTGATGGAGCATCGTCATAAGGCTGCGCGCGATGTCCATGTGCTTGACCCGAAGCGGCCGGGCACCGGCATGAACGTGCTTGACTGGATCGGCAAGCATGGCCGAACGAAGGAGGAGGATATCGCCTCGGTCGCATCCTGGATCATGAGCGAGAGCGGAAGGGCAAGCGGCGTCCGCGATGATTTCTTCCGCGCCTCCGGCCTGCAGTTGCTGACGGCGATGATCGCGGATGTCTGCCTGTCTGGTCATACGGACCCGAAGGACCAAACCCTTCGCCAGGTGCGGGCCAACCTCTCGGAGCCCGAGCCGAAACTGCGCCAGCGCCTGCAGGACATATACGACAATTCCGGCTCCGACTTTGTGAAAGAAAACGTCGCCGCCTTTGTCAACATGACGCCGGAAACCTTCTCCGGCGTCTATGCCAATGCCATCAAGGAAACCCATTGGCTCTCCTATACGAACTATGCGGCGCTCGTGTCGGGATCGAGCTTCTCGACCGACGACATCGCCGCCGGAAAGACCGACGTCTTCATCAATATCGACCTGAAAACCCTGGAGACGCATGCCGGCCTGGCGCGCGTCATCATCGGCTCGTTTCTGAACGCAATCTACAATCGGGATGGTGCGATGCAGGGCAGGGCGCTCTTCCTCCTCGATGAGGTGGCACGGCTCGGCTACATGCGAATTCTGGAGACGGCGAGGGATGCCGGCCGCAAGTACGGGATCACGCTGACGATGATCTATCAGTCTATCGGCCAGATGCGCGAGACCTATGGCGGACGGGACGCTTCGAGCAAATGGTTTGAGAGCGCAAGCTGGATCTCGTTCGCTGCCATCAACGATCCGGAGACCGCTGACTATATCTCACGGCGCTGCGGGACGACCACGGTCGAGATCGATCAGGTCAGTCGCAGTTTCCAGGCGCGCGGATCCTCGCGCACGCGATCCAAGCAACTGGCGTCGAGGCCGCTGATCCAGCCGCATGAGGTGCTGCGCATGCGCGCCGACGAACAGATCGTCTTCACGGCCGGCAACGCGCCGCTGCGTTGCGGGCGTGCGATCTGGTTTCGCCGGGTAGACATGAAGTCCTGCGTCATCAAAGATCGGGTACGTGACAACGCTTAGTCGTCGGGTTTGCCGCGCACGGTACAACGTTGGCAAGCGTGGAAGCTGCCATTGCGGACGTCCAAATGATCGAGGCATAGCGTTGTCGTGCTAGAGGTTGCGAGACACCAACCATGCCGTGGCCGGTGACAAAATAGATAGGTATTCGGCGTCCCGTCAGATTTAATCAAATGCAGCAGCGTTGATCTGAATAAGACCCATGGATTTGATGACAACTGCCCACACAAGGCTCGCTCTGCCGTATCAGAAGAGAACAAATCCGAAATCATGCGCCGGTATTGATTGTTCCACGGGACAATGTTGTCGCTTCAAGCAATCTATCTACCGGTCTCGCTTGAGACGATGGGCATCGCCTCAGCCGGAACGATACGGCAAAGATCCATTTTCATCTGCTGCATCAGATACTGCCGACATCGCGTCGCCAGCGTCCTTGCTAAATCGGATAGCGCACCCGGACGAATAACGAGATCGATTGGTCGTGTAGGCACCGGCTTCGGCAATGCCAGCACCTCAATGTCCTGCTCGTCAAATGACTGATCGAGAAGACTGAACGGTGACGTTATCGCCCAGGCGCGGCCATATCGGACTGTGTCGATAACCGCCGTCGCCTGATCCACCTCGATGGAACGCACGACATTGACCATTTGGCGCGCAAGATACCGGTCAGCAATCACCCCGAGATAGCGTTGGTTCGCATAGTGAACGAACGGCAGCATACTTGCGAGATCATCAAGTTCAAAACTGTCGGCAGAGACCGCACCTTTCGGAGCGATCAGCACCAGCGGTTCGGTGGCGATATGGTGGATCTCGAAAGTATCTGGATCAAAATCCAGCGAGGTGATCAGCATATCGACCGTGCCGGCAAGAAAGTCCTCGCGATGCCGGTGCACGGCGGCTGCTCCGATCTGCATCTGTTCGACGGCACCATGAAGTGCCTTCACGACTTCGTTTGACAGGGTCTTGCTGAGAGAATCCATGATGCGGATCGACAGGTTGGCAAACTTGAAGCCGTGGAACTCCTGCATCGCTCGCTCGGTCGCATCCAGCTCGCGGATAACACGGCGGGCATGATGCTCGAACGTTCGCCCGGCAGGCAGCAGGCGGAAGCCTTTGGCATCGCGATCGATAAGCTTGAGGTCGAGCATCGTTTCCAACCGGCTGATCTGCTGTGAGACTGCACTCTGCGAGATGCCCAAATCGCGAGCAGCTGATCCCATTCCGCTCGCATCGCAAACGGCCAGGAATATCTGCAGTGATCGTGTGTCGAGTGACGCGCCTGTCCTCATCGGGGAATAGGTCTTTCGGAGGCCATCTTTATGTCGCGACGATACCCGTGCGATGTGTGCCGCGCAACGTACCTAGACGTGTCCCCTGGGCATGCAAATGGAGATTGGTCACGCCTGAGATTGCGACCGATTGAGTTAGTCGTTCACCTCGATAATGGCGTCCACCTCCACGAGGGCATTGGCCGGCAGGCCGGATACGCAGACGGCGGTGCGGGCGTGCCGGCCCGCATCGCCATAGAGATTAATGAAGAGTTCGGAGGCGCCATCGGCGATCTTAGGGCCATCGGCACAGCCCGACGGCGCGGAGACGAATGCGCCAAGCCGTAAGACGGCTGAGACGCTATCGAGCGATCCGGTCGCCGCGCGGATGCCGAAGAGAAGGTTGAGCGCGCACATTTCCGCGGCCTTCTTGGCTGTGGCAAGATCGTAGCCCGGCATGACCGGACCAGAATATTGCGGCACGCCATTCCATTCGCAGATCTGACCGGCAAGAAAGAGCAGGTTGCCGCTCTTCCTGAAGGGAAGAAAATTCGCACGGGAAGGGGCGCTATCCGGCAGGGACAACCCCATCGCCGCCAGTCGATCTTCTATCCGGCTACTGCTTGAGGTCATCTTGCCCGCGCCTCCTCTGTTTCAGTTGATGGCCGAAGCATGCCATTGGGTCAGCCATGCCGCCAGACCGAAAAGCGCTGCATCCTCATCTCTGCGTCCGATGACCTGCACTCCGAGCGGCAAGCCTTCGTCGGCAAGCAGGGGAAGGGAAAGTGCCGGGGCACCGATGATCGATGCGGGGATGTTGAAGCCCGGATCCCCGGTGCTGACAAGACCGACGGGTGCCGCGCCGGTGGCCGCAAGCGTAACGACGCCGTCCGCTTTTGCGGCTATGAGCGCATAGGCGTCACGCAGCGCCTGACGGTGTGCAAGTGCCTCGGCATAATCGTTTTGGGTCAGCGTCCTGGCCTCATTGAAGCGCGCTGCAGTGACCGGGTGAACCTTACCTGCGTTCTTGCGCAGATAGCCCGCGGTCGGCCAGCGGTTCTCCCAGGACAGGATCACGTTGGATAGCGAGCGTACATCCTCGATCATCCGCTCGAAGGCCTCGACCTCTGCATCGGTGCTGCGATCGATCAGTTCGATACCGGATTTCGCAAGCGCTGCGATCACGCTTTCGAAGGCTGCGCGTGCGCCGGGCGTCACTCTGCTCCAGCCGTCGGTCTGCAGCACGAGAAGTTGCTTCGGTGTCTGTGCGCCCGGCAGGTTTGCCGGGCCCGTCAGGCCACGATAGCCGGGGTCGCCGCCGACCCGGGTGACGATCGCTTTTGCCGACAGCCAGACGTCTTCCAAGTTCGTGCCGATCACGCCGACGCAGCTGTGGCTCAGGTGATCGTAGGAGCCGCTGCGGTTGATGCCACCGGTACTCGGCTTGAAGCCGACACAACCGCAAAAGCTCGACGGCCTCAATGTCGAACCGACGACCTGGCTGCCGAGTGCGAGCGGCACGAAGCCGGCACCGACCGCAGCCGTCGAGCCGCTGCTGGAGCCGCCGGGTGTCCGCTTGGGATCATGCGGATTGGTCGTCCGTGCGAATGTCGGCGACGAGGCGAATTCCGTGGTCGTCGTCTTGCCGAGGATGATGGCGCCGGCATCGCGCAAAGCCTGGACCGTGGCGGAATCACGCCCGCTTTCGAAGCCTTCCCACATCGGAGAACCCTGACCTGTCGGCATGTCGGCCGTCTCTATAATGTCCTTGATGCCGACTGGCATGCCGTCGATGGCAGACAGCGGCTGGCCGGCCTTCCAGCGGGCGGTAGATTCCTCTGCCTTGCGGCGTGCGCTTTCGATGTCGATCGTCACGAATGCGCCGACCACGTCCTCGCTTGCGGCAATTTTGGACAGGCAGGTCTCAAGAAACTCCGCGGGCGATGTTTTGCCACTGAGGAAATCGGGTGCGAGGGAAACATAGGAAGACGAGGTCATGCGATCTGATCCTTGTTGCTGTCGTGACTGGTCGGAATTGCCTGAACAGGCGTGGTTCGTGATTTTCTCTGACTTCCCACGGTCAGGAAGGCGAGGCCGGCGATTGCCATCAGCAGCGCGTTGGCAAGCAGTCCGCCGGTCGAGCCGAACGAGCCGAAATCCGCAAGACTGCCGATCATGATCGGGCCGATGACGAAACCCGCGTCTCCGAAGGTGCGCATCAATCCCATGGCCGGACCATATTGCCTGACCGGTACGATCTCTGCTGCATAGGCTGCAGTCGCCGGCCCGTTCAGTCCCCCGCCAATACCGAGAACAGCGACACCGATCCACAGCATGTGAACGCTATCGCCGAACCCGATCCACACAAGCGCGATTGCGGTGACGATCGTCGAGGCGAATGTGAGGCGGCGGGCGCCATAACGGTCGACCAGCATTCCGGTCAGCGGCAGGCTGACAAAGTTCATCACCGCCAGCATGCTGAGCGCCAATCCGATCTCGTCAACACCCATCGCGTAGCGTTGATGGGCCAAAAGGGGAATTGCCTGCCATTGCGAGGCGGTGCGGGTGAAAAAGACGCCGAAGTTGATGATGCAGACGAGAAGAAAGGGCATGTCGCGCAAGATCGACAAGGACGTCGTATATGCTGCGGCAGCCGGTTTTGCCTGCTTTACAGTGTCGATGACATTGTCGTCATGGCCGACCGATGACCATGCGATGAAGAGCGCGGCTATGCAGACCAGGGCATAGGCCCAGAATGGTGCGGAATATCCGAAGTGGCTGGCCAGAAGGCCGCCGATAGCTGGTCCGAGACCGGTGCCGATCAGCATGCCCCCCTGATAGAGGGCCATGAGGCGACCGCGTTCTCCGGGCTCTGCGAGTGTCGCGATCGCGGCACTCGACACGGTCATATAGATGCCGGAGCCGATGCCCTGAACGAAACGTGCCAGAAGCAGCACATCCAGATTTGTGGCAAGTGCTGCAACGATCGAACCAACAACGAGAATGAAGGGGCCGGCCATCAGCAGAATTCGGTGCCCGAACCGCTGGGACAGGATGCCCGCCGGAAGATTGATGATCAGACGGCCGACGCCAAAGAGCGTGATGATCATGCCGGCCATCGTCGCCGATGCGGAGAAAGTGGCCGCGTAGACGGAAAGAATGGGAGAGACCAGCCCGACGCCTGACATGATGAAGGTCGTGAGAACCACCATGGCTGCGATCTGCGGGTTACGCCAAAGAGGCGAGAGAAAAAGCACTATCTGGCGCATGGTCACTCTATCGATCGGCCGGCACTGGTGAATATGACCCGGCACGGCTATTCGCGAATTTGCTCCGGCAAGATCATCGCGGAGGCAGGTGCCGCGTTGACGAGCGCAGCACCTGTTTTCGTGGGCGAAAGCGCAGTGCAGCCTTGCAGGGGCACTGGCGCGAGAGCCGGTTTGGGAGGTGTCCCGAGCGGTGAAAAGCCTCAGGCGGACTTTGCCAGGGCAGGCGTCAAATCAGGCACCCTGACCGACGATCCCTGCGGCAGGTTAAACTGGCCTTTTTCGATCGTATCGAAGAAGGTGAGGATCTCCCCGGTCTTCACTACGTCCGCATATTTTGCGTTCATGTCGCAGAGGTTGATCGCATGGCTTGCCTGGCTGCGGTCGAAGCAGGCCTCTTCCGCAACCGCCACACGATAGTTGAGACTGAAGGCGTCGAGCACGCTGGCGCGCACGCAGCCCGATGTGGTCGTACCGGTCATGATCACGCTGTCGCACCCCAGAAGGGTGAGGTAGGACGCAAGATTCGTACCGAAGAACCCGGAAGGCTTCTGCTTGTAGACCACGATGTCTCGCGGGCCCGGCGCGATATCGGCGACGATGTCATTGCCGTCGAGATTAGACGGCGGCAATGTATCCTCCTTGGAACGGTTGTTCTTCCAACTCCAGGAACCTGCATCCCAATTGTCGTCACGCCGGATGCCGGTTGTGTAGATGACCGGTATTTCACGCTCGCGAGCCTTGTTGATCAATGCCTGCAGATAGGGCATGGCCTCCCATGCATCCTCGCCGCAGGAATTGCGCCATCGCTTGATTGCCTCCAGGATCGGCTCCGGCTTTTCGGAGCAGAAGGCCCAGTTGACGTCGATGATGATCAGCGCCGGTCGCTTGCCGAAGCCGCCACGCGCGCCGTAGCCGGATGCGGCAAACACCGCCTTGTCGCGTTCGGTGAGAAACTGGTCCCAAATCCGCTCGGTCATGTCTTTCTCCTCAGTTGATTGCCATGCCTTACGGCTCAGAGCGAGGGCTTGACGCTTTCGAAAATGCTGGTGTCTATGACATCGGAATAAGGAACATCCTGTTTCAGAATGCCAGCATCCATGACGACGGACTTGGCGGTCGTCCAGGAAGCCGGCGTAATCGAGCCATCTTCGCTCCAGATATTGTCGGCAAAGGAGCGATCCAACGTCGCCTTCACATCCTCAAGCGGCATGGTCGGGAATTCGAGATGCGCAATTTCGGCTGCTTCGTCGTGGTGGTCGTTGGTGAACTTGAGCCCACGCGCCACGGCCTTGACAAAGCCACGGACCAGTTCGGGGTCCTTATCGATCGACTCCTTGCGGACATTGAGCGTCGAATAGGCGTAAGGACCGAGTTCCTTCGGTACGTTGTAGAAGGGCTCGCCCCAAAGACCTGCGCGGATGCCAGCAGTCAGCATCGGTTCGGTAACGACGCCGATATCCGCTTGCTTGGTTTTCAAAGCAGCGAGAGTGCCGGCTGTCGCTGCGATTTCCTGAACCGTCACGTCCTTTTTGAAATCGAGGCCAACCTTGTCGAGCACATAACGCGTAATCGAATTCGGCGTACCGCCGAAGGCCCCGGTCGCAATGTTCTTTCCTTTGAGGAAGTCCTTGATATTGCCATCCGTCGGCGGCTTAAGGCCGGCTCGCGCAACGAAGTAGACGTTGCCGCGATTGACGACGTTGACGACTGCGCGCAATTCCGCACCTTTTGCCTTTGCAAACGCATCATGCTCGGGGCCGCCGATGAAGGCAAAAGCCTGCTTTGTCAGCACAGCATTGGTGTGCGCGCCTCCGCCTTCCACTGTCAAGATTGTTGCGTTGATGCCTTCGTCCTTAAAGTATCCCTTGCGAATTGCGACATAGAGGGGCAGATAACCCAGGCTGTGCATTGGCTCGGCAACCACGACATCCTTGGTTTCGGCGCGAGACGTGCCAGCAAAAGCGGTCAGTCCGATCATGAGTGCGGCGGCTATTCCCGTTATTCTTTTCATTGAGTGCTCCATGCGTTCAAGGTTTTGAGACAAAAAGGAAGTCAGTGCATCACGCCTTTTCTCAGCTTTTTTTCCAGCCAGGACACCGCGACGTACATGGCGATCGAGAGAAGGGAGAGAACCGTGACGGCAACCCATACGAGCGCAATGTCGTAGGTTTGGCCGGCATAAAGGATCGTACGGCCGAGGCCATATTGGGAGGAGATGAATTCACCAACGATGGAACCGGTCAACGCAAGGCCAATATTGACGCGCAGGACCGAAATGACCCATGGCAAGCATGACGGTACAACGAGTTTGACGAAAACCTGCCATCGGCTGGCGCCGAGCGAGTAGAAAAGCCGCTCGGAATCTCTGTCCACCGCCTTCACGCCGGCATAAGTCGTCAGTGTCGATACGACTACGGTCAGAGCCACGGCGATCGCCACCTTGGAGGCCAGTCCCATGCCGAATACCAGCACGACAAGCGGGGCGAGGGCCAATTTCGGCAACGATTCAAAGCAAATGATGTAGGGTTGGGCGATCGCCGCGTAATTCTTCGACCACCAAAATGAAAGCCCGAGTGCCGAGCCGGCAAACGTGCCAAGGAAAAATCCCAACAGCGTCGAGCGGAACGTAAAGGCGATATCGGTATAGGCATTGCCGGAAGAGAAGAAGATCTTCGCCGTCTCCCAGATCGATGATGGCTGCGACCAGAAGAAGGAATCGATCAGGCCAGTCCGCGCGCCGACTTCCCAGTAGCCAACGATCGCGGCAACGATCCCGATCTGTACCAGCACGATGACCCAGGTGGGCCACTGCCGCGCAACAGGGAGTCGACGATATTTTCTAGGACGCACATTCGCGTTCGCTGAAGGCTGATTGATCGCTACAGGGATGGAGGTGGTCGTGTCCGTCATTTTCGGTGTCCTGCGCTAGATTTGGGATCAGACGGCATCTGCAAGCTCGGGCTTGGCGTATTGCTGGTTCAGAAGATCCATGCATTTTTGTTTCATGCTGATGAAATCGGAATGGTTGACGATAGACCGGGGCCGCGGCCGCGGAAGCGTGACAGTCATTCTTTCAATAACCCGGCCAGGCCGCGTACCCATCACGCAGACCTCGTCCGAGAGGTAAATGGACTCATCGACATCGTGCGTGACGAAGATGACGGTCTTGCCGAAGTCCCCCCAGATCTGCAGCAGCCATTCCTGCATCTGCGCCTTGGTCTGGGCATCGAGTGCCCCGAACGGTTCGTCGAGGAGAACGATATCGTTGTCGAGAAGCAAGGTCCGCAGAAGGGCCGCGCGCTGACGCATTCCGCCGGAAAGTGCACTCGGATACTGGCTTTCAAACCCTCCGAGCCCGTAGCGCTTCATGTAAGGAAGAGCCCGATCGCGGGCTTCGCGGGCCGGTACGCCCTGGATTTCCATTCCAAGCACGATGTTGTCGAGTACGGTACGCCAGGGTAGCAAGAGATCTTTCTGCAGCATGTAGCCGACACGTCCGATCGTGCCAGTTGCGTCTTCGGCGTCAATCAGAACCTTACCGGCAGACGGGATCTGAAGCCCCGCAACGATGTTGAAGATAGTGCTCTTGCCACAGCCCGATGGCCCGATGAGGCTGATGAACTTTCCGGCTTCGATCTCGAGATTGACCGGCGCCAGTGCCTGGAAGGAGCCCGTGGGTGTGGTGAAGGCCATCGACAGGTCTTCAAGCTTGAGTTTCGGCGCACGGGACATGAAAATTTCCTTCAAACAGGGGCAAACGGCCTTGGGCTGAAACTGGCGCGCAGTCGTCGATGTCACGGGTCTATCCGGCTTCGCTTATGCCCAGGCCAATTCATCGAACACGTATCAGCAAGCTCCGTGCCAAATGGCATTTTCAAATAAAAACAACCAGATGCGTCGATAGACCCAACGTCGTCTGGCTTGTGCACTATCGTGGTTGGCAGTAGGCACGCATATCGGCAAAATTTTCATACCCGTCGAATGGCAGGATGCCTCGAATATAGGCATTTATGCGGCTGAATGTAACTTTCATAATTGATTTTAATCAATAAGTTAACTTTACATATTAGTTTTACTAATGATCTGCTGCACCAGTTGATCACCTATTCACCAGCTGCTGAGAAAGGACGGTCGAATGAAGACGACGGAGGTGAAGGAAGCCCCGGGCCACCTTGATTTCAGAGCTTTGCAGATATTTGTCGCCGTATCCAATTTGCGCAGCATGTCGAAAGCCGCCGCGCAACTCGGCATTAGCCAGGGCGCGGTGTCACAGCAGATCGCCAAGATGGAAGCCAATTTCGGACTGGAGTTCTTCGACAGGCACAGACGGGAGCTTCGGATACTTCCTGCCGGAACAAACCTCCTGTTTCATGCACGAAGAATCCTCCAGGACGTCCGCCTGTGCGAGCAATCGCTACATCGCTTCAGCGGCTATGCCTATCCAAGCCTTTCGGTGACGATCGTGAACACGATGAGTAAGATCCTCTCGCCGCCGATTATCGAGGCCTTGGACGGCAAGGTGGAGAAGATTCATCTCAACACATCCGTCAGCCTGCGCCACGACCAGGAAATCCTGAACGACCGAACGGATATCCTACTATCGGCCCTTCCATTTGATCCGGAGATCTATGAGATCCACCATATAGCTAGCGAGCCACTGGTCCTGTTGGCGCCAAACGGTTATCTCACCCAATCGGCGCCGGACGACCTTGCGGAACTGGCCCGCAGCCTGCCCTTCGCCCACTTCTCCAGTCGCCGTCGAATTGGCGCGCTAGCAAGTGATTATCTGATGCGGGTTCTAGGTTTTATTCCTCGTTCACTTGAATTCGATCAGACTGCCACGATGATTGACGCCATACGCCGCCGGGCGGGATGGGGAATTGCCACACCCTTTTGCCTGTGGGGCGCCAACCTCTGTGAACGCGAGATCGATGTGCGAGCTTTGCCGCCGCCAGCGCCACATCGAACGATCAATCTGATTGCGAAGCGCGACCGATTTGCCAATATGCCGGCAGATCTCGCGGCCAGTTGCCGATCCCATCTGAATCGGGAGGTTTTGATGGGATTGATGCCACTTGTGCCGTCTGAACTTCTGCCCATCGTCATGTGAATCAGGCTCTTCGCAACAAATGGGGCGAAACCTTTGAGGGAGCTGCTGAAACTCATCAAGGCCTTCACCTCGTTCGCTTTGTTGTGGAAAGCCAGATCCCGCAAGCAGATCATGGCGCTGCGAACGGCTGTGCCCCATGCGCATCCTTCTTGTCGATCAGGCCTAGCAGAAGAGCGATTGTAAGAGCAGCAAGATAGGATGTCGCGCCGGTCTTGACGTCCAGCGGCGGGTTGACTTCAACCAGATCGCAGCCGACGATGTGGAAGCTGTCGGTAATCACCTCCAGAATAGACCGCATTTCGGCAAACGAGGGGCCGTCCGGTTCAGCGGATACACAGCCAGGCACCATTGGTCCATCATACGCATCAATGTCGATGCTCAGATAGACAGAGGCACCTTCTGGAATTTGCGACACGGCCGCAGTCGGCCCGCGTTCGCGCAATTCCGGCATGGTGACAATCCGGCTGCCATCCGCTTTGGCCTTGTGAAAATCGGCCGGATTGGTGCGGTAGCTGCGAATGCCGATCTGCGTCAGACCCTTGACGTTCCGCAACTCGTTGATCTGCCGGAAACCCTGGCCGTTTCCATAACGGAACTCGTCGTCATACTTGCCGTAATCGATGTGGGAATCGAGCTGGATGACGTAGATATCCTCCTCGAAAGCGCGCACGGCTGGAAAACTGACGGCGTGATCACCACCGAGCATGACCGGTATCGTACCACGGCGACGCAGCTTTTTCACCGTGTCGGTCAGGCCCGCGAAAGTGCGCGACGGACTGCTCGGAACGATGTCGATATCACCGATGTCGACCAGCTTGCCCTGACGGATGACCTCAGTCAGGAAAGATGTCTCGGTTGCCGGATCGAAAATGCCGTCCGGGCTAAAACGCAGTGAATGCTCGCGGATTGCACGCGGCCCGAAGCGCGAGCCCGGCAGAAAGGGCGAACCTTCGTCATAGGGAACCCCGAAAACCGCGTATCGGGCATCCAATGCATCGATATCGGCGCAATAATTGCTGCGCAGGAAGGTCGGTATGCCAACATAGCCGCGGTTGAGACGGCCGTCTTCGCCAAGCATATTCATGTGATTCTCCAGATGGATACGGGTATCAATGGGCCATCATGCCGAGTAGCGTCTGCAGCTGCTCGGTCTTCGGCGCGCTCATCACATCCTTGGGCGGCCCCGCCTCGACGATCTTGCCCTTGTCCATGAAGATGAGGTGATTGCCGAAATTGCGGATGAAACCCATTTCGTGGGTGACGCAGAGCATCGTCATGCCGTCGGTCACGAGATCCTGCAGAACGGCAAGCACTTCCCGCACTAGTTCCGGATCAAGCGCCGATGTCGGCTCGTCGAGCAGCATCAGTTCAGGCTTCATAACCAGGGCGCGAGCGATAGAGACGCGCTGCTGCTGACCGCCGGATAGTTCGCTCGGATACGAGCCTGTCTTGGTGCCTAGGCCAAGCTTGGTCAGCATATCCGCCGCATTCTGGCGTGCCTCGGTCCAGGACCTTCCCTGCACCCTGACGAGCGGCAGCGCGACGTTGTCGAGCGCCGTCTTGTTGGACCACAGGTTAAACTGTTGGAAGACGAAACCGATACGCGCCCTGAGTTTCGTCAGTTCCCGTTCGGATTGGTAGCGCCAACGGCCCTCCGTTTGCGGCACGCGACCGATGAATTCGCCACGCAAGTTGACCGACCCGTCGTCGATCTTCTCAAGGCCGTTGATGCAGCGCAGAAGCGAGCTCTTGCCACAACCGCTCCTGCCGATGATACCGACGACATCTCCGGGCCGGATATCCAGACTGACACCGTTCAGTACGCGGGTCGGCCCATAGGATTTGACCAAATTGTCGATTGTCAGGATCGGGGCTTTCATGCGCGCCTCCCGGCGTCAAGTGTCAGGTATTTGCGAGCAACAGGGCTACGGTGGGCGGCAGCCAGTTCCGAGGCACCAAGCCGGCGCTCAGCCTGGCGGAAGAGCTGTGAGATGATGGCCGTATAGATCCAGTAAAGTCCCGCCACGGCAAAAAACACTTCGAAAGGCGCGAATGTCATGCCCTGCACAACGAGCCCCTGATAGGTTAGCTCGGCAACCGTGATGGTACTCAGGATCGAGGATTCCTTGATCGCCATGGTGGTGGTGCCAGCCATCGGTGGCAGCGCGAATTTCCACATTTGCGGGATGATGACGTCTCTTAAAGTTTGGCCCCAAGTGAAACCCATCGCCCGCGCCGCTTCCACCTGCCCGCGCGCGACTGATGCCATCGCTCCACGAATGATCTCGCCGTAATAGGCCGAAGCGAACAAGGACAGCGCGACCGTTCCGGCAAATTGTTCCGGCAGCCTGATGCCGGCAAAGGGTAGGCCATAGAAGAATATGAAAAGCAGAATGACGAAGGGGATATTTCGCAGCACTTCGACATAGACTGCGGCAGCAACCTTAAGCGCGCGGAAGCGGCTGGTCCGGATCAATGCCACAGCGAAAGCGATGATGAAGCCAAAAAGGATGGCGGCGATCGAGATCTGGATGGTCATCCAGATGCCTTTTGCGAACAGCTGCCAATTGTTGGTGACGACGGTATAGTCCATATCGTTCTCCTCAGGCGCCACGTCGCAGCGAGAAACGGCGCTCGAGCCAGAGGCCGGTCTGGCTGATGACAAGGCTCATGGCCAGGAAGACAAGTCCAGCGGCGACAAACGTCTCGAAGGGGCGAAAGCTGCTTGAGCCGATTTGCTGGGCGGTACGAAACACTTCCACGACAGTGATGACTGCCAGCAGCGCCGTGCCTTTGACGACGATCGTGCATTCGTTGATGATTGCCGGCAGCGAGCGTATATAAAGCTGCGGCAGGATGACCTTGAGCCAGATTGCCCGTGAATTGAGGCCGAGTGACGCGGCGGCTTCGATCTGGCCTGGCGGGATGCTCGCCAGCGCGCCGCGAAAAATTTCAGTCATAAAAGCGGCATTATTGGCGGTGATGGCGAGAACGCCTGCTGTAACCGGGCCAAGCTTTATACCAATTGCCGGAAGTGCGTAAAACGCCAAGAATATCTGGACGAGAAGTGGAGTTCCACGGATGAAACTGATGTAGAGCCCAATCACCCAGTTGATGGGCCTGATCTTGAACGCCCGAATGATGGTGAGAAGAGTACCGACGCTGATCGACAGAAGAATGGTCAGCGCTGCCACGCGGATCGTTACGCCTGCCGCCGAAAGCAACGCCGGTATGGTTGAAAGCATGAACCCAAAACTGAATTCCATGGTGTTGCTCCGCGGTAGACAAAAAACGCAAGGGCCGGACCCGAGATCCGCCCCCTGCTCAGAAGTTGGCGGTAATGTCAGAGGGCGCCTTCCGGCAGGTAACCGCTGTCAGGCGTATCCATCTTGAAGCCGAACCACTTTTCCTGGAGTTCGCCCATTTTGCCGCTCTTGTTGAGATCGATGAAGAACTTGTTGACGAAATCGCGGAAATCGCTGTCTTCCGGCCGTGCTACCCAGGCCAGATAGCTCTTCTGGTCAGTCAGCGGTCCCATCAGCTTGAACACTCCCTGACGTTCTTTTACGAGAACGGCCAAGGCTGGCCCTGATTGAACGACGGCGTCGATCGATCCGTTGGCAAGTGCTACATAGCTCTCCGGATAGGATGTGAAGAGCTTGAGTTCGGCAACGCCCGGCTTGCCGGCGGACTTCATTTTTTCATCGAAGCCGCGAACAACAGGCTCACTTGCGGACGCCATCTGTGTACCGACGATCTTACCATTCAGATCTTCGGGCGTCTTCAGCTTGTCGGCGTCGCCGGCACGGATCATCACCGTCTGGGCAGACGTAGCGATGGGACGTGTATAGGCGTAACGCTTGGCGCGCTCGGCGTTGATACCAACCGAGGTTGCGACGAAGTCGAACTGACCAGCGCTGAGACCAGGCAGAATGCCCTGGAACGGTAGATCGAGCTGCTCCAGCTGAACCTCCTTACCGACTTGCTTCGAGAGGGCTTGAACCAGCAGATCGAGAAGATCTTTGCCATAGCCGGTAATCTTTCCATCCTTGACAAATTCGAAAGGAGGGTAGGATGCTTCCGTGGCAACCGTGATCTTTCCGGTTTCCTTGATCTTGTCCATGACCGGGCCGGCAAACGCGGTGACCGGCAGGGCAAGGAGGGCAGCCGCAATACCGGCTGCCTTCATGAATTTCGAAAATGCCATGATGTTCTCCTGTGGTGGTCTGTTTTATCGTTATTTGTTGAAGTATCCCGCCCGAACGGCCGTGCCGATCAGATTGAAGATGAAGCGGCCAGCGGCGATCAGCGTGCGGCGGTTGTGGTCCCGGTCAGGAGCGATCTCGACAATGTCCATGCCGATCATGTTGCCCTTTTGAACCAGGCCCTTGATGAGGGTCAACATCTGAGGATAGAGCAACCCGCCAAAGGCCGGACCGAGAACCGCCGGCATCAGAGACGGATCCATACCGTCGGCATCGACAGTGAGGTAGTAGTTTCCGCCATCCGGGATGCGGTCGAGGATCGCCTTCATGCCGACGTCATGAACGTCCTGCGCCGTGATAAGGTTTGCGCCATACGCCATCGCCGCTTCATATTCCTCCGTGCGGCCGCTGCCGGAAGCGCGCAGGCCGATCTGGAAGATCTCGCCAATATGATCCATCTCGGATGCCCGGCGGATCGGACTGGACAGGCCCTCGGTAACACCGTTGATTTCCTGGCGCCAATCGAGATGCGCATCAACCTGGATAAGCGTGACCGGCTTGCCCAGTTCAGCCAGGGCCTTGAAGATCGGGATCGGTGTGGAATGATCGCCGCCGAGAACGATAGGCATCGCTCCTGCCTTCAGGATCTGGCGTACGGCCAGTTCGGCATTCTTTTGATGCACCGTCGGGTCTGAGGGGTGGCCGGCGACATTGCCGCAATCGACCATCTTGATCGGCTGGTTGTCGAGCAATGTGCCGCCCAAGTCGAAGTCGAAATGATCGAGGCCGCGCACGATGCGGTCGGTTGCCCGGCGCAGTGCATCGGGGAATTTGGACTGTTCGCTCGAAACCGCGAACTGGTCATAGGCCGCACCATAGGGGATACCGAGGAAGGCGATATCGGCATCGAGTTGATCGAGATCGTGGCACGGCGCGGAATAGAGCAACGTATCGTGCACGGGTGCGGGTCTGGCGGTAAGCAAGGCATTCTCCTTTTCTCAATATTGGCGATAGCATGAGGAGAATGAGCCACGTTGCAATCAGGTTATTTAAGCGATTTCTACTTGATGACTAGCGTGAGCATCCACGGCGCTTCAAAGTAAGCCTATGAAAACGTGAGTGTTTGAGGCGGATCGGTGCACGGGGGCGTGGAGCTCCGGCTTGGCTTGATGGTCAAACTAACCGTCAACCTTGAAAAAAATTCATTGTAGCTGCATAGTCAGGCCGCAATTGCCTATTTTTTGGAATGCGATTTCAATGCAGACGACACGCGACTTTGACTTGGCCGATCTGGATGCTTTCATAGCAGTCTGCGAGACCGGCAGTATGACGGAGGCCGCGCGACGGCTGGGCTTGACGGAATCTGCCGTTTCACATCTGATCCGTCGCATGGAAAAGCGGATGGGCGTCACGCTGTTCGACCGCTCGTTTCGCCCCCTCAAGACAACGGTTCTAGGGACACAACTTTTTAGCCGAGGGCAGCAGCTACTGCAGGACGCCACAGGTATAAATCAGGAATTGAGAACCAAAGGCCGGGTAAAGCATGCCCATCTCAGCATCGGCGTTATCGAAACTTTGGGTACGTGGTTTGCCACAAATCTCATCGAGCAACTTGCCGCAAACTCGCGCTCCTGGACGGTTGCCAGCGGCAGCAATGCCGAACTGTGGGAACGTTTTTATGCCAGGGAACTCTCGGCACTCATCGTGCTTGACGATGACGAGCGGCGTGATGGTGCGACGAAGTTCAACCTGCTAACAGAATCCGTCGTTCTAATCACGCCGCCGCTACTCAGCCATTTGTCGCTCGGTGAGCTGGCCGCGGGCGTGCCGATGGTGGGCGCAAACCGCGATTCCGGTTTCGGCCGGCTGGTTGCTGCCTATCTGTCCCGCCTCAAGATAGACGCGACGCCGACAGCCACATTCGACATTCTTGATTCCGTATTGATGACGGTGGCTCATGGATTTGGATGGGCTCTGGTGCCATCCTTGCTGCTTTTGCGAGAAACGCCTGAACGCCATCAGGTCAATATCAGGCCCATTGAGAAGTCTGCCATTTCGCGCAGGATCACACTGGCCACGAGACAATACGAACTCGGCGCCCTGACCGACTTGATCCAGCAGGGCGCCCGCCAGGTTTTCGATAGCCAGTTGCTCAGAACCCGCCACCAGCATCCGGAACTCTTCTCCAAGCTCAGCTTCGTAGTCGATCCGTAGAAGCCATAGCCAAAGGCGTTGTTCCTCAATTGATGGCGCAGTATTTTAACGCCGATGACACGACATGGACCCTGCTAGGCTTTGGGATGGCGTTGGTGCAGCGATCGGAGTGTAAGCGGATACAGTGTGTCAATCTCAAGCTTTTCGAACAACGACATAGCCGTCGGCAAGACCGACCCGAAGACGTTGGAGACGCATCCCCGCTTGCCCCGCGGCATCGCGGGCTCGAATTCAACGCAATCTATGATCGCGATGGCGCGACGAAGGGCCGGGCACTGTTCTTAGCCGAGGAGGAGGCAAGTCTCGGCAAGAGCGGTACGCCGACGAATGACCATCCGAACGCCTTCGAAGGATTATTCACGAAAATGAATCGCTGACCTGCCACCGATTCAAAACAGTCATTGGACGGGAGAAACCTGGCGCGCGATTCTGTCGCCATGATCAGCCAGCGCTACCAACTCTATATCGAGCGAACCGACGCCAGCCGGAATATGGCCCGTTTCTATGCGATGTCCATCGAGCCGAACCTATTTGGTGAAGCGTGCCTGACGCGCCGCTGGGGAAGGATTGGGACGAAGGGACAGATGATGACCCATCATTTCGAACGAGAGAAGGATGCAGTGATCCTCTTCCTCGATCTGCTTCGTCAGAAACGTGGCAAGGGTTATGGGACAGTTTTGCGCACCCAACGTTAGTGCGACTAGGATCACTTTAACGAATGGCAACTAGTGTTTCAATTTGGTCATTTCAGACCGTGCTATGCGAATGCGTAGCCAACCAATCCCCACTGAAAATTCAATGTCGTTTTGCGCCCATCCTTTTTGCAAAACGCTCGTAGCGGGCACGTTCATGCTCATAAAGTTCTCTCGGGTCGGCGTTCATCCTGAATTCGGCCTGGGTCCTGAGTCTCTTCTTCACATCTGAGAAGATAGGCAAAGGCCATATGATCCGACCGAGCAAGACGCCAAATCCGTGTCCCCGATCGATGCGGGCAAGGACAAAGGCGATAATGCCTGCCAGATAAGTCAGGGTCGCGGCAGCAATTATTTTGCCCAGGCTGTCGAGGCCAGGCCACTTCGCGATGCCACCAACGATGACGATGAGAGTTGCGATCAAAAAGAATGTTGGCACCAAGTAGAGCATGGTGAATCTTTGGTACGCCATCCTCTCTGCGGTCCAAGGTCGACGTGCTTCAGATAGGCCACGCTTAAATTCCGCGAATGAGATAAATCGCTCGTCATCTGCCACCATTGCGGAGCCCTAACTTCATGAGTGAACGCTATGCAATAAGAGATATATCGTCGGTGCTCGATCGAAGCTAGACTGTGGATCGAGATGCCACCCTCAACGTGGCGGCTCTGAGTTGAGCATCGTCTCGAATTCAGACTTTCCGGCCGCGTGTTGCGGCTCTGCCGCCTCAAGTTCGGTCTGGATCTGACGGCTCCTGTCATCTCAGTGGTGGCGGCTAACCTCGGAGGGACGAGCAAGGCGAAACCCGTTTCCGGTCAGACATACCCCATCAAGCTCGCCTTGGACCGACCCTTCGTTGCGCAATGAAAGGAATTCGGACATGGCGATGTTTCAGACGCCGATTAGATCCGAAATTGGGGCTTGCTGCATTGACTTTAAGTTACCGAGAAACAAATGCTTGTCCGCCTGACAGAGGAGAACACTGATGGCCGACGAAACCACGATTGAGACAGCTGCAACGCCCGTAGCACCGGCCACAGCCCCCGTTGAGAAGAAGACCCGCAAGCCACGTGCGCCGAAGCCTGTCGCTGCTGAAGCCAGCCCGGTCGACACTACGGCTGCATCTGCCGAAAAGCCTGCCAAGAAGACGCGTGCGAAACGCGGCTCCAAGACCGTTCCGGTCAGGGCTGAAAAGGCTGCCGCCGAACGGAAGAAGACCGCCACCCGCGCGCCGCGCGCCAAAACTGCAGCGACGCCCCCTGCCGCTTTGATCGAAGCGATTGACGATATCGCCGACCTGATCAAGCTGGAGGAAGAGAACAAGCAGCTTCGCAAGGAGCTTTCCGAAAAGCTGCGATCCGAAAATGCCGATCTGCGCAAACGTCTCGGCAAGTCCTGATACCCGCCTTCCGGCGGCGCCTCACACTACAGGCGAGGCGCCGCTGATTATGCGTTCGATATTGAAATGTCTGTGGCAATGATCCGCCACAATGCTTGAAAGGTTTGGCGCGATGAGAACACCATGGAGATTTGTGGCTGACCTGGTGTCGCGTAAGCCGAAGACAGAAAGCAACGACGAGTCCACCGCCGTCGCGATCAAGACAATCGCTCTCGAGTACAAGCCGGACGTTGAAGAGGCACATCCTGCGACCGAGGCGCCTGACACCGTGCAATCTGTTGAGCCGCCCGCGGCGCCGGCAGGAGACGTTGCGCCCGAACCACCGTCCGATCCGGAACCTGTGTCCGAGCCCCCTGAGGCAACACCTGCAATTTCAGAAGAGGTTCCCAAGGCTTCAAACGAAGTGGTGGTGACCGCGGCAGCGCCCGCACCTGTCGAGCCGATCCATGCCCCGATCAAGCCTGTCGAGGTAGAGGGCGAGCCAGCGCCGACGCGCGCCAAGAAGATTGCGCCGGTCACAGAACCGGCGGACTTTAAAAACCAAGCCGATGAGGCTGGGCGTGCGCTGGCAGCCGGCCCCAAATCGATCCTGGACGAGATGGCTGAACTCGATGCGGATGTCGCTGAGTTGCGACGCCAACTCGCAAAAAAGCTCACGGAGCAGAATGCGCAATTGCGCAAGATGCTTGCCAGGTTCGACGCGCGATAAGCGCGACGTCTTCTTCAATGAGGATGAGGCCCCGCCGGTGGCGGAGCCTCGTGATCCACATCAGTCTCGGTTCGGGCGGGACCAGATGAGCTGAAGGCCATCCTCTCCTTCGACCTCTGCGAGCGTCGCGTAGATCGGGGCCGGGAAGCTCGGATCGTCGAGCTTGACCGAGAGGTAGTCGCGGCCTTGCTCAGAAGTCTTCTGCCAGGCGGCGCCGAGTTCGACCGTTCCCGCGTAGACGCGGAACTGCGGGCCTTTTTCCGAAGGATTTTCGACGCGGGTGATGCGAGCCTTGACGTTGAGGGCGAGGGTGCGGATCGAGCCGGTGAAGCCGTTCTTTTCGCAGGTGAAGGTGCCGATGGTAGCCATTTTTGCGTTCCTTTCGCTGTTTCGGGCCGCTCCAGTGCGACCTCGATGGCTGTCGACAAGATCCGGGAACGATCGGACCGCACCCAAAGGGCTGAAACGCAGTGGAAGGCGGCAGGGGTCGGATTTCTTGGAGGGAGAGGAGGGCGGCTCGACGGCCGGGGTGAGAAATCCGAGACCTGCCGTTGCGGGAGGACGATCGAGGCGCAGCCGGTTTCCGGTCAGACATGCCCCATCGAGCCCGCAGATGGAGCCCCAGGACAAGATTGAAGGAACACCACAATGGCTGGCGTCGGATTGGCGCCATGGAACCCGCATTTCACCAGCCCCAAACTGAACCATGCACAGACATGTCCGCCTCGGAATGCCCCTATCAATATCCCTGGAGAGGGGCATTGCCACCGATACTCTGTGCGGTATCGTCGTGTGCGATTCGTCGCCCAGGAGGATCCAGAACCCGCATGCGCCAACCGACCAAACCGTTCGTCGTTGAACGAAAACCATCCCGCAAGCCCAGGCCAGATCCCGAAAAGCCGTCGATATGGGGAAGGTTGGGCGCTGACATCTCGCAAGGTCTCAAGGACCAGGAAGACACGGATCGGCGGGCCGCCGCCGATGGTGACGACCGCACCTGATCGAACATGCGAATGCCGGCTTATGCCGCATGCTTCAGTTCATCCGCCGCCGGCTGAAGGGAATGCAGAAACGTCACCGCCCGCTGCGCATGCGCGGCCGCCTGGAAGATCGCCCGCCGATCGTTGGAAAGCACCGATAACCACGACTGCAAATAGGACGCGTGATCCGGCCTCGGCTCCAGCTCAGGGGCGATGCCGAGATCGGCGCAGAGGAAGCAACTGCCGAGCTCGGCGATAAGCTCTTCGCGCGCGCGGTCCGTCCGGTCCTTGGCATAGCGGGAGAGATCTCGCCCGACGCGATCCTTGGAAGCCGTCCAATGGGTGGACTCATGCGCGAGGACAGCCGCGTAGCCGGCTGCATCACGGAACGCCTCGAATGGCGGCATCTGGATGTGGTCGGTGACGGGCGAATAGTATGCCTGATTTCCGCCGTGCCGGATCGTGGCACCGGTATTCTCAAAGAAGCGGTCGGCATTTTCGATCCGCTCGACCGGATCGATCACCTCGGTCACCGGTGCATGGTAGCTGTCGGGCAATCCGTCGATTTGCTCGACATTGAATACAGAGTACGCTTTCAGGAACGGAATTTCTCGATCGATCTCGCCGCCATTCCCGTCCGCATCGGACTTGGTGAAACGGCTGGCGAAGACCACGGTCGAGCCGGTTTCGCCCTTGCGTACGGCCGCGCCCAGCTTGAGCGCCTGTCGAAATGTCATCCACATCGGCAAGGCGAAGCCGCGCGACATTTGCTCAGACCAGAGGAGCAGCACATTCATGCCAGAATAGGGCAGTCCGTTGTGCCGCAAGGGCCGCGAGATCCGGCCATTCGTATTGGCAGCGCTCCATGGCTTCAGCCAGGGACGCACGCCGCGTTCGAGATCCTCGACAATACGATCCGTGATCTTCGTGTAGATGTCGGTACGATCCGCTTCCGGTTTCTTTCCCATATCTTTTCTCCGTTTCCAGGACCGCGCCATTCGCGGTCCGTCACGGAGGCCAAAAGCCGGGGCCGATCGGATGGTGATGCACCGGAACGGCCGCAACAGCGTGGAGGACGGCAAAGCCGTTGCATCGACATCCCGGCTCCGGCAGGGCCGCTGAACGGGACAGGCCGCGAGCGGCGCGCCCTGCCTTTCTTTCCATCAGAGGTGAACCGACAAAGGGCCGACACCTGATGGTGTCAGCCTTTTAAGTCTGTGCGTATGAAAGCTAGGAGTCGGAATTATTAGGGCCGTGTGATCGCGATCAGCAAACACATCACAAAGGTGAGGACAACGAAGCTGAACATCGCATAGCGACGATGCCATCGCGATATTTCAGGAAAGCGCGCGCCCGGAAATGATCGACCGACATGGTGGCGGCGAAGATCAGCGAGAGCGCGACGCAAACGAGCTGGATGGAAAAAAGCATATCGTATTTCTCCGGTGCTCTGGCTCGGGATACAAGCCTCGAAGTTGAAAAATGGGATGCGGGGCTGTCGCCCCGCGGACCCGATCAGCCGAAGGCAGCCAGCTGAGCCTCCGCTGCCTTGCGGTCGAGCGAGGCGCCCGGGTTCTCGACCGGACGGTCGAACGGCTTCCAGGTCTCGCCGACAACCTGTTCGTAGGCTGCCACGGCGCCCTCGGCTGCCATGCGCAGCGCGTGGGACTGGACACCCATGTCGGCCGCAAATTCCCGCTTGCGCTGGGCGGCGCTATCGTAGCCGACCGGCCCGTCGAGATCCTCGTCGCGGGCATCATTCGATGCCTTGGCCGTTGCGTCGCGCGCCTCGCTGACGGCCCGCGAGTAGAACCGTCCGGCGCCGTGAGCCGATCCGACGAAGGCTCCGACGATCCTTTGCAGATGGATCTGCATGGCCTTTTCGCCTAGCCCTTCAGAGAGGCTGTCGGCGGTCTCGACGATCAGCCGCTCATGCAGGCTGCGGATGCCATCGCTGTCGACGACCGCGGTGCCGAAGCTTTCGGCGATCTTAAGTGCCTGGACGGCGTCCGGGCAGGAGAGGCGGACCATTTCGAGTGTGGTGCCGCGGCGCGACTGCGCCGATCTGGCGGTGGAGCGATTGGGGTTGGCGGGCTTGGCCATGTCTGTTCCTTCCGTTTCTGCCGAAGCGGTTCCGGCCCGTGCCGGTCTGCCCTTCGATGCGGACGACCAGAATCGGCAAAGGACGGGCGGCTTCACAGGTCCGATCCGACTAAGCCAGCAGGGCAGGGTTGCGGGCCAGCAGGTTTTGACCTGCTTGGGACCGCGGGCCTGCCCTCGCGCAGTGAGGTTGGGTCGGCCGCTCCGCGGCGCGCCAGCGGCCTTGAAACGACCGGCCGCCGGTTCAGACCGCAACGAAAAGAAGGGCAGTCCGGCACGGATCAGATGTCAGATGCATGCTAACGGGGGACGACATGGCCGAGCGAGCCATCCTGGGAGATGACGTGGCCGCAAGATGAACAGCTTCCGCCGAATGCAAAGCCCGCTAGAGGTCTGCCTATCTCGCCACTGGCGAAACAGGTGCATCACCGCAATGCTCGAGCGCGTCGATGATCTGCTCTTGCACCGCCAGCCTTGATGCGAGCGTGTCGAGTTCGCGCCACCGTTCGAAGGCCAGGCGGTCGGCAAGCTCCTGATGGTAGAGTCGGGGACCGGACCGACGGCGCGCCCGGCTCCGGACCTTCACCGTGATCGCCTGCCGTCCGGCGCGCGCTGCTATCTGGCGGGTCAGACAATCGAGATGCCGCTGCGTCTCACGCCGTGCGCCGATTGCCTTCGCCAGCGGTTTCGGAACGCGAACATCGATCATGACCCATCCCCCGTCCTCGCCAGCCGATGAAGGAGGACGGCCCATGATATTCTGCATGACGGTCTGGATCGATAACGAAGCCGAAGCGGCCGCGCCCGGCATATTCGTCGCTCGGCACAAGGAAGCGGCGCTCATCGTGGTCTGGTTGCCGTTTACCGCCGAGAACCGCCACAACCTCGGTCATGCCGGGGTGCTGATCGGAGAAGATTGCCGACATGACGATATAGTCCGCAGCATGACTTTCATCGAACGCACGGCGATCCTTCGTCCAGCTCTCGCCCTCGGCCAGCTTGGCACCTTGAATTGCCTCCCACTCATCCGGCCAGGTGTTTCGAAAGGTCTTGTCGGCCAGAGATCGCTCGTAGGCAGTGAACAGATCCGGAAATGTGAGCGCCACGATCGCCCATTCGCAATCTTCCTCGTACCATGGGGTGCCCTTCCGCAGCGGCGGATGGATTTTGGCATTGCGGTCGGCCGATAGATGGAAGCCTCCGTGGCCGGCCGTGCTATGGGCGACGACGCCCTCGGCATAGATGACCGCCATCTGCGAGCTTCCCCAGGGCGTGCTCGCCGACATGCGGGTCTGCACGCGCTTCAGTTTCGCCAGATCGCGTTTGTGACTGGCCGTCTCGGCAACACGCGCGCGGAATTCGGCCTCGCCGGCCACCCGGCCATCATGCCCGATGAAGTCGGCACGCGTGAGCTCTGCCAACGGCCGGCGAACGAAGACCGTGCTCGCGAGATAAGCAAATCCACTCGGCGAGGTCACCATGCCCAGGACCAGATCATCTATGCGGGCAACCGGCAATCCGTCCGCGCTGGTGGCAAACTCCACCCCCGAGAGATCGGGGGTGGGTGCTGCCATGTTCGACTGGAAGGCCGCGGTCATGCTGCTGCCCTCTGATCGAAATCCTGGTCGTGTTCTTCGTCAGCTGCACCGTCAGTTTCATGCGGGTCGCCCTGATCCGCCTCCTCTTCGACCTGCCCTGCCTGTTCTTCAACGGCCTCGTCGGCATCTCCGTCGTTGCTCCGCGAGCCAGCGCCGATCACATCCGCAGCAGCACCTGCCCGGATCCATTCAAGCAATTCGTCGGCCGGCGGCGCGAAGCGGCCGGCGGAATGGACGAAATGCTCGTTTGCAAAATGCTCGACGAGTGCTGCGCGGGTTTCCCGCACCTTCTGGCGCAGCTGGACCGATGCCTCGGCGCAGGACGCTTCCAGCGCCTGGCGCGACAGGCACAAGAGAAAATCCTCCGAGCCCATGTTCGGAAGGAATTCGTCGGCGCCGATGGCATCGCCGGCGATGCCCGCGATCATGCCGCTGTTCGACATGCCACGGCGGCACGAGAGAACATCGATCAGCACGGAACGGACGGCGACCCGAAGCTGATCCTGATCGAAAGCGAGCCTTCCATGTTCGTCGAACAGACCCACAGCATGGCGCGAGAAGCGCTTCCCGCCGTAGAAAGTCCCGTCCGCACCGGAGTCGACGCGGACATTCTTTCCGGCAAAGGCCAGCACCATCAAAGCCATCAGCATGTCGTCTTCGATCTGTGCGCGACCCAGTGCATCGTGCAGGGCATCGGTGCGGAAATCACCGATCATGTCATGACCCTTCTGGGTCACATCCGGCCGGGCCTTCGGCGCCGCAATTGCATCAGCGTCATCGCCGCCGGTGATCGGTTCGTTACCACCGGCTCCCTTCGGCTTCGTCGCCTCGGGCATGCGGTAATGCACCGTCTGGACCTTGCCGTCGCGGTCGAGATAGATTGCCGTGTGGTCGGACTTCGACGGCTTGCCGTAGACCTGGCTGGCCTTCTTCGGCAATTCGGGCTGACCCCAGCTGTTGACCTCGACGATCCCGCCGCGCTTCGGCAGGTTGCTGGTCATCCATTCGTGCTGAGCGCCGACGAAGCCTTCGACATTCGTCGTATAGCGCCCGTCCTGGTCGGCCGGTGCGAAGAGATCTTCGACCCATTCGATGCCATAGGCCTGAGCGAGATCGTCGCCAAAGCTCGCCTCCCTGGCATACATGCGCTTCTTGGTCAGTGCATTTGCGATTTGCCACCAGGGCGCCGTGTCGCCCTTCTTCGGCTTGTGCGCCTTCCAGACTTCCTTCTGATCGGCCTGGCCGGCGGCCGCGATGATACGCAGCTGCTGCTCGGACGGCATGTCGCCGAGCGCCATCTGCTCGAGCATGGCCGGCAGGACATTGGCGAGAAGCCGGAGCTTGCGGATCTGGCGGACGGGAAGAGCGAGAGCGACGGCGATTGCTTCCTCGGTCCAGCCAAGGGCAACGAGCCGCTCGATACCCCGCCACTGGTCTACGGGGTTGAGCGGCTCGCGAACAGAGTTTTCGACCATCGAACGCATTGCGCCGTTGTCGTTGGCGGCATCAGCCACCAGAATTTCGATTTCGTCGAGGCCGGCGGCAATCGCAAGCCGGACGCGGCGATGGCCGGCATCGATGATATAGCCATTGCCACCATCGGTTTCCGGCGCGACGACCGGCGGCTGAACGATACCGACGGCCTTGATCGTTGCTAGCATCAGCGCGTCGGCCTGCGGCGACGACTTCGACTGGCGCATCCGGTCGGGGTTTTCCTTCAGGGCGCGTGGGTCAACCTTCATGATCTGCATGGGATCTGTCCTTTCGGGTTCGGACCGGCGCCTTGCCAGCCCTTCCTGTCTTCTTTTTTTCGAAGACACCCCCCGGACCGCCGAGCGGCCCGACTGCCGCAACTGCGGCCGAGCATCCCTGCTGCGCCGGACAAGCGGGGCATATGCCCAGCGAAGGATAAGCGGCCGGGATCGCGCAGGCCGCGGTTGAGCGACAGCGGCGGCAGGAGGACCGATCGGCGATCGGGTTTCCTCCTTTTCCTCTTTTCAGCCCCTTCTTATTTACGTCTCCCGCAATCGGGTGGCGTTAGAAATGCTCGCCTGCTATGGGCCTGCGAACAATGCTGCGCAGAGGGAGTGTATCCGCGCACAACCTCCAAACGAAAGGTTGGGGCGAGTTGCAGTGCATACGATAGGTAAAACTGTTCAGAATGTTCCTATATATTTGTGTCGGGCTTCCCAATCCTGGCAACTACCGTAGAGTTAGACCATGGCATCGGCACAACAGATCATCGGGCTCGTGAAGAGTCATGCTGAAGGCGACAAGGATCGTTTCTACGACCTTGCGATGCAGCTGGCTGCCGCCGAATCCCAGAAAGGTCATGGCCGCCTAGCAGAGCAGCTTCGCCAATGGGCTGAGGCCGGCGCAAGTGCACCTGAGCAGAAGCGCCCGAATTTGACGCCACTCGCTGCCCCGCGAGGC
This sequence comes from Neorhizobium sp. NCHU2750, assembly GCF_003597675.1. Classification (NCBI taxonomy): domain Bacteria; kingdom Pseudomonadati; phylum Pseudomonadota; class Alphaproteobacteria; order Hyphomicrobiales; family Rhizobiaceae; genus Neorhizobium; species Neorhizobium sp. NCHU2750. The sequence continues at coordinate 316,538 of NZ_CP030830.1, read as the reverse complement.
GAGCTATCCGGTTTTCTGGGTGCGAGTTATCCGACGGCTCGTATGGCGGACGTCATCGTGCCGCCGGTAATCGAAGACGAGCTTGAGCACCTTATCGCAGAGATCCATCATGCGGAAAAGCTCGAAGAGCGTGGGCTGCGCCCGAGACGGCGAGTATTGCTTGCCGGTCCACCCGGGACGGGCAAAACGCTTACAGCAGCAGCACTCTCTGCAGAACTCCGTTACCCACTGTTCACGGTTCTTCTTCATGGGCTGATCACGAAGTTTATGGGCGAGACCGCCCAGAAGCTCCGCATGGTCTTCGACGCCATCAAGACGACACGCGGCGTTTACCTGTTCGATGAGATCGACGCGCTCGCATCAAGCCGCGGTAACGAGAATGACATTGGCGAGGCAAGGCGCGTTCTGAACTCGTTTCTGCAATTCCTTGATGAAGACACCGGACCGTCGATCATTATCGCGACAACCAACCTCCCAGAGTTGCTGGATCGCGCCGTTTTGCGTCGTTTCGACCTCGTGCTCTCGTATGGTCTTCCTAACGAGGACGCGATCGAAAAGGCGATGCGACGGCGCCTGCACGGCTTTGAAGTCGACAATATAAATTGGGACCAAATCGCCGGTCACGCCGATGGACTGTCGACCGCAGACGTGATCGCGGCGGCCGAGGATGCAGCGCGGCGCGCAGTCATCCGCGATGCAGGCGCGATCGAGACGTCGGCCGTTTTGGCATCGCTGGAGCGTAGACGTTCGCTGCAAGGCATAGGAACAGACAAGCATGGCTCGAGATCGGCGCCACTTCACGCTGAGCGGAATCGGAAAAGCTCGCCCGTTCGTGGCAAAAACCAGCGGATCGTCAAAGCACCCAAGTGACGTCAATCATCGAGAAGCGCACGCGCAGGCGCTCCTTTCGGCCCTCGATCATCTCCCCCATATCACCGAGAACAATCTTCCTGGTGTCTACCTTTCGATAGAAGGTCGACCACACGAAGTTATGGTCACCAAAAGCCTAAATGCTAGCGGGCTAACACTTCTCAAGGTGGAAAAGCTGCCCGGAGGGCCCTCGGAAGCAACCGTGTTTGCGTCCGAAATGGGACTGCAGAAGCTTCGCAAGAAGATCGAGGATTTTGGTGGCGAACTTCCCGTCAACGAAGACGGAAGCTTCAAACCGCCAAAGAACGCTGACTTGGTGCAGAGCATCGGAGCGATCTCAGAGGCTGGGCTTCGAGCCTTGTGGCGTAGCCCGATCAGCAGGTTTCCGACAGATTCTGGAAAAGTTGCATGGGAAGTCTGGCTCGATAGGGCGGGCTCGGCCGGTTTTATCGCGGGCGCTTTGGAATACGGCGTTTCGGTCGGGACTGATAGGCTTGAGTTTCCCGAGGATGTCGTGGTGATTGCGGTCGCAACGGCAATCGAGCTCGCAGCCGCCGTGAGAAATATCGGCCAAGTGCGCGCGCTCGCGACGCCGACGCGCACGGCTGACGATTTTGATGCGATGCCGATCGATGAGCAGCATCAGTGGGTCGATGACCTGGTCGGGCGCACCACATTCACGGCCAACCCGGATCCGAACTTCATCACCCTTCTCGATCGTGGTGTCAGCCGGGCACATCCGCTGATCCAACCGGCTCTGGCCGCGGCCGACAGGCATGCGGCGGAACCGGCGTGGGACGTGAATGATACCGTCGGACATGGCACCCAGCTCGCAGGTCTTGCGCTCTTCGGAGACCTCAGCGCTGCGCTGCAGACGACCCTGTCGATCAACGTCATGCATCGGCTGGAATCTTCCAAAATCATGCCAGACGCAGGGCACAATCCTCATCATCTCCTGGGAACCGTAACGCGCCGCGGCATTGACGCCGTCGAGGTATCCGCCGAGCGGCGGCGAACATTCTGCCTGGCAAGCACGACTGAAGACGACACACCGCACGACGGGGCGCCAACCTCCTGGTCGAGCGAAATCGATCAACTCGCGTCAGGCGCATCGGGACTACAGACCCGTCAGCGCCTCATCCTGGTGTCTGCGGGTAACAGTGATCAGAATGCCTTCAATGGCACCAGCTATCTCACCGTTTCCGATGATCCAAATAACGAACTGGAATCGCCGGCGCAGGCATGGAATGCGATCAGTGTGGGTGCCTATACGGAAAAGGTAACCCTCCCGCCGGGCGAGCCGGGATCATGCGTGGCCCCGTTGGGCGACCTGTCGCCGTCTTCGCGCACGGCGAGCTGGCAGTCCTACTGGCCTCTCAAGCCTGAAATCGTCTACGAAGGTGGCAACTGGTTTATCCATGGCGCTCCGCCGCCGATGAAGCATCCGGCACTTGCTCCGCTGACGACGGATCATCAATACCCTCAGCGCGCTTTCACCACATGCGGGGAGACGAGTGCAGCAACAGCGCTTGCGTCGCGTGACATCACCCGCCTGTGGGCGGACTACCCGGATCTCTGGCCGGAGACTATTCGTGCTATTTTCGTGTCCTCGGCCCGATGGACTAACCAGATGCTCAGCCATGTCCCGCAGCAACCGTCGAAGACTGACCTTGGCATTCTGTTCCGACGCTATGGTTACGGCGTGCCCGACATGGAGAGGGCAAGGCGCAGTGCGTCAAACGCCCTTACGCTTATCGTCGAGGATACGATCCAGCCTTACAAGAAGAGCGCCACGAAGAATGCTGAGCATATTCATAACGAGCTGAAGCTATTCGAACTCCCGTGGCCCGTGGCGGAATTGCGCCGCCTTGGTGCCGCGAACGTCAAGCTGCGCATCAGCCTCAGCACATTTATGTCACCCAACCCTTCGGAGCCCGCCCGCGGCTCGAAATACCGCTATGCCTCGCATAATTTACGTTTCAAGTTGAACAGGCCGAACGAGAAGGTCAAAGCCTTCATTCAGCGCATCAGTAAGGTTGCAGAACAGTCTGATGAGCCCACGGTCGATGAAAACGACGGATGGCAGTTCGGGCAAAACCGCCGTGATGTCGGTTCGCTGCAGATAGATCAGCTCACCTGTGCAGCTTCCGACCTGGCACGACGCAACCTCATCGCCGTCCATCCCGTTGCAGGGTGGTGGAAGGCGAAGAACATCCCCGATCCGGAAAACCACGTTGCACGGTTCGCGCTTGTTGTCGAAATCGACGCCGGGACACTCAATGCGGAACTATACGCAGAAGTTCAAACGGTGATTGACAATATGGCGGCCGCTATCGTTGCTGTCTGACTCGAGGTGGCGAGTGGCCAAAAAAATGGCCGCCGGCAAAAGCCGCGGCCATGAAGTGTGGAGATCTTGAACCTCCAGAGGGGAACAGCTGCTGCGCGACTGGGAGGTCGCCATGTGCATCAGCTGAGTGCGTTATGAACTTTTTTTGATCACCAGGCATCCATTTATTGTGCAGTGCAGCTATGCGGCTGGCGCGGTCCTCGCCTCATCTGCCTCTGCGATAACGTCCGCGGCCAGATCATCCTCGACCTCACGCAGCTGTTTGCGCTTGGCATCCAGCTCCGTGGCGAACTGGAACAGGCTGCCGGTACGTGTTTGATAAGAGGCCAGCCGGCGCTCTGCCTCACCAAGCCGCCGGCGATACTGGCGCTGCTCCTCGTCGAAGCCGTCAACTGCATGCTCCAGACGCGAGATCGCGCCGAGCGGCGTGACGGTGATGGAGAGATCGACCTCATATTCGGCGCCGGTCCGCTGAAGAAGGGTCTCGAAGCGATAGCCATCGCCCTTGCCGAAGCGCTCGCCCTCATAGACGAGATCGAAGCCGCCGATCGTGGCCAGATACATCTCACCCTCCTGCTGCAGTTGGAGGAGCGTCAGGATCTCCTTCATCAGCGCGCGACCCGCCTCCTTGCGCTCGCTGTGGTTCTGCCCGAGCACCGTCATCGTGAAGGTGTCGCCGGTAGTCGGCCGCAGTCGTGCGATGTCCTGACCGATCTCATCGATGCGCCGGGTCGAGACAGCGATCTCATTTTCCGCATCTCGCATCTGCCGACGGACGGCGTATTGATCGTCCTCGTGGGCGGCGCGAAGCCGTTCGAGCCGCGCGATATCGGCCTCCAGCCCAGCCTTCTGCATCAGCCTCTCATCGCCCGACGCAATGGCCTTGGCCATCGCAAACTGATTGGCAGCACCTTCGCCGACATCTTCGAGCCGTCGGATCGAGGTGTCGCCGGAGAGCGCGGCGGCAATGAACCTGGCCTTGCGCTCGTTGTTCTGCCACATGCTGGCATCGAGACTTCCCTCGGTGGCATAGGCGAAGATATCGACTTCATCGTGCTGGTTGCCCTGGCGCACGATCCGGCCTTCGCGCTGCTCGATCTGCGATGGCAGCCACGGCACGTCGAGATGGTGGAGGGCCTTCAGCCTCAGCTGAGCGTTAACGCCGGTGCCCATCGTCTCCGACGAACCGATCAGGAGGCGTACCTTGCCGGCGCGAACATCGCCGAATAGCCGCTGCTTGGCTTCGGTCTTCTTGTAATCCTGCATGAAGGCGATCTGTGATGCCGGCACGCCGAGCCGGATCAGCTCGTCGCGAATGAAGCGATAGGCCGAAAAGCCGCGGGATTTCTCGACATTGATCGTGCCGAGATCGGAAAAGATCATCTGGGCCGCGCCCGGCAGATCAAACTCCTTGCCATCAGGGCGGCGATAGATAGCGTCACCCGTCTCCATCCAGATCCGATGCGCATTACGGACAAGCAGATTGAGCTTGTTATCCGCCTCATTCTCGGCCACCGGCAAGACGAAGCGCAGGTCGATCGCCGCATGGCGGCCATCGGTGATAACGGAGAGCAGGATGTCGTCGCCGGGTTTGGCCGGACCTTCGCGCTTCTCAATCACCTTGATCCTGCCGTCGAGCATCTGCTGGTAGCTCTTGAACAGCGCCGTCGGTTTGGCCGTCAGGATCTGACGGCGTCCAGTCGAAAGATTCGGCACCTTCACATATTGCCTGGGATCGTCCGGCATCACGACATCGGCGAAGGACCGGAACATGGCGATCAGTTCGGGCACGTTCACGAAGGAGGCGAAGCGGCTGACCGGCTTGTATTTGTCCGACGGCTGGATTTCGAGTTCGGTCGTCGTGTCACCGAAGCAGGACGCCCAGGCATCGAACTCGTGGAGCCCGCGCTCTGATAGTGCCTCATGGCCGAGCAGGCGCTGGATGGAGAACATCTCGCCGAGCGTGTTCGTGATCGGTGTGCCGGAAGCAAGAACCAGTGCTCGGCCGGGGTTGCGCGTCTCGATATAGCGGGATTTGACATAAAGATCCCAGGCACGCTGCGAGCCGTTGGGATCGATGCCCTTCAACGACGACATATTGGTGGCGAAGGAAAGCTTCCGAAATTCCTGCGCCTCATCGACGACAATCTGGTCGACACCGATCTCCGAGATCGTCAGAAGATCATCCTTGCGAGTGGCAAGACCCTCGAGCCGCTCCTGCAATCCCTCCTTCAGCCGCTCGAGGCGCTTGCGCGAGACGCGGTCCTCGCTGCCGACCTTGATTAGCAAGTCCTCGTAAAGCTGCAGCTCGTCCTGGATCATCTGCTGTTCGAAGGCCGAGGGAACAGCGATGAAGCGAAACGCAGAGTGCGTGATGATGATCGCGTCCCAAGTCGCGGTCGCCGCGCGTGACAGGAACCGGGCACGCTTATCCTTGGTGAAGTTGGTCTCGTCCGCGACAAGAATGCGGGCGTTCGGGTAGAGCGCCAGAAACTCGCGGGCCGCCTGCGCCAGGCAATGGCCGGGCACGACGAGCATCGCCTTGGCGATGAGGCCGAGCCGGCGCTGTTCCATGATGGCGGCGGCCATGGTCATCGTCTTGCCGGCGCCGACGGCATGGGCGAGATAAGTGGAGCCATCGGCGATGATCCGCCAGATGCCGCGTTTCTGGTGCCCATAAAGAACAAAGGCGCCAGAGGCGCCGGGAAGTTTGAGATGGGAGCCGTCGAATTTGCGCGGCGCGATATTGTTGAAACGGTCGTTGTAATCGCGTGCCAACCGATCGGTGCGATCGGGATCGGTCCAGACCCAATCCTGGAAGGACTGCTTGATCCTCTGCAGCTTGTCGCGCGCCGCCTCGGTATCGACGACGTTCAAGACCCGACGCTCGCCGTCGACATCCTTGAACACGTCGAAGATCTGGGGGACACGGCTGTTGAGCGCATCGGCAAGCAGGTCGCCGGCATGGCGGCGGCTGGTGCCCCACTCGGATGTGCCGGCGGCGCTGTAGCCAAGCTGGCGGGCCTCCACCGTCCAGGAACCGAGCTCCGGCATATGGTGAATGCGGATATCGGCGTCCATCTTCTCTTTGACGAAGGCCACGACATCGGCGGCCGGGATCCATGGGGCGCCGAGACGCGCGGTGATGTCTGAGGGTCGAAGATCGGCCGGCTGGACGTCAGTCAGGGCGCGAACGTTGCGCTCATAGGTCGGATCAAGCTCGGCCGCCGCCTGCGCTGCCGCGAGCTTGGTGCGGACAGCACCGGAAAGATACCCGTCGGCTGTCTGCCACGATCCATCTGCCGGGTCGCGGAAGATAGCCTCGCCCAGCTCGTCGACCACATCAGCGGGATCACTGTGCAGCAGCTCCGCGATATAGTCGATATCCACGTGACCACATTCGTTCAGCACAACGGCGAGCGCATCTGCCGGAGACGTGATGGTTGGCGCCGCCGGTGGCGCGATCACGCGTTCAGAAAAGATCGGACCGGGCTTTGCCGTGTCGGTCTCCAGATCGTAGTCCTCGATCGACGCCACCAGCCAGCAGTCCGGGTCGTCGCGAAACGGTGCAAGGTTGGGCTGGCGCTGGGTCTCTTTCACCTCGCCGGTCTCGGCATCCTCCTGGATCGAGACGGTCGTGTGGTTGATCGGCCCGAAATCGCGCACGAAGCTCGACCAGGCGATGCGCAGCCGCACCTGGAGATCGCGCCAGGGCCGATCGGTCCCCTGCGCCTTGAGCACCTCGCGGACGGCATCCCGGATCGGAATGAGTTTGCTGATGATCCGCACATGCTTTTCCGAGATCCCATCGCCGGAGCGGCCTTTTCGGACTGTGACCGGCACAGCCGCGCCGTCGAGCATCTGCATCAGGCCCTTGGAGCGGTCGAGAATGAAACTGCCCTCGCGAACCGGCCCGGTCTTCGGCTTCAGATCGATGATCTCGGCGAGTTCGTCTTCGAGATCGACATCGACGGGCGTTGGCTCGCCGTTGTAGAGATCGGCCGGCAGAAGCTCGATGGCAGCAGCAAGTGCCGTTTCAAGATCCTCGCCGTCGCGGGGCCGGCATGTGTATGTCTCGCCGAACGGTCCCGAGGTCAGGGCATGAGCGCCGAGTACGAAGTCGGGGTGCCGGGCGTACCACCTGTTGACGCGGATCGCACCTTCGTCCTCGGTGTCGGGCCTGACCTCATCGACATCGAGCCACAGCTGGTCACCTTCCGGCTCGCCGGGCTTGCGCTTGCGGAAGAAAAGGATGTCTACGACGACATCCGTGCCGGCATCGCGGCAAAAGCTTCCCTCGGGTAGCCGGATCGCGGCGATCAGATCTGCGGATTTGGCGATATGTTCCCGCGCCGTCGTATCGGCCTTATCCAGCGTGCCGTGTGAGGTCACGAAGGCGGCCAGCGCGCCGGGCTTCAGGAGATTGATTGACCGGGCGATGAAGTAATCGTGCAAGCGAAGGCCGAGCGACCGATAGGCGCGGTCCGAACGGACAGTGCGATCGGAAAAGGGTGGATTGCCGATGGCGAGATCGTAGATCGGCGCCAGATCGGTGCGGGCAAAGTCTCCATTGATGATCCGGGCCTTCGGCTGCAGCAGGCCGACGATACGCGCCGTGACCGGATCGAGTTCGATCCCGGTGACATAGGCGGCGTCACGATAGGGCTCCGGCATCAGGGCCGGAAATAGGCCAGTGCCTATGCCCGGTTCCAGCACACGGCCGCCGCGCCAGCCGAGCCTTTGAACACCGGCCCATACCGCCCGGATGATGAACTCGGGCGTGAAATGCGCATATTGGGTGCAGCGGGCGAGCGATGCATAGTCTGCGTCGGAGACCGCGCTCTCAAGCGAGGAGCCGAGATCGTCCCATCCCTTCCGGAAATCGACCTCGCCCGGACGGCGGAACATCCCGTTGGCCAGTTCACCGGTGCCGAAGCCGGTGAAGCGAATCAGCTGGGCCCGTTCCTTTGGGGTCGCCGGCCGGTCCTGATTGGCAATACCGTCGGCGACGAGGATGGCCGCGACATTGGCGCGGGCGCGATCCTTCCAGGATGCGCCAAGCTCGCGGTCGCCGTCGAGATAGAAATTTGCGCGAAGTCCTGCGCGCCGAGCAGGGGTGGCGCTGGCCGGCAGAGCGGGAGCCGGTGCAGGCGGTACAGGATCAGGATCGTCGTCGTTTGCGGCGGCAGCGGGCGAGAACCCGCCAAAGGCGGTCACGCCCAGACCGAGGCCTGACGAAAGTGCGCTCGAGCCAAACATGTCGAAGGTGAAGGGATCATTGCTCATGAAAATCTCCTTGGAAAGCAGGCGTGCGTCATCGTCCGGTCGAAGGGATCGACCGGCTGCAACACCGTTTTGGCTGGGATTAGTCTGGCTCAGGCGGCCAGGGTGGAAGGGAGGTAGCGCAGATGCACCGGCAGCTTGGCGGCGATCTCGTCGTCGGTCAGGGTGTCGAGAAGCTTGAGGAAGCTTCCCTCCTTGCCGCCAAGAGCATGACCGTTCGATGGCCCTGCATCGGCCTCGGCCAACGGTCGCCGGCATAGCCGCGATACTCGGCGGCTTTGGTGCTCCAGATATGCTCGAGCCGTTCTTCGCGGCTCATGGCCGGGACCGGCCGGCTTTCGCGCGCGACAATCGCCGAGCGCATCGCCTCGACTGAACTCGGATCGGATAGGTCGCAATAGGCGTGGAAATGGCGGACAACACCGTCGATCAGGATGGCGTAGAAGACCGAGGTCACGGAGCCGGTCATGAATTCGCGCATGGCAAAGATTGGACCGCGCATCCACAGCGGCGGCAGGATATCGAGCATGTAGGTGTAGGAGGTCTCGTCGATTTCCAACCACTCGCCAGCATAGACGCCCGACTGGTCACCATCGAAACGATTGGGGCGATCACGATGCCGATCGAATAGCCGGAACATGTCGGAGCGCTTGGCGACGCCCTGGAAGATTTTACGAGGGAGGGATGTCGAGGTCATCAGCTTGATCCTTTCGGGGGTTGGAACCAAAGCTGGCGCTGTCCTTTCGACCTCACCCATCTCTTCAGTCCTTTATCACCCCTCCCGAGCGGCCGGCCTCGTGTCCGGGCGGGTCAAGGGCCGGCTCTTGCCGGGCGAAGCTTCCCTTGATGCGGCCGGCACGCATGCGGCAGGCCTCATTCCGCTTCCCTTCTCTCCATTCTCGTTTTTCCCTTTCTCTATTCTGGAGAACTGCGTTCCAATCCTCTGCCGGCGGACGGAGGCGCTGCCAATCACAGCCGGATTTTTCCGCAATCACGCGCAGCCGTGCCGCATAGGCATCGCCTTGGGAATTGGCGTCGGTGGCGGCGACAAGCCTGGATTCCGGGTGGACCGCCAGCGCGGCGAGGGCGCTGTCTGTAGTAGGGGACCATCCGCCGCCGGTGCTGATATAGAGCGTCTGCTCGCGTGGCCCTTCGAGCGCCGCGAGGCTCATCGCATCGATCGCTGCCTCGGTAATGCAGAGCCGGGGGGCACCGGCTGGTCCAAGCCTGAATAGGATCTTCGACCCACCGCTCGAGAAGCCGCGCCACTCAAGACCTCTTTCTTCCCAACCGACGACAGCGCCGTCGCCATCCAAATGGGCCGCCCACATACTTCCAAATGGTCCTTGCCGGAGGACGCCTTCCAGAACCGCCTGCCTGACAATGGCCGCCGGGATGCAGCGCGACCAACACAGATATTTCCAAGCACCGGATCCGGGAGATAGCATCCGCTTTTCTTGCCATCGGTCGCCAATATCCCCGATCGGAACGGTGGTACGAGGCGACCGCCATTCTGGCCGTGAGAGTTGGTAGCCAACAAGCGATGCGACGGATTCCGCTGCGATCGGAAAAGTGACCTTACTGACAAACATCGCAAGGTCGAAAACATCGCCCTTCTCATCACTGAGCGGATCGAACCAACCGCGTCCACTGTGCGTAACGATGACGATATTGCTGCCATTCCGATATTTGATCGAGCGGCGCGAACTTTCTTTCACGTCCATTTCGAAGCCGACTTTCTCGAGCACGGCTTCGCAGCTGACTTTGGCGCGAAGCGCCTCCAATTCTTCTCGTTTCATTTTTCCTTCGGCCGCAGCGCGGCCGTCCCTATTTCCTTCCCGCAAATCGCGGGCATAATTCCGCCCGCCGCGAAGAGCGGAGGGGGCAAGGGCGCGGCAATCAAGATGCAAATTTGCACCGGCCGCGGCGTGAGCTTCCCTTGCGGCCGACAGATCGCCAGCGGCAGGCATCCGCGGGTCTCAATGAAACCCGCGCGGGAAATATTCATGCACGATCTCCAGATCGTCTTCGTCATCGAGTTCGTCGGACGGGTAGGACGCCGAATTCGTTTCTGGATTTGAAGAGGGTGATGGGGACCATCAGATCGTTGCGGAGGTCGAAGGCGTGAGACTGAGCGAGGGAAAGATCGTGTGCCATGTTCGAGTGCTCCATCCGAAGCGGACCAATTCCCGCTGATGGCTCCTCAAAGGAAGAGGGACGGTCGCGATCACCGAGAAGACGAAGGCGGACCGGCGGCAGCTTGGCTCACCGACCCCTTGAGGGTTGATCGACGGAGATCCGGACCTGATCCAGGACACCATACCAAGGCGCGACTTTGTTGCTTCTGTGGATGCGTAAAGGCTTGCCCGGATCTGGGCTGCTGCCACGCCCAGTCCGATGGTTTGCTTATTGCTGATGTCAGCCGATCTGGCCTAAGTCACCAAGATCAATGTCTTTTTGGCGACGCCGATGGGAATATCGCCATAAGCCAAATGTAGATATCTTTCGTTGGTTTGTTTGAATCAGCCGAATATACACTTTAAATTGGTCGCATCTTGATTTAAGAATGGTCGAATGTTGACTGAGAACTCGTCGCCCCGCTACTATGACCGCAAGGTTACCCGCAAAATCGCAGAGGCGCTGGACGATACCCGCGTCGTCCTCATTACCGGCCCACGGCAAGCTGGCAAAACTACCCTCGCACGGCAGTTCGTTTCCGACGACCGGCCATACTTGACGCTCGATGACATAGGCACCCTTGCGGCCGCACGCAATGACCCGGTCGGTTTTGTCCGCGGGATGAAGGGTGCCGTGATCGATGAGATCCAAAGAGCGCCGGAACTAATGCTGGCACTTAAGGAAAGTATCGATACCGACACCCGCCCGGGTCGCTTCCTTATTACGGGCTCCGCCAATCTCGCCGCCGTTCCCGCCATCGCAGATTCTCTGGCAGGGCGCATGGCGGTCATTTCACTTTTCCCGCTGGCACAGGCCGAGATTGTCGGTGCGCCCGGCGAATTCCTGCGGCAGGCCTTTTCTGAAGAGCCGCTTGCCTTGCCGACGCGCCATGAAGCAGCCCACGACCTCGTCGAGATCGTTCTGCGGGGCGGATATCCAGAGGTATTGCGGCGAAAAAGTCCAGGCCGTCGCCGCGCTTGGCTCGATGACTATGTCTCCTTGATCCTCGACCGCGACGTTCGCGATATCGCCAACATCGATCAACTCGATCGCCTGCCACGGCTGCTTGGCGTTCTCGCCGAACATGCCGGCCAACTCACCAACCATTCAAGCTTCGGATCGGCCCTCGGCCTCTCCAGCGTCACTGCCCAGAAATATGTTGGGATCCTGGAGCGGCTCTACCTTCTCAAGCTCGTCGCCCCATGGTCGACGAACAGCCTCAGCCGCCTCATCAAAACGCCGAAAGTGCATTTCGTCGACAGCGGCCTGCTGGCCGCCGTACGAGACGACGACGAAGAGAGACTGCGTCGCGATCGCGGGCGCTTCGGTCCGCTACTTGAAAGCTTCGTCGTCTCGGAAATTCTCAAGACCGCCACTTGGACGGATCTCCGGTTAACGTTTTCGCACTATCGCAACAAGGATCAGGATGAGGTCGATCTCGTGATCGAGGACCGCCGTGGCCGCATCGTCGGCATCGAAGTGAAGGCTTCAGCCACTGTGCGCCCCTCCGACATCAAGGGACTGCAGCAACTCAAGGCGGCCACAGGAGACCGCTTCCTGCGTGGCCTCGTTCTGCACGATCACGATCGGATCACGCCGTTCGAAGACAACATCTCAGCGGTTCCAATCTCTACACTGTGGATGTTATAACATCACATAATAACAATTATGGAACAATGATTGTGATTAGGTCGAGTTGCGATCTCTATTTTTAGCTACGGTACTCTCGAAAATCCCGACCAATTCGTTTCATTGATGGATGCTGCTTCTTCGGTGCCGCCACCTAACGAAGTCGCCCGCCTCTCATATAAGGGCGGTACATCAAAGAATGCCGGAGAAGCCAAAGGGTAAGAAACCAGCCGCTCTCGAAACTTAGTTACAGTGCTATCCAGCGCTTGACGAAGCATTCTCAGCGTGTTCTATTTAATGAAATATAGTTCTGCTAGATAGAATTTTTGTCAGCAAGTGAGATCAATGATGGATACGGCCCTCCTGAATAGCGCTCGTGCGCTCGATGCAAAGCACGTGGTTCACCCTCACACCAACCTCAGGACTCAGCCCGACAAGAAGCCGCTGATGATCATGAAGGGTGACGGCGTTTTCGTCGTCGATGACGAGGGCAATCGCTATCTTGAGGCTGCTGCCGGTCTCTGGTGCGCGTCGCTCGGCTTCGGCAATGCGCGTCTGGCCAAGGTGGCGCAGGAGATGATGACCGAAATCGGCTATTACCACATTTTCCGTGGTGCCAGTAACACGCCGACCGCACAGCTTTCTGCGCAGCTGTCGTCCATCGCGCCGGAAGGCTTCAATCATGTCCTTCTGCAATGTTCCGGATCGGAAGCGAACGACACTGCTATCAAGCTCGTCTGGTATTACTGGAACGCCAAGGGTCAGCCGCAGCGTCGCAAGCTGATCTCGCGCGACCAGAGCTATCATGGCACCAGCACGATAACATCGTGCCTCACCGGCAAGCCGCGTTTCCACCAGGGCTACGGGCTACCGTTCGACGGGTTCCTTTATACGGCGATGCCTTATTACTATCGACTGGCAAAGCCGGGCGAGACGGAAGAGGAATATTCGAGCCGTCTTGCGGCAGAACTCGAAGAAATGATCATCGCAGAGGGGCCTGAAACGATTGCCGCCTTCTGGGCGGAGCCGGTGCTGGGCTCGGGCGGCGCGATCGTGCCACCGAAGGGGTATTACGAGAAGATCCAGGCGGTGCTCGCCAAATATGACATTCTGCTGGTCGCCGATGAGGTTATTTGCGGTTTCGGCCGCACCGGCAATATGTGGGGCAGTGAGACCTACGGCATGAAGCCGGACATGATCACCTGCGCCAAGGCGCTGTCGGCCGCCATGCAGCCGATTTCTGCAGTGCTGATCGGCGATCGTGTTTACGAGGGCATGAAGGAACAGAGCGACCGCTTCGGCTCGTTCACCCACGGATATACCTATGCCGGCCATCCGGTTGCCGCAGCTGTCGCACTCGAAACGCTCAAGATCTATGAGGAGATGGACGTCGTCGGCCACGTGAAATCACTCGAGCCGCAGTTCCTTGCCGGTTTCGAAGCCCTCAAGGATCATCCGCTCGTCGGCGATGCTGGTGGAGTGGGGTTGATCGGTGCACTCGAGATCGTCGCCGACAAAGAAACGAAAGCGATGCACGATCCGTCGCTCAACGTCATGACGATTTTTGAAAACGCGGCCATGGAAAGAGGCCTGATAACCCGGATCATCGTCAATCGCGTTGCGCTGTCGCCGCCGCAGATCATCACGGCTGCCGAGGTCGAGGACATGTTTGCCCGACTGCGGGCAGCCTTGGACGACACGCTGAAGGCGATCGCGGGCTGACCGCGCACTCCCCCCACACGCAATAGCCACCTTTTGTCTCAGGGGGCGCTTCCCGCCCGGGGAGTGTCTCCTGGCCTTGGCCCATGGTTTGAAATCTCCGATGAACACACCGGCCAATCTGCTTTTTCGCCTTCTCGTTCTGACCTGCGCGGTGCTGGGTGGGTGGGTCACAAATCGTATCGGCATTCCCCTCGCCTGGTTGATCGGTTCGATGGTCGCCAGCGGAATTTTTGCATTTTTTGGAGCGCGTTTGGATTTCCGCAAACTGCGGCCACCGGGGCTCATCGTTCTCGGCCTGTCGCTCGGGCAGACCTTCACACCCGCCATTCTTGAGCAAATGCTGCGCAATTTGCCGATCATCGCGATCTGCAGCCTCGGCGCCTTGTGTAGCGGCATCGTCATGACCCGCATATTTTCGTCATTGGCAGGGCTGGACGCCAAGACGGCTTTCTATTGTGCGCTTCCGGGTGGCGTCGTATTGATGTCCGTACAGGCACAACATGCCGGAGCCTCGGAGAAGCACGTTGTTCTGGCCCAGACCGTCCGGCTTATGATCGTCGTCCTCGTCTACCCGATGCTGATTGCCATGGTTTTGCCTGGCCATACGGCCCAATCCATTTCGTTGACCCCGTCTGCGCTGCTGCCGCCGCTGGCAGACGCCTGGAAAGTGCTGGGCTTTGTTGTCGTTGCCTGGGCTCTGGCCTATTGGGCTCGTAAATCATTTATCCCCAATCCCTGGATGATCGTGCCGTGCATGCTGGCGATCCTGCTTGGCGGATTTGACCTGCAGCCCGCAGAAATGCCGCATGGATTGGTTGCCGTCTGCCAGATCATTCTGGGTGTGTCTCTCGGTGCCCAGATGACGCCCGACTTCATAAGGGGATCCAGCAGGCTGCTCTTGGCTTCCGCTGTGTCGACCTTGCTCCTGAGTGCCATCCTTGCACCCGCCGCCCTGTTCATCGCCTATCTGTTCGACTTCGACCACGGGGCCGTCCTTCTTGGCATGTCGCCGGGCGGCATGCCTGAAATGACCGTCGCGGCGAAGACGATCGGGGTCGCGGTGCCACTCGTTCTCAGTTTTCACCTCGTCAGGATTCTGATCGGCAATCTGTTGATACAGCAGATCTGGTGGCTCTCATGCCGCCTGCGCTGGGTGACTGCTCCCGCCTAGACTGTTTGACATCACGTCGTGCAATGCTTTCGGATACATGAGGATGCCCCAATGGAAACCCTGCATAATTACATAGACGGTTCTGCGACGGCACCTGCCGGTGGCGACTATCTGGAAACCAGCAATCCTTATACCCAGGAAGCCTGGGGCCGCATTCCGAGATCGCAGGCGGTCGACGCCGACCTGGCTGTCGCCGCCGCCAGGCGGGCTTTCATCTCAGGCCCCTGGGCCAGGTTCACGGCGCCTCAGCGCGGTGCAATGTTGCGCAAGATCGCCGATGTGATCGCTGAAAACGCGGAAGAACTTGCAAAGATCGAGGTTCGCGATAACGGCAAGACCTTCAAGGAAATGCTGGGGCAGGTCAAACGCATTCCCGACTGGTACCAGTTCTATGCTGGTCTGGCCGACAAGATCAACGGCTCGGTTCTGCCGACCGACCGGCCCGACCACATGAACTATCTCCGTCATGAACCGCTTGGCGTCATTGCCATGGTAACGCCCTGGAATTCACCCCTCATGCTTCTGGCGTGGAAGTTGGCCCCGGCACTGGCCGCAGGCAACACCGCCGTGGTGAAGCCATCCGAATATACCTCCGCCTCCGCGCTGAGGTTCGCGGAGCTTGTCGGCAAGGCCGGGTTGCCGGCGGGTGTGCTTAACGTCGTCACCGGCCTTGGCAGTGAAGTCGGAGCGGCTTTGACGAACCATCCTGATGTCGCCAAGGTTGCCTTCACCGGAGGCGTTGCCGGCGGCAAGGCGGTCTATGCAAGCGCTGCTGCGCAGATGAAGCCGGTCAGCCTCGAACTGGGCGGAAAGTCGCCGAACATCGTCTTTGACGACGCCAATCTGGAAAATGCCGCGCGCGGTGTCGTTGGCGGTATCTTCGGCTCGGGTGGCCAGAGTTGCGTTGCGGGATCAAGGGCGCTCGTCCACCGGTCCATTCTCGATGCCTTCGTCGCACGCCTTGTCGAACTCACGTCGAAGATCCGCCTCGGGGATCCTATGGCCTCTGAAACGGACATTGGGCCTGTCGCGAACAAGACGCAGTTCGATCGCATCATGACCTGCATCGGCTGGGCAAGGGAGGACGGTGCGTCACTCGCCTGTGGTGGCGAACAGGTGCCGGATCCAAGGGGCGGGCCGGGTCTCTTCGTTGCTCCGACGATCTTTACCGGCGTGGACAATTCCATGCGCATCGCCCAGGAAGAGGTCTTCGGCCCGGTTCTCAGCGTCATACCCTTCAACGACGAGGCCGATGCCGTCAACATTGCCAATGACTCGGCTTTCGGACTGGGTGCCGGGCTGTGGACACGGGACGTCTCGCGTGTGCACAGAATGGCA
>NZ_CP030829.1:300000-448010 GCF_003597675.1 Neorhizobium sp. NCHU2750 | reverse complement strand
GCTTGAACCGTTCTGGCGACAAAACTCTAGTTTTCGGAAAACTGCCGCCAGTATCTGCGATTCGCCCGGACTGACAAGGAATTTCTGGTGAATCGTTTCTTAATCCAACGGAATCGGATTCTCGAGCAATTCAGTTATACCACTGAATTTGATAGGTTTTGTGACTGGTCGCCAGAATTTCGCCGACGGGATGCCACTTATAATCTCCCGGTCAGATTGCACGCCACACGTCGCGACGAGCCGATTTCCCACCAGATTGTCATGCGAATCGCAGAGGCAAGACTGATTCTGCCGCCCGTGATTGCGATGAGGTCAAAGCAAGAGCAGTTAAAGATCGTAGACCCCAAAGCGTGGCGCTCGACCCTGACTGACCGAGATCTTCTTTGCCGTCGCCGTCGTTTTCCTTCGGAAATAATCGCCTATGACGTTTGGTTATATTTGCCGTTTTCTCTCAGCCTGCGGATGGCCGAGGACATGTTGGCGGCGCTTCATCTCAATTTCTACTTAGGCAGGGCATAGGCGATGACATAGTCGCCACGATTGCCATTGGTACCGGTGCGGGTGGCACCACCTGCAACGACCACGACATATTGCCTGCCATCCTTACCAACATAGGTCATCGGAGCACCCCCAATTACCCGTTTGTGAAGATGTCCCAAGGGTATCAAGCTGATGCGTCTCCATCAGCAATACTGGAGAGCCAAGCCAGCAGCTTGAGCGCCCTCAAAGGCGGCGCCCATTCAGTTCATGGAGGAAAAGCCGCCGGCCCGTGTGCGGCGACCTGCCTGATCACGATTTCCGGCTGACCTCGATGCCTTCTCCGACCGGCAGGGTCAGGCTTCTCATGTCAGGCAGGGCGCGGATTGCCTCGACATAGTCGGCCACCATGGCCCTGCCCGGGCTGATATTGTCCGCGACGACGATGGCGCCATGGCTCAGCTTGGGATGGAAGGCCTTGAGGCAGGGGAGGTAGAGATCCTTCCACAGGTCGACGAGCACGAAGTCGATCGGCTGCGAGATGTCCCCGATCATGGCAACCGCATCGCCGACGCGGAAATCGATGTAGTCGGCAAGGCCGGCTTTTTCTGCCATGTCCCTTGCGAAGTCCGCCTTGTACTGATGCAGTTCCATGGTGATGACGCGGCCGCCGGTGGCGCGGGCGGCCTGCGCAAGCCAGATTGCCGAATAGCCGAAGGACGTCCCCAGTTCCACGATCGTCGGCGCTTTCAGGCCACTGGCCAGAATGTTGATCAACTGGCCGGTCTGAGGCCCGACCGCGCGCAACCGCATGTCGTTGCCGCCGTCACGCCCGCCCGGCACCTCGATCCTCGGGCTGTTCTTTTCCCGCGTGATCATCTCATGGTAGGTTTCGAGCACTGCGAGAATCTTGTCGTCCATGATTGGCTCCTTGGTTCTGAATTTGGGCGACTAGCACTCCGGACGCTATTGCGGATGCCGGCTCGCGATTTTTGCCCGAAATCTGATGAAGGCTCTGTGGGAGTCAATCAACAAGATCGTGTTGCGGCGTTTGCGGATGCCGAGGAGGTGGACTGCAGCGGTTGCCCATCGCCGCCCATCAGCGGCGGCACTGTTTCGGCGTGAAGCCGTAGCGGCGCTTGAACGCAGTGGAGAAATTGGCCGGGCTTGTATAGCCGGCGATATAGGCGGCCTGGGCGATCGGCAGGCCCTCGGTTTCAAGTGCGAGACGCGCCTGATCAAGGCGGCGGTCGCGAATATAACTGAAGACGCTCGTTCCGTGCGCAGCCTGGAAGAGCCTTTGCAATGTGTTGACGCTGACGCCCGTCGCCGCGGCCACGGTCTCGATGGATGGCGAGGCCTTGTAATCGAGCAGCATGTCTTCGGCCCGCTTCAGGCGTTTGCACTCCGCCAGGCTGAGGGAATTGCGGCCCGTGGCACTGTCTTCCGACAGCAGGCCGAATGCTTCGGCCACCACGCTGATGACCCTGCTTTCCATGTAGAGCCTGGCCAGATGCGGCTCGAAGACCGGGGGATTGATCATCTGTTCGGCGAGCGCCAGAAGCGCGCGGCTCGGGGTCCAGGATCGGGCGGCAAGCTTCTGCTCGGTGAAGCGTTGCAGGCTGAGCGCCTCTCCGCCGGCGAATACGTCGCCGCTCTCCAGCCATTCGGGCAGGATCTTGATGGTGAGCTTGCGCGTCCTGTCGCCGGCACCGGCATGGCGGGTGAACACTTCGTGCTCGCGCTGATGGAAGAGGGTCGCCGACGGGACCCAGCTGCCGCCGGATTGTTCCACCGGCATGGGAATGTCGAGATTGCCTATCCGTGCCGCGATTCCGCCCTGGAAGAAGAGCTTGATACCGAGATGCGGCGGCGCCTCTGTCTTGGTCTGGAGGTCGCGCAGATTGGTGAGATCGGAATAGTGGAAGGTGAGGCCGCGGCGCACCGTCATTTTGCGGAACGATCCGCGCATGAGATCCTCGTCGGCGCCGACATTGGAATCGAGCAGCCTGAACGATCTGTTTGCGGCCTGCATCTGGCCGAAGAATTCGTTTGCCTTCACCATGCTGCTCATAGATGAGCCCTTTCCGGCCTTCAATCCGATCCTTTAACCACCGCAATTGCCGCAAATGCATATGGCGTTTTTGCAAACATGTTTGCGATGGCTTGCAAGCCTCAGATCGCTATAAACCGTAAACATGACTAGTACCATCATGTTTATCGAATGGCTGGGTGTGACGAAATGGCGAGAGGGACGATGAAGAGAACTGCGTTTGTGACGGGGCTGCTGGGGTCGGTCGTCGTCATCATGGCGACGGGGGCAGCGGCGCAGGAACAATCGTCCAACACGCTGAAACCCATCGTGCTCAATTCGTCCGGCAAGTCGGACGCAAAGGATGACAAGGGACCGATCGCCAAGCGCGCCCGCGCCGGCACAAAGACATCGACCCCGATCATCCAGACATCGCAGTCGACCAGTGTTGTCACGTCCGAGCAGGCTCAGAAGCAGGGTGCGACCAGCGTGTCGAGCGCCTTGCGCTACGAGCCCGGCGTCACCACCGGCTCGCGTCCGGGTGACCGGTTCGACAGCGTCTTCGTTCGCGGCTTCGGTGGCTTCGGCGGCAATGCCAACTACGTGCATTACTGGGATGGGCTGCGCCTGCCGACCGGCATCAACTACGACATTCCCTCCGTCGACCCGTTCTTCCTCGACCGTATCGAGATCATGCGTGGTCCGGCATCGGTTCTCTACGGTTCCGGCAATCCGGGCGGTCTCGTCAACCTCGTCAGCAAGACGCCTCAGGCGGAGGCCTCCAACGAAGTGTTCACCCGCTTCGGCAATGATGGCCGCGCGGAAGCAGGCTTCGATTTCACCGGACCGGTGACCGACGATGGCGATCTGCTTTACCGGGTAACGGGTGTCGGCCGGCTTTACGATCTCGGCTTCGACAGTTCCGACAGCAAGCGCGTGGCGATTGCGCCGTCAGTCACATGGTCGCCGGATGCAGACACGACCCTGACCGTCAAGGCGAGCTACACCCGTGATCCGAAAGCGGCTCTGACGAACTGGATGCCGGCGCTCGGCACGCTGCAATCCAATCCGAACGGTCAGATCCCCTCCGACTTCTTCAGCGGCAACCCGAACTACAATACGTTCAGCCGCACCCAGTCGACCATCGGTTACGAGTTCGAGCACCATCTGGACGATGTCTGGACGCTTCGCCAGAACACCCGCTTCATGCACAGCAACAGCGAGTTCAAGGCCTATTCCGTCGTGCCGAACGCCAATGCCTGGGCTGCTGCGGCAAGCTGCGGCGGCGTTGCCTATCTTTGCCTCGGCCGGCAGTCGACCCATTATATCGAGCAGTTCAACGCGCTGGCGATCGACAACCAGGCAGAGGCAGATTTCGATACCGGCCCGCTCGAGCACAAGCTGCTGCTCGGCCTCGACTACCAGCTGGTCAATGCCCAGTCGAAATACGGCAATGGCGCGACGACCTATATCAACTATCTGGACCCGGTCTATGAAAGCGCCCCGACCGTGGCGCTGACGGGACGCCAGGATCAGGTCCGCCACCAGACCGGCCTTTATGCCCAGGACCAGATGAGCATCGACAACTGGCACTTCGTGCTGGCCGGCCGCAACGACTGGTCTTCGATCGATAGCAGTACGACGACGCTCTCGACCGGTGCGTCAAAGGATGTCGACACGCGTGACCATGCCTTCACCTGGAAGGCGGGCATGCTCTATGAATTCGACAACGGCATTGCGCCCTATGCCAGCTATGCCACGTCCTTCGACCCGACCATGGGCACCGGCTATGGCGGCACGCCTTTCGAGCCGACCACCGGCCAGCAGTATGAAGTCGGCGTGAAATACCAGCCGACCGGCATCGATGCCATCTTCACGGCCGCTCTTTATAACCTGACCCAGCAGAACGTGCTGACCACCGATACGGCCCATACCAGCACCGACACCACGGCCACCGGCTGCAGTTCGACGACCTGCCAGACGCAGACCGGTGAGGTCCGCTCGCGCGGTGTCGAGCTCGGTGCGAAGTTCGCCCTCACCCAGGGCCTCAACCTGAGTGCTTCCTACACCTATGCGGATGTCGAGGTGACAAAGAGCAACGTTGCCACCACGCTCGGCAATACGCCGGTCGGTGCGCCGACCAATATGGCGAGCCTCTGGACCGACTACACGATCGGGGAGGGCGCCCTCGAAGGCCTGAATTTTGGTGCCGGCGTCCGCTACATGGGCTCCACCTATGGCGATGCAGCCAATACCCGCGCCATGAAGGTGCCGGCCTATACGCTGGTCGATGCTTCCATCAGCTACGATTTCGGCCATTACGATCCGAAGATGAAAGGGTTCGAACTTGCGGTCAACGCGACGAACCTGTTCGACAAGAAATATGTCTCGGCCTGCGCCTCCGCATACCAGTGCTTCTACGGCACGGGCCGTGTCGTGATGGCAACCGCGTCCTACAAATGGTAAGGCAGATCCGATGAAACGCCACGTCTTGTCCCTGCTGATCGCGCTCGTCGGCACGGTCTCCCTCGCCAATCTCGCCAGGGCAGATATCCGGATCGACGATATCAGGGGCAATGCCGTGACGCTGAAGGCGCCGGCGGATCGGATTGCCGTCGATGACGGTCGCACGATCCTCGCCATGTCCTTCCTGAGTGACGATCCGGTCGGGCTCGTTGCGGCATGGCCGCATGATGTCGACCGTATGGGCCGCGAAATCTACAACGTCTATCGCCGGAAGTTTCCGGCGATAGAGACGCTTCCGCGGCTTGCCAGCAATGCGCAGGACACGAATGTCGAGCAGATTCTTGCGGTCAATCCGGACGTGGTGTTCCTCTCGGCCTTCTCGCATGTCAGTCAGGCTCAGATCGACCAGATCAAGGATGCCGGCATTGCCGTCATCTTCATCGATTTCCAGAACGACCCGCTGAAGGATACCGATCGCAGCCTCGAGATCATCGGCAAGGCGATCGGCAGGGATGAGGCGGCAGAACGGATCGTCTCTCTGCGCCAGAATGCCCGCAAGGCGATCGAGGCGAAGTTGGACGAAGCGAAGAAATCGGCGCCTGCCGATGGCGCGGCAAAGCCGGTCGTGCTGGTCGAGCCGCATGCATCGACGCAGGATCCATGCTGCAATTCGCCGGGAGAGGCCGGTGTCGGCACGTTCCTGAGCCTCATCGGCGTCGACAATGTCGGCCATGTCATCGGCAAAAAGCCGGCGGGCAAGCTCGGGCTCGAATACCTCATCACCGCCAAGCCGACCGTCTATATTGCCACCGGCGGTACTTATATGAAGGATCGTGGTGGATTGCTGGTCGGGCCGGATTTCGACCAGGCGCAGACGAAGGCGTCTCTTTCGGCACTGGTGGAACGGACCGGCTTTTCGGCTCTGGATTTCAAGCCCGATCAGGTCCATGGACTTTCCCAGCAGCTGTTCAATTCGCCGCTCGATATCCTGGCGCTGGAACTCTTTGCCAAATGGTCCCGGCCGCAGCTGTTTTCCGATCTCGATCCGGACAAGACGCTACAGGAGATGAACCGGATGATGGCGGTACCACTGGAGGGACGCTATTGGACGCGTTGAAAAACGCCATGCCGGACGGTGTAACTCTCTGTCTCCCCGGCGCGACGGCCTTCGACCTTGCGCCCGAAAAGGGCGGGCCGGCCTACCGCATTTTCGTTTCGGTGCCCGATGGCGATGCCCCGCCGTCGGGCTTTCCGGTGATCTATGTGCTGGATGGCAATGCCGATTTCGTCACCGTCTCGGAGACGGTGCGGCGGGTGACGCGCCGGCCGGCAGCGACGGGCATCCATCCGGCGATCGTCGTTGGCATCGGATATCCGAACACCGCCAGCTATGATGCCGAGCGCCGCTATTTCGATTTCACCCTTAAGGCGCCCGCCGGCGGCCAGGACCATGACGCGGGCCTTGCCTATGGCGGCCAGGCGGCCTTCATCGATTTCCTGACGCGATGTCTGATGCCGCGCATCGAACGGCGGTTTGCCGCCGATCCGACGCGGCGGATGCTGCTCGGCCATTCGCTGGCCGGTTATTTTGCGCTCGAAGTAGCGGCGCGATGTCCCGGCCTCTTCAGCGGCTATGCCTGTTTCAGCCCGTCGATCTGGTGGGATCGGGAGGGCCTGGGCCAGCGGCTTGACGAGGGTGGGTTGATGACCGCCAGCTCCCGGCTTTATCTCGCCGCCGGCCGTTACGAGCAGGAAACGGCCCCATGGCAGGCGGCCCATGCGGCAAGCGAGGATTATCTGGCGGTGCGCGAAAGCCGCAGAATGGTCGACAATGCCCGCGACCTCGCGGCAAGGCTTACCGCGACCTTTGCGGATGAGGAGCGCATCCGCTTCGAGCTCGGCGAGCAGGAAGACCATGCGACCATCCTGCCGAGCCTGCTCTGCCGGGCCCTGCGCTTCCTGCAGTCAAGCTAGACGGAATTTTTGCGACGGGGCAAAGACAGGTCCTTGCCTGCGTCGCCTCGAAGGAAAGGCGCACCTGTAGCCTTCTCATTCGGTTCAGCAGAAGTCGTTCAACTTGAGGATCTTGAAAGCCTCAATCGCCGCACGCAGCTCATCCTCGGATGAACGGCTGCCCTGGTTGGCATCAGGGTGAAGCATTTTTAGCTTCTGTTTGTAGGCATCCTTGATTTCCCGTGGAGTCGCATCCTCCGACAACCCCAATGTGTCGAATGCCTTTGCTTCAAGGACCCGCAGTTTCCGCTTCTTCTTTTCCGCTTCCTGGGCTTTGCGTTGCTCGACCGATTTTCGGGCGTTCAGCGCTTTCGCCGACCCTGAGCGGGACGTCGATGGAAGAGGCGCGTCATTTGGGACGTCTCGCTGCGTTTTCCCCATCGAGCGCCGCGCGCCGGCTGCCGCCTCTTTCTGATAACGGGCAACTTCCGGGCTCGAGAGAGCACTCGAATAGTTGTATCCGCTGTTGTAGTCCTTGACGTGTTCGGTACAGAACAGGAAGAAAAGCCCCTCGGCTTCCTGGCCTACGGGCGCCTTGTGTTGCCCGACACGTTCGCAGCCATCCCATTGGCATCTGGGGCCTTGAGGAGCCGGCTTCTGTGTCTGCTTGGCACGGATCGGCTTGAGGCCGACGAATATTCTGGAATCGGAGGTCATGCGGCTCATATGCCGCTATCCAATGCATGAGGCAAGACGCATGTGGGACAGCTCTTCCCTTTTGCGTGTTCGTTGGCAAAGCCATCAGAGATTTTGCTCCACCGCTCACGATGGCGGATGCGGCCCCATGATAGCGGCCTCCAGCTCATCTCGTCCCGCCCAGACCTCGACTGACGGGGTTCACTAGATTGACCTGGGCGCAATCGCCACTGGCCCTTCCGACAGTCAACGAACACTTGTGCAACGGTTACGTCGACTGCGTGCGACATCTGTGCGGAAGAGCTGCACCGGCAGGCAGGTTGCGCCGATTTTCAGAAATACAAATCCTCGAAAATATTTGACATTTGAACAGCCAAGGACGAGCTTAGCGAAGGCCTTGCAAGCAAGGCCAACAGCCGGATCACGGGAACGGAGGAGTATCGTGAAGTTGCTGAAATCTGGCAGGTGCTGGCATCATTGCATGCTTCAATCGAGCATAATCATGATTTTTTCGAGGTCCCCTTCTTCGTAGGGTGACAGCACTGCGAGTGGCAGTGCTGTACCCGCGGAATTTCACACGCACGCCCGATCTCAGGGATTTGATGACTGGCGGTGTGCCTGTCCAGGCATAATCACTGCCTATCCAGCTATCGACCGCGTGTCGCCCATACGCCACTGGCTGCCCACATGGTGAGCGCCAAGCCGCCTGTAATCCATCGTTAGAAGGAAACCGCCTCGAAAATTATCACATGTCTGAAAGATCGACACACGCGGGGGGAGCCTGCGTTTTCGAATTGAAATTTGAACAATGCTCTGAGCGCCAGGCACTCAGGGGAGGAGATTGAGATGAATATCAAGGATACTATCGACCGCATACCCGGCGGATTGATGCTGACGCCGCTGCTGCTCGGCGCTCTTTGCAAGACATTTGCCCCGGATGCACCAGCCTATTTCAAGGGCTTCACGCAGGGGATCATGACCGGTGTGGTCCCTATTCTCGCCGTGTGGTTTTTTTGCATGGGAGCTTCGATCAAGTTGAGCTCCACCGGGACTGTTTTGCGCAAATCCGGGACTATCGTTGTCACCAAATTCGTGACCGCCTGGATCATCACGATGATTGCTTCGCTGTTTCTGCCCCCTGAGGGCATACAGACCGGCATTTTCGCTGGCTTGTCTGTGCTCGCGATCGTGTGCGCCATGGATATGACCAATGGGGGACTCTATGCCTCGTTGATGCAAAGCTATGGCACGAAGGAGGAAGCTGGTGCTTTCGTCTTGACCTCCATCGAATCCGGGCCGCTTATGAGCATGATCATCCTCGGCTCGTCGGGCGTGGCACATTTCGAGCCGCAGATCTTTATTGGTGCGGTTCTCCCCTTCATCGTCGGCTTCGCATTGGGAAATCTCGATCCGAAGCTCAGGGCGTTGTTTGCCCCGGGAAGCGTGCTGATGATCCCGTTCTTTGCCTTTGCCCTCGGCAACACCATTGATCTGAGCACTCTGTTGTCGCCACTCGCTGGGCTGGGTATCGTGCTCGCGTTGGCCGTGATCGTATTGACCGGGATCCCGCTCATACTGGCCGACAAATACATCGGTGGTGGAAATGGAACTGCCGGACTTGCCGCGTCTTCGACCGCAGGCGCTGCGGCGGCCAATCCGCTGGCTATCGCAGCCGTAGCACCGCAATTTGCCCCGGCCGTCGGCAGCGCCACGATACTTGTGGCGATCTGCATCATCGTGACGTCTATCGTCGTGCCGATCATCACGGGCCTCTGGTATCGAAAATTTGGCGGTAACGTCGCGGAAAACCAAAGAGACGGAGAAGACTTTTCCGCAGGCGGATTGCGACCTGCTGATTAAGTAATCCAAAATACGGCGTTGCCATCTTCTTATATCCCATATCGGGGTCAAAGATGTGCAACGCCTTTCATACACAGCGGAAATTGTGTTTTTCCGGACTTCTGCGCGGAAGGCCTGAAATCCGAAAGCCTCGGTAGTCTGGAACGATCCGAGGCTTCCTCACCTCTGTGTCGCAACTGTCGGCAGGCCACGGCATGGCAACATTGTCGAAGATATCATTGCTGTTGATGCCATGGAGCGCTGCGGGGCCTGCAGCCCCATGTTGTCTCTCAAGGTCTGACCATGATGCGGCAGCAGACCTTAATCATGTCATCGAGAATCTCCGCAGCCGAGCAATGCTTGATCAGCGTCTTCGACTTCATGAAGATTCGGGCACCCGAGCTCCAAAGGCCATCGCATGGAGCATTCAATTCGGAACCCTATCCGACATGGCGACAGTTTGATTCCCGTTGAGAACGGCAAGGATATGCTGCGCGACAAACAGATCGAGATGTGCCGCACCACCATTCTTGAACACCGTGACGGTGTCTGCATGCTGAGGCGGGCAACGGCCCTGGCATAGCGCGAAAAGGTCGCCGAGGACATCATCTGCCGAGATTACGCCGCGTGAAATGGGCTCAATGAATTCGCCGGTTTTTTCGATCGCGCTGAGATCATCGACATAGATCGCCGCACGCCGCATCAGATCGTCGTCAGCCTCCCGCATGCCGGCCGTGAAGGAACCGATCAGCCCAACATGGGCGCCCGGCTTGAGGCGCGCACCTGCGATCAGCGGCTTTTCGGACATGGTCGCAGAAATGACGATATCCGCCCAGCCCAACGCCTCCGACAGGTCGCCCACGGCACGCGCGCTCACATTGGCCGACTTGCCGACCTGATCGGCAAGTTCGACGGCGCGCTCGTGTGTGCGGTTCCAGATTGCGATTTCGCGAATGCCTGACCGCACGGCACGTACCGCCTCGATGACGTAGGGGGCCAGTGCACCCGCTCCCACCATCAGCAGGCGCGTTGCGGAGGGTGACGAGAGTAGTTTGACGCCGAGCGCGGTGTCGGAGGCCGTCTTGCGGAAGACGATCGCCTCGCCATCGATGATCGTGGATGGCTTGCCGGTGTTCGGGTCGAAAAGCACATAGAGTGCGTCGACCGTCGGCAGGCCATGGCGTGTGGTATTCTGCGGAAAGGAGGTCACGAGCTTTACCCCGATCGCCTCTCCTTCCTGCCAGGCCGGCACGAGGATAAGAGCGTCGGGCTGGCCGCCATCGCGAGGCTGCGTCATCAGCAGGCGGCTTCCCATCGGTTTTTGTCCGACATGGCATTGCCGCATCGTTTCGATCAGCCCTTCCCATTTGGCGACACGGTGTACCGTTTCCGCATCGACCATTCTCAGATTGCGACCCTTCATGCTGTCTGTTCCGCATAGTCGGCGGCAGGCGATTTCAGGATGCGCGGATCGAAATGATCTGCAACGTAGGCGCGGTAGGCATCGACCTCTTCATCGATCCTTTGCTCGTCCCAGCCGAGGATATCCGCAACGGACTGTGCCACCGCGCGAGCATGCGGAATGCCCATGTCCCCCTGCCATCCCATGTTGACGCGTCGGAACATCAGGTCGAGCAGGGTGTGGACATGTTCGTTCGCCGCCGCAAATCGCAGGCTTTCCACCGGCACGCCACCGATCTTCGGCCCATCGCCGGACGGAAGCAGGCGCGCGGCATAGGAAAGCGGCCGCGCCCGGCCGGAAGGGCTTATTCTGCGGGCGACTTCGGCCGCAACCTTGCGGCCCGCATGCCGGTGGACCATGATCGGCGTACCGGTGATCGTCAGTGCATTCGGCATGCCCTCGGCAGCCATGTCGTGCATGGTGAAGGACTTTACCCCCATCTTGCCGGTGTCCGAGGTGCGCGGACGCACGCCACACCATCTATAGACGACATCCTTGCGTGTGAGATTGAGCTTGGGGAAGACCCGGTTTGCTTCCGCGATGATGAAATCTATCTCCTCGTCAAGCACGCGGACGTCTTCCGGCGGGCCTTCATAGATGGTCTCCGTCGGGCCGAAGAAATGGTAATCGCCCCACGGCATCAGGTAGAAAGGCTGGTCAATCGAGCTGATCGTCTCCATCCCCTGGCCGCGGCAATCATCCGGCAGGCGAACCACGACGTTGACGCCCTTGATGCCGACAAGGTGCTTCTTGGGTGAAGCGATTGCCTTCTTCAACACACGGTCAGCCCATGGTCCGGCGGTGTTCACCAGGATCTTGCCCGAGACCTGAATGGTCGCATTGGAGGCCGGCTTCGGTGCCTTGCCCGGATGGCCTGCCGGGGCAAGGGTGATGCGCCAGTCGTCTCCCGCTCGGTCGATTGCGGTAACCTGCGTGTAATTTGCGATCGTCGCGCCGCAGCGTTCGGCATCCATCACGGTATCGATGCATATCCGCTCCGCCCAGTTGTACTGGTATTCACGGAAACAGGCGAGGCCGGAGAGCTTGGACTTCTCCATATGGCGCACCAATCCGTGCCTGGAGGCCGCCTTTTCGGTTTCGAGGTGGTGGTAGCCGAGCGGCGCTTTGCGCGAGCCGAACAGGCTGAGGGCGCGATAACCGAGCGCTACCTTCCAGCCGGCATATTTCCCCTTTTTCTCGACGGGAAAGAAGAAGGTGTAGGGGTTGACCCGTTCCGGCATGGTGCTGGCAATGTGGGTCCTGTTCCTCATGGAAAGACGCGCCATGCGGATGCGCGTAAACAGATCGCGTGGGCGATAGAGGAAGCGCCACAATTCGTAATCCGGTGAGAAATAGGCAAGTCCGCAATAGAGCAGGCGGCTAGACCGGCTGGATGTGCCGGATGCAAAGTCCCCCTGGTCGACCAGCAGCGTCTCGTATCCGGCTGCGGCAAGATTCTGCGCGGACGCTGCGCCGGCAGCTCCCCCGCCAATGACGATTACGTCGTATTTCTTGCCGTCGATGATAGGCTGAGCTGTCATGTTCCATATCCCGCTTGTTCGCGCGGCCTCAAAGTGATGTCTCAAACGATCTGCGCACCGCCTCTGCCTCTTCGAGCCAGCCGATGCGCAATTGCGGCACGGAGCTGCAAAGCAGCCGTGTGTAGGGATGTTCTGGAGATGTCAGCACCGTCTCGGTTGCCCCGGTTTCGACGACCCGCCCGGCTTTCAGCACAACCACCCTGTCGGCAAGCGACGCCACCGTCGCAAGGTCGTGGCTGATATAGAGTACGGCGAGCCCCAGACGCCGGCTGAGATCGGCGATGAGGTCGGTAATGCCGACCGCGACGATTGTGTCGAGAGCGGAGGTGATCTCGTCGCAGATCAGCACCTCGGGGTCCGCGGCGAGCGCGCGGGCAAGGTTCAGGCGCTGCTTCTCGCCGCCGGACATCTCGGACGGCTTCTTGTCGAGATAGCGGGCGGAAAGATGGACGAGGTCGAGCAACTCGATGGTCCGCTCCTCGCGCCTGCGCCCTTTCAGACCCTGGTAGAATGTCAGGGTCCGCCCGAGTATTTGCCTGGCGGTCTGGCGCGAATTCAGGGCGGTATCTGCTGATTGATAAACCAGCTGGATCTTGCGACGCTGGTCGCGGTCCCTTGTCGCGATTGCCGGCGACAGCACTTGCCCGTCGAGCGTCACCGTGCCTGAGCGAGACGGCAAAAGCCCGGCGATGACGCGCGCAAAGGTCGATTTGCCTGAGCCAGACTCACCGATCAATGCAACGACTTCTCCGCGTCTGACTGCAACCGAGGTGCCGTGAAGGGTGGTCACAACCGGTTCGCCATCGCGCGTCATGCCATAGCCGGCAACGACATCCTCGGCGACGATCGCCGGCGGACCGCTTTCGTCCGTTTGAAGTGCCTTGCCGGAAAACGCAGGGGGGAAATGGCGACAGGCATCGAGAAGCTGGCGGGTATAGTCCTCTCTCGGCGCCTCGAGGATCTCTTCTGTCGTACCGATCTCCACGAGTGCGCCATCCCGCATGACGGCGATCCTGTCGGCCAGCTGTGCGACAACCGCCAGATCGTGGCTGATGAACAAGGCTGCCGTATTGCGGGCCTTGATGACCCGCTTGAGTTCGGCGATGACCTCGACCTGCGTGGTGACGTCGAGCGCACTTGTCGGTTCGTCGCAGATCAGCATCAATGGCTGTTCCTGCATGCCCATGGCGATCATGAAGCGCTGCAACTGGCCGCCGGAAACTTCATGCGGAAAACGCTGGGCAATCTTTTCGGGGCTGGGCAGGCTCAGCAGATCGAAGTTTCTCCTGGCAACGGCATCCGCCTCGCTTCGGTTCTGGCTTCGATGAAGAAGGGCCGATTCCGTCACCTGCCTGCCGAGGCGAATGCGAGGGTTGAATGACGCCGACGCGCTCTGTGCGATGTAGGAAACAACGCGTCCGCGCATGCGATTGAGCATGCCCCTCGGTGCCGCAACAATCTCCGTGCCACCGACGCGAACCGATCCGCTTCTGAACACCAGGCCGGGGCGCAGTCGTCCCAGCGCTGTGAGGGCAAGTGTCGTCTTGCCGGACCCGGATGCTCCGATAACCGCAAGGACCTCGCCGCGATTGACCTGCAGGCTTACGCCGCGAACAACATCATGCCCCGCTAGCGTGGAGATCCTGATATCCGTGAGTTCAAGGGCGACACTATCCTTCGCAGCACCCGCCACTGGTGCGGAGGAGGTTGTTGTACTGCCGGCACTTCTTGGCGCGGCGGAAGCGCTGGCCCCATCCTGCATCGTTGCGAAAAGGCTCACCATTTCATCTTCCTTTCCGTCGCATCGACCAGCAGGTTGAGGCTGATCGAGACGAGTGCGATCGCAATCGATGGAGCGAGTGCCGCCCATGGGTTGGTCGACAGTCCATCGAGATTTTCGTGCGCCATGCCGCCCCAGTCGGTCAGCGGCGGCTGTACGCCGAGCCCGACAAAGCTGAGGCTGGACATGAACAGGATCGCGAAACTGGTCCGGATGGCGAAATCGGCGGCCAGCGGGCGGATCACGTGCGGCAGCATTTCGCCAAAAATCACCCAGGCCAGATTTTCGCCGCGCGATTTCACGATCTCGATGAACTCCAGGCGCGCCAGGTCTGCACCTAAGGCCCGCGCAATGCGGAATACCCCGGCCGAATAGACGATGGCTGCCATAATGACGATGACCCAGATCGAAGGTCCGAGAGCGGCGACGACCACCAGTCCGACAATGACCTTCGGAAGGGACAGGATGACGTCGACGATGCGCGACAGAGCCATATCTGTCGCACCGCCTCGGGCCGCAGCCACAAGGCCGAGGCTGCTGCCGATCAGATGGGCAAGCACGGTGGCGCTCAGGGCCATGCCGAGTGTCAGTCGGGTCCCCTCCAGCAATCTGGAAAGGACGTCCCTGCCCATATAGTCGGAGCCCAGCCACAGGCCGGGGCCGATCGGGGCGAAAGGCTCGTCGGTGACGAAGTCCGTCGGATCATGCGGCAGCCAGACGATGGAGAGAAGCGCTGCGCAGATCATCACGCCGATGACCGTCGCCGCCAGGATGAAAGTCAGCGAACGCAGCGGCCCGGAACGGTCCGGCCGAAAATCGTCATTGGTGCTCAAGGTGAGGGTCATGCCTCTACTCCTTTTCCGGATCTCAGGCTCTGGCCGGCATCGAGCGCGGGTCCGAAAGCGAGGCCACAATGTCGGCAAGCAGGATCAGCAGCACGTAGCTGCCGCAGAAAATGAGAGCGCAGGCCTGCACTACCGGGAAATCGCGGGATTGGACCGCATCGACCATCAAGCGGGCGAGGCCCGGATAGGCAAAGACCGTTTCCACCACCAGGATGCCCGAAACCATGTAGGCGATGTTGAGCGCCACCACATTGACGATCGGGCCTATCGCATTGATGAGCGCATGCCGGATGACGACCAGATAGACGGGAACACCCTTCAGCATCGCCATCTCGATATAGGGATAGGCAACGATGTTCATGATGATGGAGCGGGTCATGCGGGCAATCTGCGCGCTGACGACGACGGCAAGTGTACCGGCGGGCAGGATCATGGCCTCCAGCGTCTCCCAGAAGCCCATTCCGGGATTGAGGTAGGAGATCGTCGGCAGCCATTTCAGGTGAAGGGCGAAGAACAGGACCGCGACGGAGGCGACCAGAAATTCCGGCACCGCGGAAAAGGCGAGTACGATCATTGTCAGCACGCGATCGGTACGGCCGCCGTTGTTGATCGCCATGGCGATACCCAGTGCAATCGCAGTCGGGACGGCAATTACCGTGGTGAAGGCTGCCAGCATCAGGGTATTGCCCAGCCGCTCCGACAACATCGCGGTCACCGGCAGCTTGCTGACGATAGACGTTCCCCAGTTGCCGTGCAGGACGAGCGCTCCGAGCCAGTTCAGATATCGCCAGGCTGCTGGCTCATTAAGGCCGAGCTGCTCTCTGAGAGCCGCGACATTCTCCGGGGTGGCGAACTGTCCGAGTGCCACCTGTGCGACATCGCCGGGCAGGATTTCGCATCCGACGAAGACGAGAATGGAGACGGCCAGCAACAAGGCCAGGATGATGATCAGGCGACGGACGATAAAGATTGCAAGCGGCATTTACGCCCCCCTCACGGTTACGGAAAGGCACCCGCCGGCTGAGCGCCCGCGGGTGTTGGTACCGATCAGGCGTCGATCCAGATCTTGTCTGTGAAGTTGAAGCCGCCGAGATTGCCGATCTGCAGCGGTTTCATGCCCTTGATCTTCTTGGATACGCCGTCGACGTAGTTGAGGAAGCAGGGGATGATGATCGCACCCGAATTGTGGA
Source organism: Neorhizobium sp. NCHU2750 (assembly GCF_003597675.1). NCBI lineage: Bacteria > Pseudomonadati > Pseudomonadota > Alphaproteobacteria > Hyphomicrobiales > Rhizobiaceae > Neorhizobium > Neorhizobium sp. NCHU2750. The sequence goes on along the minus strand of NZ_CP030829.1, from coordinate 431,729 downwards.
GGATCGTCTGGATGTCGGCATATTGCTCCTTGCGCAACCCCATATCCAGGGTCGAGCCGGATTCGACGATCAGTTTCTCCAGCTTGTCATTCTCATAGTGCGAGAAGTTCCAGACTGCGCCCTTTCGCCAGGCAAGGTTGAGCAGCATCCCATAAGTCGGGCGCGGGTGGAAATTGGTCGTCGCGTAGGGCTTTTTGCCCGCCACTGCCGACCAGTAGCTTTCGGATGGTTCGCGACGGATGGACAGTTTCATCCCGGCGCGGCTCGCCTCGCGCTGAATAAGCTGGCCGAGATCCACCGAATAGAGCACGGCGTCGGAAACGGAGACTTCGAATGGCGCCTGACCTATCCCCGATTTCTGGAAGTGATACTTGGCCTTGTCGAGGTCATAGCCGCGCTGCTCCAGGTCGTGATTGTAGAGCGGGCTCGACGGGCCGATCGGCTGATCGTTGGCAATCGTCCCGTATCCGCGAATGACCGTGTCGAGCAGTCTCTTGCGATCGATCAGATGAGCAATGGCAAGGGTGAGGTCGACATTGGACGAGGGAAGCTGGTTCATCAGCGCCTGGACGGCGGTGAAGCGGGTGCTTTCCGTGACGAACACATCGGCGACGCTCGAGGCTTCGACATCCTGAATCCCGTTGCCGCGCAGCTCCAGAACCATGTCGACATCGCCGGAGAGGAGGGCGTTTGCACGGGCCGCATTGTCCGGAATGGGAAACATTTCGAACCGGTCGATATATGGTTGGCCCTCTTTCCAGTAGTTGGGGTTCTTGACCAGGACCGTCCTCAGTCCCGGTTGGAAGTCCTCGACGGTGAAGGCGCCGGTGCCGATCGGCTTGGAGAAGTCGGTTGTGCCCGCCTTGACCAGAGCGAACTGGAAGAGGCCAACGAGGATCGGCAGATCGACATCAGGCGTCGCCAGTTTGACGGTGAAGCCATCGGTGCCGTCGGGATCGACGGACTGGATGTTGCCGACCAGCTGTTTTGCGGTCGAAGCAACTGCTGGATCCTTGTGGCGCATGATCGAGAAGGCAATGTCCTTTGCCGTCAGCGCGCTGCCGTCGGTGAAGGTGATGCCCTGACGGAACTTGAAGTTCCAGACGGTGGCATCGGCATTCGGTTCCCATTGCGTGGCCACCTCGGGCTGCGGCGCGCCGCCGCGGTCTATCGTCGTCAGATAGCTATAGACCGAGGTGCCGCGGATATAGTCGTTGCCCTTGTCGTAGCGGGCGGAGTCGAAGGTATCCGTCGAGGTTTGCTGAACGAGTGCGAGCTTGACCGAGCCGCCGCGCTTGGGGGTCTCGACCGCCTGGGCGTAACCAAGACCGGGCGCCATCATCGTGGCCAAGCCGCCGGCGAGCAGGCCGCCGGTAAACATCCGGCGGCTCATCGAACAGCCGATCAGCGTATTGGGATCGATCAGGGGACTGCCAGGCGGAAGCTTTGAACTGGTCATTCTGTGGTTCCCTTTTTATGAATTGCCACGGCAAGGCCTCCCGTCAATCAAGACGGCTTGCCGTAGATTTTTGGTGCTTTTTGTGCGTCGATGCCCGTTATCGGGTGTTTCGGGCGTCTGGTGCGACCGTCAGTCTTGCATCGCTCTTGACGATGATCTTTGGAAAAAAGATTGACGAACGAAAGTCCCATTTTGGACGTGATGACTTCCTAATTTGGACATTTTCGCGTCGGCCATTCGACTGCTGATGGCAGGCGCCAGTTTGGGTTGAAGTCGCTGCCAATGTCCAAAATGGGCATGCGATATGTCCGAATTCCAGCTATCCGCCGGTCCACCATTGCAGACAGGCTTAGATGCAAGACAGCACCGGGAAGCCCGGGCGTCAGCCACCAAACCGCCGTGAGCCCCATGATCCCCCAGCAGGCGCAATCTACATTTCCGTCCAGCGATCCCTCTCCGAGCCGGTCTCGCGATCCGCTGCTTCAACCGCTTCGCATCGGTCATCTCACCCTTCGCAATCGCATCATGAGCACAAGCCATGCGATCAGTTACGGTGAAGATGCCATGCCGAAGGAGCGCTATCAGCTCTATCATGAGGAAAAGGCCAAGGGCGGCATCGGCCTTACCATGTTCGGCGGCTCGTCGAACGTGTCGCCGGATTCCGGCTCCGTCTTCGGCCAGTTGTCTGTCGGCCACGACAGGATTATCCCCTATTTCCGTGAATTCTCCGAACGTATCCATCAGCATGGTGCGGCCATCATGTGCCAGATCACCCATCTTGGTGGCCGCAGCCACTGGCGTTCGGACAATTGGCTGCCCACGATATCGCCGTCCCGTTATCGCGAGCCATCGCATCGCGGCTTCACCAAGGCGATGGAGCGGCACGATATCGAGCGCGTCATCCTGGAATTCGGCGAAGCGGCGCGGCGATGTCGCGAAGGCGGCCTGGACGGGCTTGAGATCCATGTCCACGGCCATCTCGTCGGCCAGTTCTGGTCGCCGACGATCAATCAGCGAACCGACGAATATGGCGGGTCGCTGGAAAACCGTGCCCGTTTTGGTCTTCGAATATTGGAGGAAATTCGCCGCCAGGTCGGTGATCGCTTTCTTGTCGGCCTGCGCATGGCGGTCGGCGAGGGGCATGACGATGCGATGAGCGACGAGGAATATCTCGCCATGGGCCGACTGCATGAGCAGTCTGGCCTCGTCGATTTCTTTAACCTCACCTATGGCCGCATCGATACCGAAATCGGCTTGGCCGAATATATGCCGGGGATGGCCGTTCGGCTTGCGCCCCAGCTTCCCTTCATTGCCGCGTTCCGCAAGCATGTCGGTCTGCCGACATTCCACGCGGCCCGGATCACGGATCTTGCAACCGCACGGCATGCGGTGGGCGAAGGGCTCGTCGATCTCGTCGGAATGACCAGGGCGCATATCGCCGACCCGCATATCGCCCGCAAATTGTCTGAAGGGCAGGAGGAGACGATCCGTCCCTGCGTCGGCGCCACCTATTGTTCGTGGCAGCGCAGATGTATCCACAACGCATCGATCGGGCGGGAGAAGCAACTGCCTCACATGATCGAGCGGTCCGAAATACAGAAGCGTGTGACCGTGGTCGGCGCCGGGCCGGCAGGGCTGGAAGCTGCCCGCGTCGCGGCGGAGCGCGGCCATGTCGTCACGTTGCTGGAAGCGGCGCCGCAGGCTGGCGGCCAGCTGCTGCTTGCCTCACGCCTGTCCGGCCGTCGGGACCTGATCGGCATTGTCGACTGGCGGGTGAGCGAACTTGCGCGTCTTGGAGCAGAGATCCGCTACAACTGTTTCGCCGACGAAGAGATGATCGCTGAAACTTCCCCAGACATCGTCATCCTGGCGACCGGTGGCATGCCGGACAACATGGAAAACGAGATCGGCGGAGCCGAGCATGTCGAAACCCTGTGGGAAGTCACCGAGAACCGGGGAACGATGACCGGCAAGGTGCTTTTCTTCGATGCCGTTGGCACGTTGAGTGGCATTATCGGCGCGCAGACGATCGGCGAGCGTGGGGCACAGGTGATTTACGTCACACCGGATAGCGCTCCGGGCAAGGAAATGAGCTACCTGGACCGGCCGTTCGCCATGCGGGGCCTCTACAAGATCGGAGCCGACCTGCGCCCCGACAAGCGGCTGGGCTCGGTGGAGCGCCGCGGCAACCATCTGGTTGCGACGTTGATCAACGAATACACGCTGGAGGTGGAGGAGGTCGAATGCGACCGAGTTGTCGTCGAGCGCGGCACGCTTCCGGTCGACGATCTCTATCATGCTCTTGCACCCAACTCCCTCAACCAGGGCATCATCGATCTCGATGCCTTCGTTGCCGGTGAGGCTCAGCCTCTGATCGATCATGATGAGAATGGCTGGCTCCTTTACCGGATCGGCGACGCCGTATCCTCGCGTGACATCCATGCGGCGATCCTGGATGCCACACGTCTTTGCCAAACGCTCTAGACCCGCATTGGAGATGCACTTGAAGATCAAGACTGCCAATATTTACCTCATCGAAAGCGGCGGCATCAGGCCGATCATTCTCGAACTCATTACCGACGACGGCACGGTCGGCATAGGCGAGGCGGGCGTGGCCTACGGCATCGGCGGCACGGCGGCGGCCGGCATGCTGAAGGATATTATCGAACGCTACATGCAGGGCGGGGTTGATCCGTTCCGCTCCGAACGTCTGTGGCTGGAGATTTACGACCACGGCTTCTGGGCAAAAGGTGGAGGCGCCGTGGCGTTTTCGGCCATGAGCGCGATCGAGCAGGCAATGGTCGACATCAAGGGCAAGGCGCTCGGCGTACCCGTCTACGAACTGCTCGGCGGTCGCATCCATGATGATCTGAGAGCCTATGCCAATGGCTGGTATTTTGGCGCGACCAAGGATGCGGACCTGCCGGCTGCGGCCGAGAAGGCTGCAAAGGACGGCTACAAGGCCCTGAAATTCTACCCCTTCGTCAAGATTCTGCCCGAGGGACGTCTGAGGCATCCTTCTTTCCGTGCCTGCTCGGATCCGGACGTCGTGCGCCGAGCGCTCTATAACATCTCCGAAATCCGTCGGGCTGTCGGGCCGGATGTCGAGATCATGCTGGATCTGTCGGCCGGGCTCTCGCTCGACGACACGATCCGCTTCTGCCGCCGGGTCGCGGAATACGACATAACCTATGTGGAAGAGCCGGCTGTCCCTGGCGATACCGGTGCCCTGGTCAAGCTCGCGAATTCGATCGAGCAGAGCATTGCCGTCGGCGAAAGGCTTTATACGCGCTATGACTTCCGGGACGTTCTCGAATCACGGGCAGTCGACATCCTGCAGCCGGATATCGCCAATACGGGGGGCCTGATGGAAGCCCGGCGGATTGCCGCCATGGCCGAAACCTACAGCCTGAAGGTTCAGCCGCATATCTGCGCCTCCGCCGTATCGACGGCCGTCGGGATGCATTTCTCGGCATCCGTCCCGAATTTCTACATTCAGGAGCATTTCCCCTACTGGGCACGCATTCCGGGCCATGTCGATTTCGTCGAAGACCCGATCGAGGATACGGTCAGGAACGGCAGCATCCCGGTTAACGATCGGCCGGGGCTTGGCATCAGTATCAACCAGGCGCGTCTTGCCGAATGGCGCTGGGCGACATTCCAGCTATGACCGAATTGGCGCCCCGCACTTTCGGACTGGAAAAGCGGGCGCGCGGCAGCAATACTCGCCCGACATGAACGGGCGGGTATGATGTATAAACTGGCATTCCTGTTGTTACCGAATTTCCAGATGCTGGGCGTGATATCGGCGATCGAGACGCTGAGGGTGGCAAACTCTCTCTATACCGAGCCGCCTTTCGAATGGGTTCTCGTGCATGACATGGAGACGCCGGTGAGATCCAGCGCGGGTCTCGGTCTCGATACGTCGGGACATGTGTCAGATCTTCAGGGTTTTGATGCGCTGATCGTCAGTTCCAGCTTCAGTCACGATGCCTACCAGCAGGAAAGCACTCTCAGCCTGCTGCGCCGCTACGACCGGCACGGCAAGACGCTTGGGTCTATTGAAAGCGGTGTCTATCATCTGGCCAAGGCCGGCGTGATGGACGGCCATACGGCAACGTCCCATTTCAACAACCTGCCACTTTTCGCCCAACTGTTTCCCAAGGTAAGTTTTGTCCGGCGGGTCTTTACCTTTTCCGACCGACGCATGACCTGTGCCGGCGGGTCCGCATGCATCGACATGATGCTGCATCTGATCGCCAAGCAATTGGGAGCATTGGTGGCTGCCCGCGTCGCCAACATCATCATCTATCCCTATCGTCGCGACGTCAGCGCACCGCAGGACGATCTTTTCACCTCGGCCTATAATGGTCTGCAGCCGGTGGTCCGCGATGCCTGTCGCGAGATGGAGGCTGCGATCGAGGAACCTCTCAGCATCGGGGAGATTGCGGCCAAGGCGAAGGTTTCGAGACGCCATCTCGATCGCCTCTTTGCGGAAGCGTTCGATTGCACGATGGCTGATTACTACCGGAAGATACGTCTTTCGCGCGCGCGCAAACTGGTCAAGGCGAGCAATCTGGACTTTGCCACGATCAGCAGCAGATGCGGCTTCAGCTCCTATTCGCATTTCCTCCAGCGCTACAGGGAGGTCTATGGAGCGTCTCCGACAGAGGACCGCCATCACGTCCTTCTCGATGCGGGCGATCCGAGCCGTATCTCGCCCAGTCGCGACCTGCATCCGTTTCAAACGCAACTCGATCCGAAACGGATGATCTAGCTTTCGGACCGGCGCTGCAGAAATTGGAGTATCCGACTCCCGAGGCACCCGTTCCGGCGCGGTAATGCAGTTTCTAGCCCTTTGCGAGCAATCACGTCGTTGTGACAGAACACCGTGAGTGCAACTACGTTCTCCGTCTTTGGAGGAAGTTCACAATGAAAAAGATCCTTTTCGCGACGGCTATCGCCGTTCTTGCCGTTACCAGCCAGGCCTCTGCGATGGAAAGTCTGTCCCAATACGCGTGGAAGAATCGTGTGCTGATCCTGTTCGGCACGTCAGGTAACCAGAAACTGGCAAGCCAAGTGCAACTCCTCAAAGGCAGACAGAGCAATCTGGCCGCTCGCGACATGGTCGTCATATCGGTCATTGGTGACGAGATCAGACCGATCTACGGCAATTCCAGCAAGATCGATGCGCGCCAGTTGCGGCGGGAGGCCGACATAACAAGCGGCGGCTTTCAGGCCGTCCTTGTCGGAAAGGACGGCGGGATCAAGCTGCGCAGCCAGGATGTCATCACGGACGCGACCGTGTTTGGTCTCATCGACAGGATGCCGATGAGCAAGAGCGGGCGTAGCTGAGAATGCGGACACCCGCCTAGCCAAACTCACATGAATACAGGCTTGAGATAGGTCCGAGGAAAATTCCTGGTCGCATTCGACCGACGCGACTGTTTTGGAAAAGACGGTCGCGACGAAAGCGAGCATCACTGCCGCCTAGAGCAATGTAGCGGAATACGTCGATACCGGTCTTCAGACCGGCCGGCGGTCGCCTATGCCGGCCGCAACCACAGAGACGCGGAACTTGCCGTCGAGATTGGGATCGAAGATCGCGCCGACGACGATGTCGGCATCCACTTCCACCTCGTCGCGGATACGGCTTGCCGCTTCGTCGACCTCGAACAGGGTCATGTCGGTGCCGCCGGAAATCGAGATCAGCACGCCCTTGGCGCCCTTCATCGAGATCTCGTCGAGCAGCGGGTTGGCAACCGCTGCTTCGGCGGCCGCAAGCGCGCGACCATCGCCGGAGGCTTCGCCGGTGCCCATCATTGCCGGGCCCATGTTGCGCATGACCGATCTCACATCGGCGAAATCGAGGTTGATGAGACCTTCCTTGACGATCAGATCGGTGATGCAGCCGACGCCTGAATAAAGCACCCGGTCGGCGATCATGAAGGCATCGGCGAAGCTGGTCTTGGCATCGGCGATGCGGAACAGGTTCTGGTTGGGAATAACGATGACGGTATCTGCCGCATCGCGCAGCGCCTCGATGCCTTCGTTTGCCGTCTTCATCCGTCGCTGGCCTTCGAAGGTGAAAGGCTTGGTGACGACCGCGACCGTCAGGATGCCGGCATCGCGGGCAGCCCGCGCGATGACCGGAGCAGCACCCGTACCGGTTCCGCCACCCATGCCGGCGGTGACGAAGCACATATGCGAGCCGGCGAGATGGTCCATGATTTCATCGAGCGATTCTTCCGCAGCCGCGCGGCCGACATCCGGAAGCGAGCCGGCGCCGAGGCCTTCGGTAACCTGGGTGCCGAGCTGGATGCGTCGCGATGCCTTGGAAGTGGCCAGAACCTGCGCATCGGTATTGGCCGCGACAAATTCCACGCCGCGCAAATTTTCGGCGATCATGTTGTTGATCGCGTTGCCGCCGCCGCCGCCGACGCCGATCACGGTGATCTGCGGCTTTAGTTCGACAAGACCGCTTTTGATATCCGTCATCGTCGTCTCCTTGAATGTCATGTGTCGTCCAGACCGGGACGACGAATCGCGCGACAGGCTATATTCGCAACGTGTCGGAAACTAGGTGGAAATCCTGCATGGGTGGGTTCAATTTTCACCTTTGCCTTGCAGGCAGCGCATCGATCGAACGGGCTCCTGCCACTTGCCGGTGAGGCCGGTCGTCGCCCTGAGATTCATCGGTGCAAATGCAGCGCCGGGCAGCAGACAAGATGTCGACAATCTGTGAAAGAACGATGCTATGATAATGACGATTTTAAAGCCCGTCCGATGGGTGCCGGCTAGCATACTTGGACGCATACTTGACGGTGTAAGATATTGGAAATGGAAAGAAATGCCATCCTTTCCGCCGCTTCTGCCTATGCGCGCGACGGGGCTCTTACAGACGATCTGAAACGCTTGGTGGCACATCGATCGATCAGCCAGTCCGAGGGCCTGCCTGAAGACCTGATGCGTTATCTCGATGAGGAGATGGTGCCGCTTCTGGTCGGCATGGGCTACAAGACGGATATCTTCGATAATCCGCGAGAGGGTGGAGCGCCGCTTCTGATCGCCAGCCGGATCGAGGGAGAGGATTTGCCGACCGTACTCACTTATGGACACGGCGACGTCTGCAACGGCGAGCCCGGTCGCTGGCGCGAGGGGCTCGATCCTTTCACCCTGACGATCGAGGATGGCAAGCTTTTTGGCCGCGGCACGGCCGACAACAAGATCCAGCATCTGATCAACCTCAAGGCGCTGGAGCATGTCATCAAAGGGCGGGGTGCGCTCGGCTTCAATTCCAAGATCATTATCGAAATGGCGGAGGAAACGGGCTCCTACGGGCTGCGGGAGTTTTTCAGTGAGCAGAAACAGGCCTTGGCCGCCGACGTGCTGATCGCCTCCGATGGCCCGCGGCTTGCGGCCGATACGCCGACCATGTTCATGGGGTCTCGCGGCGGCTTGCCCTTCGATCTTGTCGTCAATCTGCGTGAGGGCGATCATCATTCCGGCAATTTCGGCGGATTGCTGGCAGATCCGGTCATCATCCTGTCGCATGCGATTGCCTCGATCGTCGATGCACGCGGCCAGATCCGTATTCCCGAATGGCGTCCGACCAGCCTGACGAACGATATTCGCCGCGCGCTGAAAGACCTGCCGCCGCGACGACACGATGCGGACTGGGGTGAAGCCGAGCTGACGCCCTCCGAACGGGTGTTCGGCTGGAATTCTTTCGCCGTGCTGGCGATTTCCGCAGGCAATATCGCCGCCCCGCAAAATGCCATTGCGAGCTCGGCCCGGGCCCGCTGCCAGCTGCGCTTCGTCGTGGGAACTGATGTCGACGATATCCTGCCTGCCCTGCGGCGCCATCTCGACGCCCATGGTTTTTCGATGGTCGAGGTCTTGGGACTGAAGGAAGAGCCGTTCAGGGCAACACGCTTTTCGCCGGATCACCCGTGGGTCGGCTTCGTCGAACGGTCGATTGCCGCAAGCAGCGGCAAGCCGCCGCATGTTCTTCCCAACCTCGCCGGGTCGCTGCCCAATGATGCCTTTACCGACATTCTAGGCCTGCCGACGATCTGGGTGCCGCATTCCCATGCCGAATGCGGCCAGCACGGACCGAACGAGCATGCGCTCCTGTCGATCGCGGATGAGGGGATACGGGTCATGACCGCTCTTTTCCTCGATATCGCCGATCATGCCTCGGAGCTGCGCAAGACAGCCTGATCCCTGCTTTTCCCGATCTGTCCAAAGAGGCGGGCAATCCGGCCTCAGGTCGGCGGATGCCAATTGGAGAAAGACGATGACCAAATCCCATCCCGCCGATCTGACCGCCAGGGAAGCCGCGCGGCTCATTGCCACCAGGGAGCTCTCACCCGTGGAGATGGCGAAAGCCGGCATCGAGCGGGTGGAAGGGCTGAACCCGGCGATCAATGCGGTCATCGCCAGCAATTTCGACCGGGTTGTCGATGAGGCGAAGGCGGCGGAAGACAAGGTGATGGCCGGTGAACCGCTCGGGCCGCTGCATGGCGTGACATTCGGCGTCAAGGACATGATCGATGTCACCGGGCTGCCGACCACCTTCGGCTCTGAAATCTTCCGCGACAATATTGCGACGAGAGACGATGCCATGGTTGCAGCCATGCGCTCGGCCGGCGCCATGCCGCTCGGCAAGACCAATAACCCGGATTGGAGCGCCGGCGGAAACACGATCAATAAGGTCTATGGTGCGACCGGCAATCCGCACGATCCGACGAAAAGTGCTGCCGGTTCCTCCGGCGGTTCGGCGGCGCTGCTTGCCGCGCGCATGGCACCGCTTGCGACGGGCTCCGATCTGGGCGGCAGCCTGCGTAATCCGGCCGCCTTCTGCGGCGTCGTCGGCTACCGGCCGTCGCCGGGCGTCGTGCCGGGCGATCTGCGGGCCATCGGGCTTTTTCCGCTTTCGACCAGTGGACCGATGGCGGGCAATGTCGGCGATCTCGGCCTGATGCTGTCGATCCTGGCGCGGCCGGATCGTCTCGATCCCTACACGATCGTCGTCGACGGCAAGACTGCCTGGGATCCGGCAGCCTTTGCCGATCCGAAGCCGCTCGATCTCAAGACGGTGCGTATCGCCTTCACCGAGGATTTCGGCTTCGCGCCGACCGAGAGCGTCGTGCGCGAAGCCTTCCGCACGGTGGCGGCACGGATCGCGCCCAATTTCGGCATCTCGGATGAGCTGCATCCGGCCTGCGATGATGCGGACCGGATCTTTGCCGTGTTGCGCGCGGTCGGCTTCGTCGGCCATGCCCGCTATCTTGCCAAGGATGCCGACAAGGTCGGCCCGAATGTGAAGGCCAATATCGAGGAGGCCTTCACCTATGGCGTGCAGGATGTCTATGACGTCCTGGCTTCGCAGACCGTCTATTACCGCAACTGGCAGCGCTTCTACGACGATTGGGACTTCATTCTCTGCCCGGCGGTGACGATCAGCCCGCGCGACTGGCACGAGCTCTACCCGATCGAGATCGATGGAAAGCCGACCAAAAGCTATTACCATTGGCTCGCCATGGCGTATGCCTCGACGCTTGCCGGCCACCCGTCGATCACCATTCCGGCGGGGCGTGATGCCAGGGGCATGCCGTTCGGCCTGCAGATCATCGGCCGCCGGCACGACGATCTCGGCGTGCTGCGCATGGCCGCTTCGGTCGAGGCGCTGCTGTCGGGCGATCCCGATCTCGCACCTCCGATAGTCGATCTCGACAGGCTTGCCGGAGCACCCCCCATCCGCGACATGCCGGGCTTCCTGCCGGACTGGTAAGGCGCGGCTGTCATATCCACGCGCCGTGATCGGCGACCGAAAATGCGGCGACACCCCCGGAACTCAACGGATCAGCGGAAAATGTGACAGTGTCTTGCGGCAGGCCCGTCTCTGTCACCGGTCCGTCATGGAGCTTTGATAGCTGCCTTCAGGATAATCGGAAGGCAGGTAGCGGATCGTGGCCGGGGTATTGGTTGAAGCATTGGTCAAGGCGTGGGGCGATGCCCGCGCCGTCGACGACATTTCTTTCAGCGTCGAACAAGGAAGCCTGACCGTCCTCCTCGGCCCGTCCGGCTGCGGAAAATCCACGACGCTCCGGATACTGGCGGGGCTCGAGACCGCCACAGGCGGCACGATCAGGATCGGCGGCCAGGATGTGGCCGGCCGGGTCGGTGCCGCACGCGGTGTCTCCATGGTGTTCCAGTCCTATGCGCTGTTTCCGCATATGACGGTCGCCGACAACATCACGTTTGGCCTTTCGGTCCGGCATGTCGCAAAGCCGGAGATTGCCGAAAGGCTGGCGAGAGTAGCCTCGATCCTTGGCCTCGAGCCATTTCTGGCCCGCAAGCCGAGCCAGCTGTCCGGCGGCCAGCAGCAGCGTGTCGCCCTTGGCCGCGCGCTGATCGCCGAGGCGCCGGTCTGCCTGATGGACGAACCGCTGTCCAATCTCGATGCCAAGCTTCGCCAGGACCTGCGCCGGGAAATCCGCAGTCTGCAGCAGCGGCTCGGCATGACGATGATCTATGTGACGCATGATCAGACCGAGGCGATGAGCATGGCCGACCAGGTCATTCTGATGAATGGCGGGCGGATCGAGCAGGCGGGAACGGCTTCCGATCTTTATTCGCGCCCGGCCTCGATGTTTGCCGCCCGCTTCGTCGGCGGCTCGCCGATGAGCTTCATCGATCTCGACAACGATGCGAGCGGCAGGAATGCCGTCTTCCAGGGCGTCGATCATCCGCCGGTCCTGTCGCGGCCGGGCAAGGGACTGGTGCTGGGCATGCGATCCGAAGACGTGCAGATCGCAACGTCGACTGTTCCGGATGGACATTGGATCGACGGTCCGGACGCCACGGCCGAAGACATCGAATATCTCGGGGCGGATGCGCTCGTGACCTGCCGGGTTGGCCGCCACCGCATCGGTGTGCGAGTCCGGGGAGCGGACGCGCCCCCATCCAACATCACTCTTCCGCTGCGTTTTCGGGCCGACGCAATGCATGTCTTCGACCGCGACAGCGGAAACCGGATCGAGCCCGCCGGAGAACCCGGCCGCCTTGAGGCTGCTTCACCAACCGCACATCACAGGGAACCAACATGATGACGTCTTTTTCCAAGGCGCTTGCAGGTCTCGCACTCGCCAGCACCATTATCGCCGGCCCGGCATTCGCCACCGAGATCAATTTCTACTATCCGATTGCGGTAGGTGGCCCGATCACCAAGATCGTCGATGGCTATGTGGCTGAATTCGAAAAGGCCAATCCCGACATCACCGTGAAGCCGGTCTATACCGGCAGCTATCAGGACTCGATCGTCAAGGCGATGACCGCCGCTCGTGCCGGCAATGCGCCCGACGTTGCGGTGCTCCTGTCGACCGACATGTTCACTCTCATCGACGCGGACATGATCCTGCCCTTCGATCAGGTGGCGACGTCGGCAGATGACAGCCAGTGGCTGAAGTCCTTCTACCCGGCCTTCATGGCCAACAGCCAGGCCGAAGGCCATACATGGGGCGTTCCCTTCCAGCGCTCGACCATCGTCCAGTATTACAACAAGGAAGCCTTCAAGAAGGCCGGCATCACCGATGCCCCGAAGACCTGGGACGAGATGGTTGCAGCGGCCAAGAAGCTGAAGGTAAAGGACGCATCCGGCAACGTCACCCAATGGGGCGTCGAAATTCCGTCGTCGGGCTTTCCCTACTGGCTGTTCCAGGCGCTCGCCATCGAGAACGGTGCAGAGCTCGCCAACCAGGATGGCACCAAGGTCAATTACAATGGCCCGGCCGTCGTCGAGGCCGCCCAGTTCTTTGCCGATCTCGGCCAGAAGGATGGCGTGATGCCGAAGGGCATCATCGACTGGGGCACGACGCCGAAGGACTTCTTCGAAGGCAAGACGGCGATGATGTGGACGACGACCGGCAACCTGACCAACGTCCGCGCCAATGCCAAGTTCGATTTCGGCGTTGCAGAGCTTCCGGCCAAGGTGCAGGGCGGATCGCCAACCGGCGGCGGCAATGTCTACCTGTTCAAGACCACCGACAAGGCCAAGCAGGAAGCATCGCTCAAGCTTGCCAAGTTCCTGACGTCGAAGGAACTTGCGGCCGACTGGGGCATCCAGACCGGTTACGTCGCGACCCGCCCCGACGCCTGGGAGACCGATCGCATGAAAGCCTATGTCAAGGACTTCCCTGCTGCAGCCGTTGCCCGCGATCAGTTGAAGGTCGCCAAGGCCGAACTGTCGGTGCATGACAACCAGCAGGTCACCAAGGCTCTCAACGACGCATTGCAGGCGATCCTGACCGGCACCAGTGCCGCCAAGCCGGCGCTCGATCAGGCACAGAAGACGGCTGAAGGCATCCTCGCCTCCTACCAGAACTGACGGTCACAGCAATCAACAGGAACCGGTGCCCGATACGGGTGCCGGTTTCCCGCAAACATTCGTGGCGCGATGAAAGCTCTATTCGACAATATTCATGTCCGGGCCTGGCTGATGGTTCTGCCGGCGGTCGTCCTACTGGCCGTCTTCACCCATATTCCGGCCGTCGCCACCTTCATCGAAGGGTTCTATTCGACCCCGCGCGGCGCGCGCCCGGCGCATTTCATCGGGATTGCCCAATATAACCGGATGTTGGCCGATCCGATTTTCTGGCAGGCTTTCGTCAACAACCTCATCTATGCGCTGATCACCGTGCCGGTGGCGATCGCGCTTTCGCTGGTCATGGCGCTCTGGGTCAACGGGCGCATCCCCGGACGCGGTTTTCTGCGGCTTGCCTTCTTCACCCCGACCATCCTGCCGATGATCGCAGCGGCCAATATCTGGCTGTTCTTCTACACGCCGGGTTATGGCCTGCTTGACCAGATCGCCGGGCTGTTCGGCTTCGGCAGCACGAACTGGCTGGGCGATCCCGATACGGCGCTGGCATCGCTGATGGCGGTGACGGTGTGGAAGGAGTCTGGCTTCTTCATGATCTTCTTCCTGGCGGCACTGCAGCAGGTGCCGACCGACGTCTACGAAGCCGCGCGGATGGAGAATGCCGGCCGCTGGCAGATTTTTCGGCGGATCACCTGGCCGCTCGTCATGCCGACGACACTGTTCGTGGCGATCAATGCGCTGATCAACGCCTTCCGCATCGTCGACCAAGTGATTGCAATGACCGGCGGTGGCCCGAACAATTCGACGTCGCTGCTTCTCTACTACATCTACCAGGTAGCATTCAGTTTCTGGGATTCCAGCTATGCCGCGGCCTTGTCCAGCGTGCTGCTGATCGTGCTGGCGTTGATCGCCTGCCTGCAGTTCTTCCTGCTCGATCGCAAGATCCATTACCGATAGGATGACGCATGTCTGAGCGGATGGTCCAGATCCTTTTCACGACGGCCGGATGGCTCGTCGGGCTCCTGTGGGCTCTGCCGATGCTTTACGCGCTCTGGGCAGCCTTTCACCCGTCTGCCTATGCGACGCATTTCACCCTGGCGGCCCCCTTCACGCTCGGCAATTTCGCCAAGGCGTGGGAAGCGGCTCCGTTTGCGCGATACTTCCTCAACACGATCATTCTCGTCGTGGGCATCATGGTTGCGCAATTCGTCATCTGCACGCTGGCGGCCTTCGCGCTTGCCCGCTGGCCGTTTCGCGGCAGCGGCATCCTGTTCGGCCTGGTACTCGTGCAGTTGATGGTAACGCCGGACGTCTTGATCGTGCAGAACTACAAGACATTGCACGACATGGGGTTGATCGACACGCTGACCGGCATCGCCATTCCCTACATTGCGTCTGCCTTCGGCATCTTCCTTCTGCGCCAGAATTTCAAGACGATCCCAAGAGAGCTGGACGATGCCGCCTATCTGGAAGGCGCGACGACGTTCCAGACCATTACGCGCATCTATCTGCCGCTGGCCCGGCCGATCTATGTCGCCTACGGCCTCGTTTCGGTCAGCTATCACTGGAACAATTTTCTCTGGCCGCTGATCGTCACCAGTTCGGTGGACAAGCGCCCGCTGACTGTAGGGCTGCAGGTATTTTCCTCCGTCGACCAGGGTATCGACTGGTCGATCATCTGCGCCGCCGCACTGATGACGTCGGCGCCACTGATGATCCTCTTCCTTTTGTTCCAGCGCGCCTTCATTCAAAGCTTCATGCGCGCGGGGATACGCTAGGCGAGGCTCCGGGCCCAAGTCTTGTCGTCTGCTGTCGAGGAATGATGTCAAACATGCCTTGCCGGCATGTCATCCGATGCAGAGCCCAGATCGCCGTCTTTGCCCAAGATAACAGGCGTTGCCGTTTGGCGCGCTCCTGACGCCATTATCGAAGTCTGCAACATGCCGAGTTCTGCAGAACGCAGTTCGGGGATTGACAAAGCCTTGCAGTGTAATGTTATTACGTTTTTTATTGAACGTAACGATGTAACATTACATTACTGAGTTTTCCGGCCTCGGCAGTGTCCATGTTCCCACCCGCAACGATCGCCATGGCAAGAGACAGAAAAAACCCCTTCCAGACATCCCTGATCGCACGCTCATCTTTGTCGCGCCTGCTTTCCGTCGCGCTCCTCCTGCTGTTTCTCTGGCTTGCGATCTATTGGGCGATCTCGCTCTCATGACCGCCGCTGTCAGCTTCGACAATGTCAGCGTCGCCTATGACCGCCATATTGCCCTGAAAGGCGTGACCGGAAGCTTTGCGCCGGGCAGTGTCACGGCGATCGCCGGGCCGAATGGTGCAGGCAAGTCGACACTCCTGAAGGCATTGATGCAGGATCTGCCGCTTGCATCCGGGGCAATCGATCGCGGCGGACTGCGCCGCGAGGATTTTGGCTACCTGCCGCAGGCGACCCAGATCGAACGCCAATTCCCCCTGACTGTCGCTGAGACGGTCATGCTCGGAGCATGGCGGGAGACCGGCGGATTTCGCGGGCTTTCCCGCCGCATGGCGGAGCGTGGAATGGAGGCCCTGAAGGCTGTCGGCCTGCAGGATTATGGCCGTAAACATATCGGAGCATTGTCATCCGGTCAGTTCCAGCGCGTGCTGTTTGCCCGCCTGCTGCTGCAGGATCCCAAGTTCATCATTCTCGACGAGCCCTTTACCGCCATCGATGCGACAACGACCCGCGACCTGCTGGCGATCATAACCCACTGGAAGTCGGAG
Organism: Neorhizobium sp. NCHU2750; assembly: GCF_003597675.1. NCBI lineage: Bacteria > Pseudomonadati > Pseudomonadota > Alphaproteobacteria > Hyphomicrobiales > Rhizobiaceae > Neorhizobium > Neorhizobium sp. NCHU2750. The sequence continues at coordinate 415,122 of NZ_CP030829.1, read as the reverse complement.
AGCCGCACGATCGTTGCCGTCCTGCACGACTTCGACCAGGTCAGGGCACATTTTCCCCAGACGCTTCTCCTGTCGAAAGAGGCAATCGGCTGGGGTGCGACCGACATGGTGATGTCGAGCGCGAACCTGATGCGGGCAAAGGCACTGTCGGAAGACATGGCGCCCGCGTTTGCGGCGGTGATGTGATGAGCCTCTACGACATTTTTCTCGATCCCTTCGTAGAATATGGCTTCATGCGCCGCGCCCTCATCGCCTGCGTATGTCTCGGTCTCGGCTCCGGCCCGATCGGCGTTCTGCTGATGTTGCGGCGCATGAGCCTTGTCGGCGATGCCATGAGCCATGCTGTCCTGCCCGGAGCGGCAATAGGCTTTCTCATCGCCGGCGGCCTATCCCTGCCGGCCATGGGGCTCGGCGGTGTCGTGGCCGGCCTGATCGTTGCGCTCCTGTCGGGTTTGGTCAGCCGAACCACCGTGCTGAAGGAGGATGCGAGCTTTGCGAGCTTCTACCTGGCATCGCTTGCCGCCGGTGTCCTGATCGTCTCTCTGCGCGGTTCCAATATCGATCTGCTGCATGTCCTGTTCGGCACGATCCTCGCCATAGATTCGACAGCACTCTATTTCGTCGGCGGCATCACATCCTTCACCCTGGTTGTTCTGGCGGTCGTCTACCGGCCGCTTATCGCCGAATGCTTCGACCCGGGTTTCCTTCGTTCCGTCAGGGGATACGGGTCCGCCTATCACTTCCTGTTCCTGTTTCTGGTCGTCCTCAATCTCGTCGCAGGCTTCCAGGCGCTCGGAACGCTGATGGCGGTCGGCCTGATGATGCTGCCGGCAGCCGTCGCCCAACTCTGGGCCAAAACCCTTCCGGCCATGATGGCGATCGCCGCGGTCGCTGCTGCGGTCTCAGGCTTTGCCGGCCTGATCGTTTCCTATCACTGGGATCTGGCTTCCGGTCCGACGATCATCCTGATCGCCGCCTTCATCTACTGCGCATCGCTGCTGCTTTGCCCATCCGGCGCTCTCAGGCGTCTCTTTCCAGCCCGCATCTGAGGATGCTTCCAAGGAGATCTAGAATGAAACACATCCGAAACCTCGCCTATATGGGCACGGCACTGATTGCCCTGACGGCCTATGCGAGTGCGGCTTCCGCAAAGACGCTGAACGCAGTAGCGAGCTTCACCGTTCTCGCCGATGTCGTCCATGAAGTCGGCGGTGACCATGTCAAGGTCAAGTCGCTGGTCGGTCCCGATGGCGATCCCCACGAATTCGAGCCGTCGCCGACCGATGCCCGCAACCTGAAGGCTGCCGATGTCGTCTTCGTCAGCGGCGAGGGCCTTGAGGGCTGGATGGATCGCCTGATCACAGCCTCCGGCTACAAGGGAACGCCTGTCGTCGCCTCGCAAGGCGTGAACACACGGACGATGGAAGAGGATGGCAAGACGATCACCGACCCGCATGTCTGGAACAGCCCGGTCAATGTCCTGGTTTGGATCGACAATATCGAAAAAGCCCTCAAGGCGGCCGATCCGGAGGATGCAGCATCGTTCAAGGCGAATGCGGACGCCTATCGCAAGAAGGTTCAGGCCCTCGACGCCTATGCCCATTCCAAGCTTGATGCCATCCCCGAAGACAGGCGCAAGATCCTGACCAGCCATGATGCGTTCGGGTATTTCGGCCGCGAGTACAAGGTTACGTTCCTGTCGCCGCTCGGTGTCTCGACGGAAACCGAAGCATCGGCCGCCGACGTCGCCAAGCTGATCGGCCAGATCAAGTCGGAAGGCGTGAAGGCCTATTTCTTCGAAAACTCCAACGATCCGAAGCTCGTCAAGCAGGTTGCCGCGGCGACCGGCGCAACGCCGGGCGGCGAGCTTTATGTCGAGGCTCTCTCCAAGAAGAGTGGTCCGGCTTCGACCTACGAGAAAATGTTCCGTTACAACGTCGACAAGGTCTCAGCCGCAATGGCGAATTGATCATCGCTGGTGCCGTCTGAACCGCATGGCACCAGTTTTGTACACACCGGCTCCCGGACAGGCATTTCTCTGCGGAAAATTGCCTGTCCGCACGATGCCCTGCGGAGCATGGATGGAGACGCAATCCAATCGCCGTCGCGCTGGTGATCGCAGACCCTGATTGAGGGCTGTCGCTACTTCTGGCTAGGACTGTCGGCGCGGATCAATTTGCCGATCGCGACGTTATAGGGTTGGTACATCGTATTCACGTCGCTCTGGTACTTTCTTATGTCGGCGGGCCATGTGGACTTGATGTAGGAGAGAACAGCAAGGATTGCATCATCCGACAGGATGGCTCCGAATTTCGGCATGCTGTCAGGCGCAAGCGGGGCGCAATTTCCCGCGGCCACGCCATCGCGAACCAATTGGAACAGCGCAAAGTCGGGATGTTGCCAGGTATGCCCGCTCGCATCCTGCGGCGGAGCCTTCGGTAATCCCGCCGGCCCATTCCAGGCGAGCGGACGGCCTTTCGCCGGACCGTGGCAACTCGTGCAATTCTGCTGATAAAGGCTTCTTCCCTCGGTGATAACGGAATGATCACGCCAGGACAAAAGGCCTTTGGCCGTATCGGTCGGGCGTGATTGCAAATATTGCCAGGACATGCAGGAGACGCCACTCAGCAACAGGAACAGGACAGCCCGCAGGGGCCATCCTATCGTCCGGCCTGAAGTTGCATCTCCTCCCTTGGCGGCAACGGCGGAACCATCGCTGCAAGCCATCACTTCTTCATCCGGCGCATTCACAGGTTCACCAGCAACGCGAGCTTCCATATCTGCGCATCTCCTGTCATTACCTGATGTTGCCGAACTTGAATTGGCCGCATTTTTCTTCGAGTGACATCACATGATCACCACCCATTTTGGAAGCCGATTTGCCGCAGCGATCCTGATCATTTTTCTGGCATTTCCAAAGCTCGCCTTCGCTCACCCGCATATCTTTGTGGATGCCAGTTTCGAGGCCGTGGCAGATGCAAGTGGTGACCTGTCGGAATTACGTGACACCTGGCGTTTCGACGAGGTGTTTTCCTCTTCCGTGCTGCTGGATTTCGACAAGAACGAAAACTCAACCCTTGACCCGCCAGAACTTGCTGCGGTGGCGAAAACGATCCGTACGTCGCTTGCGCAGTACAACTACTACACCAGCGTAACCATCAACGGCAAAGCGGTCTCGCTCAATAAACCGGATGTCATCCATGCCACCTATGACAACGGGTCTCTGGTCCTGACTTTCACGCAGAGACCCGCGGAGAAGACACTGTTGAAAGGCTTGATCATCTTCGGTGTCTATGACCCGACGCTTTACACGGCACTCGATTTTGCAAATGACACGGACCTGAAGACAAGCGGCGAAGGCTTCAGTCGTTGTACCCGTAAGGTCGTCAGGCCAGGTTCGAAGGAAATCCTTGCGGAAAACCAGGCCATGTTGACGACGCTTTTCTTCAACGATCCGACCGGAACGGACTACTCGCAACTGGTTGCCACCCGGCTGGAAGTGCGCTGCCAGAACGGATAGCCACGCTGTCGTTTCTTGCCGTACGCTCCGTCCGATTTCCCCCTCGCCATTCGAGCCGGGTCGGTGGAGCCCCTTGCATATGCACGATAAGACGTTTTTGAGCTTCCGTTTGCGGACCGGTTACCGCTGGAAATCACCGGCTGGATATGATCTTGAACAACTCGCCTGGATGAACTGCATAGCCATCGGGCAGGCCGTTGATGATCTGAAACATCTCAACTGGAGACGCAACACCGTCCATCCTGCTTGCAAGGGTATCGACGCTATCATTCGGACCAGCCGTAATGACACGTATCCGCGTCGGTTTCGCATCGTTGATTTCGGCATCGGTCATCTTGCGGATGCTATCGCAGAGTGGAGTGGTGATCGACGCAAGTGCGTCCCGCTTCTGGGCAGCAACGATAAACCGCAGTATCTTCTTGTTTGCGCGAACGACCACAACATCGAAGAACCACTGGTCGCTTGCTGCAGACGCTACCGCTCCTTCGAGCCCCTGGAAGGAAACCTGATGGACGCTTTCCTTGTCCAATCCGGTAACCCAGCCACTCGACAGGTAATCGCTGAGTGAGCCGATCCCATCGTCTGAAATACTGTCATAGCGTATGGCACTGTCCTGCGGGCCGCCGGCCTGGACCACGCCATTGTCGTTCTCGGCGGTAAAGCCTGCCGGAAATGCAAAGCGGATGCCGATCTGTGGCAGCAGCAAGGTATTGTCGCGCAGAAGGCCGCCGTCGGGGCTTGGCCCATAGAGCATTCCATCGATACCATTGAGGTAATAGTCGTGACCGCGTTCGCCGACTTTTCCCTCCTGACCGAAGGCGCTGGCCCTGTCGCGCGCCAAAGCTACTCGTTGCGGCGTGCTCGGATGGTCCGCCAGGAAGTCGACGGCTTGAGTTGACGAGGACGTTCCGCCCGACAGAAAGTCGTTATAGGTCTGCATCGTCGTCAGGAAGTCGGCTGCGGCATAAGGGTCGTATCCCGCCTCGCCGATGGTACGAATGCCGATTTCATCCGCCTGGACTTCCTGTAGTCTGGAAAAAGCAGCGAGGCGCATCTTGCCTTTTGCTCGCGTGGCAAGTTCGTTGACCCGGTCGTTGGGGAAGAGATGGGCGACGACTTGATCGGCAATTTCCTCCGTCTCAGCCTGCTGCGCCCGTTGATAGCCGTGATTTTCCGTAACATGGGCCATCTCATGCCCGAGCACCGCGGCAACTTCCGAAGCATCGGAGGCGAGCGCCAGAAGTCCTCGGGTGACGTAGAGATAGCCACCGGGAAAGGCGAAAGCATTGATCGTTGGCGAATCCAGAATGGTGACCCGGAACGACTGCTGGGGATTCTCGTCAACCGCAGTCAACGCGCCCTCGATCCGCGCGACGAGCCGTTCCGTCTTGGCGTCCTTATATTCGCCGCCGAAACGCGCGAGAATTTCGGGGCGTTGCCGCGCCGCGAGCTCCGCATCGGTATTGCCTTTCTGCACTTCGGAAACGATGGCAGGCGTCTGGGATGGCCCGATCTGAGGCTCGTAGGCATCACCGGGGATGGTACATCCTGAGAGCATCAGAATGAGAAGCCAGAATGGCGGTGCGCCTTTGGGAAAATTGTAGTTCACGCAGCCCCTATCTTACAGCAACCGGCCTGCCGATGAACCGTCCGACAGCATCTGTAACAGAGCCGATGATCGCATCCTGGTAATGGGTAGAATTCAGAAGTCTTTCGTCGGCGGGATTGGACATGAAGGCCATTTCCATCAAGGCGCTTGGAACTGCCGTCGAACGCAGGACGGCAAAATCGGCATGGCGTTGCGGATTGTGCAGCAGCTTGACGTGATGTCCGAGCGATTTGATCAGTTCTCCCTGCACTTGCGACGAAAAGGCCTTGGTCTCTCTCTCCATCAGGTTTTCCAGAATGGAAGCAACTTCAGGCGAAACATTGTCCAATCCGAGATTGGCGGCCGGATCGACGCTGTTTTCGCGGTCGGCCAGTTTCTGCGTCTGCGCGTCCGAAGCCGATGCCGCGCCCGTATAGACGCTTGCGCCACGCACGCGGCGGTCGGTGAGCGCATCCGCGTGCACGGACAGGAAGAGGGCGGCATTGTGCTGCTCTGCAAACCGGACGCGCTCGGCAAGCGGAAGGAAATCGTCATCGCCCCTGGTCAGGACGACGGAGCAGCCGAGCTTCGTTTCCAAGACCGGCTTGAGCCTCGTCGCGACCATCAGCGCGATATGCTTCTCGTAAAGGCCCGTCGCTCCGATCGCGCCAGGATCATGGCCGCCATGGCCGGGGTCTAGAACGACCATCGGTTGGTTCGTTCCCGTCGCCGCCATAGCCTGCGATGCCGCGAGGGCCAGCACACCGGCGGTCGTACCAGTCACAAAGGTCCGTCTTGTGATCGTCATGCCATGCGACGCTCCGTAAGGTCCACATTCATCTTTCAAGGCCGGCGCCTTTCTATCATCCTGCGCCGTCAAGTAAATTCCCGCGCCCGCTGCCCGCACAAGACGGGAGGTCACAATAATTTCAAACCATGCCGGCAGACGCCATGGCGCCGATTTCCATCGTCAGCCCGAACAACAATACGGCAGCCGCGGCCAAAAGTTGCAGGCCTGCTGAAACCCGTCGTGTGGTTCCTTGGGCCGGCGCTGCAAGCCTCAGCACCATGGCACGCGCAAAGACCGCCGCGACGGCGACCAGGCTGACTGTCAGGGCAGTACCGGCCGCCATGGCGAATACCGACAGGATGCCGGGGAGGGCGAGGCCCTGGGAAAGGGCGAAGACGAGAACGATCAGCGCGCCGGCGCATGGCCTCACGCCGACGGAAGCAACTGTCGCAAGCCGTTCCCGGATTGTCGCCCGCGGCCGGGTGGCATAGGCGAGCCCGATATGTTCGACGCATCGGCAGTCTTCTGCATGGCGCAGCAGATGCCACATTGTACTCCAGCGCCGGCCCACAGGCTCGCCGTTGACGAAGCCTTCGCAAGCATAGGCGGATGTAGCGCCGGTCGGCCCGGCGATGCCCTTCGGGCCGCGAGAGAAGAATTGCCTCGATCTCGCGGCGACCATTGCAAGGCCGACCAGCGTGATCAGGCCGTAGCTGACGATCTCGATCTGATCCGTCATCCGGGTGATCTCGGTTGCGGTCGCATCGAGGATGGTGACGGCCACGACGATGATCACGATTGCCGAGATCGCCTGCAGGAAGCTTGCCAGCACCGACAGCGTGACAACACTTTTGAGTGTTTCGCCGGTCGCCATGACGTAGCTCGACATCACCGCCTTGCCGTGGCCGGGGCCGACCGCGTGCAGGATACCATAGACAAAACTCAGGAATACTAGCCAGAAGGCCGCGTTGCCTCCGAGGGCAAACTGATCAAGAGCAGCGGTGAGCTGTTTGTAGAAGTAGGTCTGCCACTGGATCGCCAGAAGAAGTATAGGTGCTGCAGGCCCCGAAACGGCGCCCATCCCCGGCGCATCGGGCGTCGCCACACCGAACGGGCTGCCGGCGGCGAAGGCAGAGCCCGGCAGCAGACAGGCGAGGCCTGTCGCAAGCTTCAGTCTCGCATCCTGCAATGCTGCTGGAAGCACTCTCATTGGCAGGTCACCGTGAAGATATTTGCAAGCCCGACGGCGGCATCCGCGAGAGCCGGCGGCAGGTCATGTTGATCCACCGGTATGGCGGCAAGGGCCGCCATCATTTTTGAATCGAGCGGCTTGGGCGGAACGTAATGGGCCTCGCATCCCGGCGCCTTGCCATCGATCGCAACGGCATCGTGATCGGGAAACGTATAAGCGACGAAATATTCGGGATCGAAGACCTCGACCTTGAGATCTCCATCCAAGGGAACGGGCTGCTTCAGCGGCATGGTGAATGTCAGAGTCAGCCGGCCATGCTCGAACCGATAGGATGCGTCCCGCGGGGGGGCCAGATCCACCTGCTTGCCCTTGCTCGTGACCCAGCTGAAGAAATGATATTCCTCAAGCGCTTTCATCGATGTCGCCGCCAAGGGCTTCAACTCGTCCGGCTCCAGCTTGTGGTCATGGTTCTTGTCGAGACCGGTGACCGCAAAGGCTGAGAAAGGCGCATCGAACGTCCAGGTGTTCCTGACGGCCAGAAGTTCGCGGATGGGATCGGTCTCAAGATAGGCCTTTCCGTCGGCGAAGACGTGCGGATGAGCCAAGGCCGGCGTGGACATGAACGCGATGCCAGCCGTGGCGCAACCCAGCGTCATCGCCACATTCACAAGCTTCATCCGCACCAGTCCCCGCTTTCCGATTCCCGCCAGGCTACAATGTGGGACATTATGGCGAAAGCTTGGGCATGATGGCAACTCGCTCCGTCCGTCACAACACCTTTCGGTGACCGGGCTGGCCGATGCCGGCCGTTCCCCGGATATCGTGGCAGACCGGTTGAACACCCGCCGACCTCGACCCGCCGTTCACCACGGATCGACAGGCAAAACATCGTCTCTCAGGCTGCTGGCGGAGGGAATGCCAAAGGCACGAAGTTTCAGACCATATGAGGAATTAAGGGCCGGTTCTGCTCAATGATCGGGCGTCCGCCGAGCAGGTGAAAGAAGTATTTCACGCTCCTTTCGCGACTGCGCCATGCGCTGGCGTGCAATCGCGACAATCTCCGGGCGGGCACGGCACGGCAGTCCCGCATCGAAAGGCGGCGCCGGCGCATACTCAAGCGACAGTTGGATGGTTTCGGCTTCATCCTTCCCCATCAATTCCGCAATGACCGAAAGGCCGAAATCGATCCCGGATGTAACACCGCCGGCAGTTATCAGCTTGCCATCGCGAACGACCCGCTCCTCTGTCGGGATGGCGCCAAAGGCCGCCAGCAGGTCCATCGCATTCCAGTGCGTAGCAGCGCGCTTTCCTGCGAGCAGGCCCGCTTGCCCGAGAACCAGCGAGCCCGTGCATACCGAGGTGACAAAGCGGGCGGTCTCCGCCTGGGACCGCACGAAATCCAGGGTTTCCGCGTCCGTCAGCAGAGGGTTCACTCCGCCGCCGCCCGGAACGCAGATGACGTCGAAATCAGGCGCCTCGGCGAAACTTACATCAGGTGTCAGCCATAGCCCAGTCGAAGAGCGGACCGGCTCGGTGGTCTTCCAAACGAGATCGACCTGTGTATCGGAAGCGGATGCGAAAGCCTCATATGGACCGGTAAGGTCGAGTTGCTGCACGCCCGGAAAGCACAGAATACCAAAGCGAAGGGACATCATCTTTCTCCTGTCTTGACCACACGACCATGACAGGGAATAGTTTGGCACGAATGCCAATATTCCCTCGTTTTGTGCCAATCGCCATGACACGCCGGATTGAAATTCTGGTTTTCCCCAACGCCCAACTCCTCGACGTAACCGGCCCTGCGCAGGTTTTTGCGTCCGCCAATGAACTGTCGCACGCAATTGCCAAGGTGCCGCTCTACGAGATCGCCCTTGTCGCGGACGAGGCCGAGGTCACCTGCAATTCGGGCATCACGCTGAAGTGCCAGCCTTTCGCAGGGAGCATGCCGACGCTAGATACCGCCATCGTGGTCGGCGGCAGTGGCGTGAATGCTGCTTGCCGGCGTCCGGAGCTGATCGAATGGGTTCGTAGCCGGGCGAGCCGTGTCCGAAGGATGGCTGCGGTTTGCAGCGGGGCATTCTTGCTGGCTGAAGCCGGATTGCTGGATGGCCGCCGTGCCGTCACGCACTGGCACCGCTGCGACGAATTCGCCTCGCGATTTCCGCAGGTAAGCCTTGAGCGCGACCCGATCTTCCTGCGTGACGGATCGATCTGGACGTCAGCCGGTGTCACGGCAGGGATCGATCTCGCCCTGGCGATGGTGGAGGAAGATCACGGACGACCACTCGCCCTTGCCGTCGCGCGTGAACTGGTGGTGTTTCTCAAGCGACCGGGCGGTCAGTCGCAGTTCAGCGCGCCGCTGAAGCTTCAAGCAAGTGATGAGAGGTTTTCGGATCTTCACGCCTGGATGTCGGCAAATCTGGCACGTCCGCTGACGCTCGACACGCTTGCAGACAAGGCGGGCATGAGCCGGCGCTCCTTTGCCCGCCATTATCGGAAGCGGACAGGCTGCACGCCGGTTGAGGTGGTCGAGACGATCCGGCTGGAAAGGGCTCAGGGATTGCTCGAAGCCGGCGCATCGGTTTCTGCTACTGCGCGCAAATGCGGGTTCGGTTCCGCCGAGACCATGCGGCGCGTATTCCTGCGCAGGCTCGGCGTCGGACCGAAGGAATGGCGGGAGCGGTTCTCAGGTTGAGGACCGCCGGGTGCCCCGAATAGGCAATTGATCTGCTCTTGGCCCGCGAGCCACCGGAGAGAGCAATCCCGTTGATCTTGATCAAGGGGGCGGCAACGGAATCCTGTAGGATTTCTCTCAGTCCGCACCTCGCACGCCCTTTTCGGGCGGGGTCGGACGGACCGCGGTCGCCATCCCGCATATCATCTCCGACATATCGACACCAGCGGCGTTCCGGTTTTACCTTCACGGAAGGATAGCCGGCATTTGAAAAATTTATAGGCTCAACGGTATATCAAATTTCCCTTTATGCGGGACCGCCTATACATTTTTTCGCAGCGCAACAAGCCATTGTCGCTGCAGACACATTTTCAATCCGAGTACTGAGCCGGAGCGCAGCTTCGGCATTTGCGTAGCATTGCATTGCATGGACTGTCGTGGGCAATTTCCGGCCTCCGGTCAGACATCGAGTTCACAGAACAACCGACGCCCCCGTTTTCCACAACGACCGGCCGTAAGCGGCTTTGACAGCCACTTGTTGCGTGCCGGTCCCTGAAAAGGTGACGCTTTGCTTCTATCGACCGCAATATCGGACAGGACGGAGATTGCCGACGCGGCCTCTGCTGCACTCGGCTCTTTCAGGATAGACAACCTGTCGGTCGCGCTCCCCGCCGGCATGGACCGCCACTATGCCGTCGAGGACGTCAGTTTCGATCTGCAACAAGGCGAAATCCTCTGCATCATCGGAGAATCCGGTTCCGGCAAGTCGGCCTTGGCCAATACGATCCTCGGTCTTCTGCCGCCAAACCTGAAGACGGAACAGGGACAGATCCTGTTTCATGGCAAGAACATCCTGACGCTTGGCGAAGACGAACTTCGCACGCTGCGTGGTCGATCGATTTCGATGATCTTCCAGGATCCGCTGTCTGCCCTCAATCCGCTGATGACCGTCGGCAATCAGATTGCCGGCGTCATGGCGGCCCATAATGTCGGGACCCCGGCCACTCGCCGGCAGTCCGCTCTTGCGCTGATGCGGGAAGTCGGTCTTCCCGATCCGGAGATGATGTTGGATCAATACCCGTTCCGGCTTTCCGGTGGCCAGCGGCAGCGCGTGATGATCGCCATGGCGCTGGCGCTGGAGCCGGAAATCCTGATCGCCGACGAGCCGACCACTGCGCTCGACGTCACGACCCAGGCGCAGATCCTGCGGCTGATCAAGGATATCCAGCGCCGCAAGAAGATGAGCGTGATCTTCATCACCCACGATTTTGGGGTCGTCGGTGAAATCGCCGACCGTGTGATGGTGATGCAGAAGGGGCGGTGCGTCGAAATAGGTACGGCACGGCAGGTGCTTGAAACGCCGCAACATCCCTATTCCCGCCAGCTGGTCGCAGCAGTGCCGCATCTGTCCGACGAGGTGCGGGCCATTCAGCCCGAAGCGCCGGTCGTACTCTCCGTTCGCGATCTTCGAAAAACCTATCAGACGGGTGGGAGCTTCCTGTCGAGGAAGCGGCACGTGACCGCGGTCGATGGCGTCAGCTTCGAGATCCGCAAGGGGCGCACGCTCGGTATCGTCGGGGAAAGCGGCTCGGGAAAATCATCGCTCGGAAAACTGCTCCTGAAACTGATCGACAGCGATGCCGGCGAGATCGTTCTGAATGGGAGCAATATTGCCCCGCTGCCGGAAGAGGTCTTTCGCAAACAGCGCAGCAATATCCAGATGGTCTTTCAGGACCCTTTCGGATCGCTGAATCCACGTCACCGCATCGATCATATTCTGACCGTCGGTCCAATTACCCATGGCGAAACAGCCGGTGTCGCCCGCGCGGCGGCTCTGCGCTATCTCGATATCGTCGGCCTGCCCGCCTCGGCCATGAACCGTTTCCCGCACGAGTTTTCGGGTGGCCAGCGCCAGCGGATCGGCATTGCGCGGGCGCTGATGTTCAATCCGGAAGTGATCGTTGCGGACGAGGCGATTTCGGCCCTGGACGTGTCCATACAGGCGCAGATCCTGAAACTGTTTTCCGATGTCCAGCAGGCGACCAAGGTCGCCATTATCTTCATCACCCACGATCTTCGGGTGGCAAGCCAGATCTGCGACGAGATCGCCGTCATGCATAAGGGCCAGATCGTCGAATACGGCCTGCCGGCGCAGATCTTCCGCTCTCCGAAGAACGACTACACCCGCAATCTCGTCGCCGCCATACCAGGGCGGAAAAACGAGGAAAGGCTCACTCTCACCGAAAGCTAGCACCGGCAAGCGCCACCACGTTCAGCGACCACCCCTACCGCTAACAGGAACGCATATCGATGGATACCGCCCGCTACATAATCCGACGCCTCATCTACGCGGCCATCATGATGCTGTGCACATCGGCCATGATCTTCTTCCTGATCAATATGCTCGGCAATCCGGTTCAACTGATGTTGGCGGAAACGCCTGGAATATCCCAGAGCACGATCGACATGATCTCCGCTCAATACGGCCTCGATAAGCCTCTGCTGCAACGCTACTTCATCTGGATCGGCAGCATCCTGCACCTCGATTTCGGCACCAGCATCGTCTACAACCTGCCGGTCGGACAGATGATCGGCTCCTGGGGCCTGCAATCGGCAAAGATCCAGCTCCCGGCGATCATCATTTCGGTCATTTTGGCCCTGCTTGCCGGCACATATGCTGCACGGCGCCAGCACAGCAAGCGCGATTTCACCATCATGAGCGTCGTGCTGCTCGGCCAGTCCATGCCGGCCTTCTTCATGGGCGTCATCCTCATCTACCTGTTCTCCTTCCTGCTCGGATGGTTCCCGAGCTATGGCGTGATCTCGACGCGGCGGATGCTGATGGGAAGCGCCTTTCTCGACGGGCTCTGGCACATGGTGATGCCGGTGATGATGCTGACCTTCTTCAACATTGCCACACTGACGCTTCTCGTGCGCACCAATATGATAGAAACACTGCGCCAGGATTTCATCAAGACGGCCCGCGCGTCGGGTCTCAGCGAAGGCGCCATCATCCGCAAGCATGCGCTGCGCATGGTCCTTTTGCCGGTCATCACCTATGTGGGTCTGTTGCTCGGCCTGATGCTCGGCACCTCTCCGGTGACCGAAACCGTATTCACCTGGCCCGGCCTCGGCTCCCTTTACGTCACCGCGATCCAGCAGCTCGACTATCCGCTGATCATGGGCATCAGCATCGTCATTGCCCTGGCGCTGATCTGCATGACGACGCTGACGGATATCATCTACGCCGTCGTCGATCCACGCGTGCGGCTCAGTTGAGGAGATTGCCATGACCCTGAGCAATAACGACACCGCCCTCGACGCCGCAGACGCCATCGGCAATCGTCCTTCGCCACGACTGGGACTGCTGCGCCGCTGCCTTCGCGACAGCATGACCGGTCGTATCGGCTTCGTCCTGGTATCTTTCGTCCTGCTCCTTGCCGTCTTCGGACCCTTCCTGTCGCCCTATGCGCCAAAGGACCAGTCGGCCATGTATACGGTCGGCGCCAATATGGGGCCGAGTGCGGCCCATTGGCTCGGTACCGACCGGATGGGCTATGACGTACTCACTCAGATCATCTACGGCTCGCGGACCGCATTGATCGTCGGTCTTGGCGCGGCGCTGATCTCCGGCACAATCGGCATCCTCTTCGGCGGCATTGCCGGCTATCGCGGTGGCTGGGTGGACGAAGTCATGATGCGGGTGGCGGAGTTCTTTCTCGTCATGCCGATCTTCATCATCATTCTAGCGGTCGTCCGCGTCCTGTCGAAGGCGGTGACGGGAAGCGCATTGGAAGGGGTTTCCTATTTCAATCTTCTGGTGATCATCCTGATGATCGGCCTGTTTGCCTGGGCGCCGGTCGCGCGCATGACGCGCGGCGAATTCCTGCGGATCAAGAATCTGGAATTCATCATGGCCGCGCGCTGCAATGGATTGACCGGCCGGCAGATCGTCATTCAGGAAATCCTGCCCAACGCGTTCCCATCCGTGGTCGTGCTGATCGCGCTGGAGGTTGGCGGCGCCATTCTTGCCGAGGCAATGATCTCCTTCCTCGGTTTCGGTGATCCCAATGCCGTCAGCTGGGGGCAGATGCTCTACTTCAATTATCAGTCGCTGAAGATCTATCCGGTCGCATCACTGGCTCCGGGTGCGATGACCTTCATCACCGTGATGGGGTTCAATCTGTTGGCGGACGGCCTTTCCGATGCTGCCAATCCAAAGAGCCATCGCGACGGTTGAGCCCGATACTGTGACCGCAGCTACGGCTGTGGCCGAGCAATAGAACGACCACCGGAGCAAACCGGGGGCAGATGACCCATGCGCATATTTCAAGAACCATAAGAGGGAAACAAGATGTCGAAATACAGCCCCACCCGCCGAGAGTTCATGCGAACGGTCGGCGTCGGTGCCGCCGCCGTGACCGTTCCGACTGTCGTCTGGACACCCGCGAAAGCCCAGACCCCGTTCTTCAAGTTCTATCTGACGATCTTCAACAACCAGCAGACCCGCATGATCTGGACGGATCTGATCGGCAAGAACATCGCCCAGTTGGGGATCGAGGTGGTCACCAGCTATGTCCCGCCATCCGAGATTATCGCCCGGCGCGCCAACAAGACCGGCGCCACCTATACCGAGGGCGGCTATGACATGTATTCAGAGCGCATCTATTACAACACGCTCGTCCCGGTGCCGGATCTTCTCTACGCCAAGCGCGCCATGCCGCCGCTCGGCCAGAATTTCTACCGGATCGATGATCCGGTTCTCGAAGAGGCGATGAGCAAATATTCCCATTCGCCTGATCCGGCCGTCCGGTCGGAGGCTCTGAAAGCCTTCCAGAAGCGTTGGTACGATGTCCAGCCGCTCAATATCGTCTTCTATCCGCAGGATGTGATCGCCATCAATCCCGATCTCGAAGGCTTCAACGAGACCACCTACAATCCGGTCTTCTTCCCGCGCCCTGAAAACTGGACGATCAAGAATGCCGGAAGCGAGCCCATCTCCGCCGCCTTCGCCTCTTGGCAGCCGCCTTCCTCGCTGGTGCCGATGTTTACCGCCGGTTACAACGAGTCCAACATTTTCGGCCCCGCCTATAACTCACTTCTCGCCTACAACAACTGGCAGGAGAAGAAGGCCGAGCCTGCACTGGTCGAAAGCTTCACGTCATCGCCCGACGGACTCAACTGGACGCTCAAGTTGCGCAAGGGTGTGAAATGGCACAGCGGTGAGGAGTTCACCGCCGAGGATGTCATCTATACCTGGGATACGATCATGGATCCGGCCTATGGCTCGGTGCAGCACAATTCGCTGGCCAGTGCGTTCGGATCCGAATCCGCCTACAAGATGGTTTCACCCTACGAGATCAGCGTTACGCTGCCGGCCTACACCGTCCTCTTCGAAGGCTTCGTTCTGCCCGTCATCTCGATCATGCCGAAGCATGCCTATTCCTCGATCAAGCCCGAGGATTTCCGCAAGCACACGGTATCGACATGGACCGGCAGCTTCGAGGTCAAGACGTCCTCGGGCCAGACCTATACCGCCAAGGGTGCTGTTGGCACCGGCCCCTGGATTCCGGCCGGCTTCGATCCGGTTCGCAAGGCCTACAAGTTCACCAAGAACACCAATTACTGGAAAAAGACGCCCGGCAACGTCACCGAGTTCTACGTCGTCAACATCGAGGGTGCCGATGCGGTCCTATCGGCCCTGAAGGCCGGCGAAATCGATGCACACGATCCGATGTACGATATCGGCACGCTGGCGAGCACGATTGATGAAGAGTGGGGCAAGATCCTCACTTTCGACAGCTACAAGTGGCAGCAGACCTGCATCAATCACATGCATCCGGTTTTCGGGACAGGTGTCGATACGCCACTCGGCAAGGCCGATCCTACCCGCGCGGCAGAGGCTGCAACCT
Source organism: Neorhizobium sp. NCHU2750 (assembly GCF_003597675.1). Taxonomy (NCBI): domain Bacteria; kingdom Pseudomonadati; phylum Pseudomonadota; class Alphaproteobacteria; order Hyphomicrobiales; family Rhizobiaceae; genus Neorhizobium; species Neorhizobium sp. NCHU2750. The sequence goes on along the minus strand of NZ_CP030829.1, from coordinate 399,446 downwards.
ATATCCGCCAGGCATTCAACCACGTCATTCCGCGCGACCAGATCATCAAGAACCTGATCGCCGGTTACGGTCAGCCAGGCACCGTGCCCATGCCATTCACGTCGCCGGACTACGACAAGCAGGACTTGAAGCCGATCGAATACAGCATCGATCTGGCCAAGTCGCTGATGGAGAAGGCTGGGTACAAATACTCCTGACGACGCGTGGGGCGGCTTAAAGTCCCAAGAAGACGTCCGCTCCTCCATCGCCAGTTTTGCGACACGGGCTGCCTGGATGCGGCAGCCCACGGATCCGCATAGGTCAGCCGCGGATTCTGTATGTCGCCAATCGATACCTAGGGAAGTCTGCCCACCATATCTGGAGAACAATCGATGACTACGAAACGTCAAATGAAACTGGGCCTTTCGTGCCGCTATCTCGGCTATCACGTCGCCGCATGGCGCCATCCGGACGTTCCGGCTGACGGCGCCGTCAAATTCAGCCATTTCCTCGATGTCGCGCGAAAGGCAGAGGCGGAAAAGATCGACATGATCTTCTTTGCCGACAGCGTCGGCGTACGCGATGAGAACCAGCCGCCGGGATCGGCCGCGCGCAGCATGAAGAATGCCGAACTCGAGCCGATCACGCTGCTTTCGGCGCTGGCATCCTGCACGTCGCATATCGGCCTCGTGACGACCGCCTCGACAAGCTATAACGCGCCATTCCACATCGCGCGCAAATACGCTTCTCTCGACCATATCAGTGGCGGCCGCGCCGGCTGGAACATCGTCACCTCCTGGTCGGAACAGGAAGCCTGGAATTTCAATCGCGACGAACATATCGACTATGACACCCGCTACGCGATGGCCGACGAATTCGTCGACGTGGTCACGGGTCTTTGGGACAGCTGGGAGCCGGATGCCTTCATTCGCAACAAGGAAAGCGGCGTCTTCTACGACGAGGACAAGCTGCACGTGCTCAATCACGTCGGGAAGTTCTACAAGGTTCGCGGCCCGCTGAATTCCGCGCGTACGCCGCAGGGCAGGCCGATCATCGTTCAGGCCGGTGCATCCGAGCCTGGCCGCGACATTGGCGCCCGCGCCGCGGATGTCATCTACGCCTCTGCCTTTTCCCTGGAAAAGGCGCAGGCCTATTACGCCGATATGAAGGGCCGCGCCGCTGCCTATGGCCGCAATCCCGATGAGCTGCTGATCATGCCGGGCGTGACCTTCTATGTCGATGAAACGATGGAAAAGGCCAAGGCCAAGCAGGATGCGATGGAGGCTCTGATCGACCCGCTTCTCGGCCTGTCGATCATCTACCACAGCTTCGGTGACCTGACCGATTACGACATCGATGGCCCGGTGCCGGAACCGAAGAATGCCAAGGTGCGCTCGATCGCCGGCAATCTCTTCCAGATGGCACAGGAAAAGAACATGTCGATCCGCGACCTCTATCTGGCGGTTGCCGCCGGAAATTCGGGCTGGACGATCGTCGGCACACCGGAATCGATTGCCGATGAGTTGGAAGCGTGGCTGACCAAGGGCGGTGCGGACGGGTTCAACATCTGCCCCGCCACCCTGCCGGGCGGAATGGAGGACGTTTCGAAGTTCCTGCTTCCAGAATTGCGCTCCCGCGGCCTGTTCCGCACCGAATATGAAGGCACGACGTTGCGCGACAATCTGGGCCTGCCTTTGCCGACATTTGGCGATGTGCGCAACCGCCGCGGCTATCCCGCTGCTGCAGCGGAATAAGGACTTAACTTTCACAGGAACGACGATAGCGGAGGCATCTCCTTGGTGCAAAAGGCGCCAGAGATGCCTCTCCGCGTTTTTTCAATCGCTGGCGGCGACCATCTCTTCGACCATGGCCGCCAATTGATCCCGCAAGGCCAGTGCAGGCCTCGACAGCGGCCTCTGCGACGGCGTCATGATGGACAGTCCGACCATCACCCGTGGCAGAAAGGGCCGGAAGGCAAGTTTCATCTGGTTTCCGGCATAGAGACGATAGCTTTCCACCGTGATCGCATCACAGATCAGATAGCACTGTCCGGTCTCCACCAGGGGCAGGGCGGGCTGAAAGGTCTGCATTTCAAACCTCACATTGTACTCGGCGCCATATTGCTCGAAGGTCGCGGCGACCTGCTGGAACATCGGGTGCTGGGCAAACATCGAGGCAAGCGGCTTGCCCGAAAGTTCTGCCGGCGTGATCACTTCGAGCGCGGCCAGAGGATCGTCGATCGGCACCGCGCATTGGCAAGGAAGCTCGAAATTGAGCGAATCGATCGTCGGGCGCGGACTGCTCAGTCGCGCGATCCCGATCTCGCATTGCTGCGAGGCGACCATTTCAATGACGGTATCCGACGCATAGGTGATCAGCGTCATCTGGAAACCATCCTTGCCCTCCAGAAACCGGTTGATCTCCTTCGGCAGAATGAAGTTGGAAAAGGCCGGAAACGCGGCGAGCGTCAGGCGGCCGCGCTCCATCGACACGATCTCGTGCATAATCGATTTGGCGACGTTCATCTGGTTGAGAACCGTCTGACACTGCTCCTGGAAATAATGCGCCTCGGGCAGCGGGATAAGCCGCCCGCGGTCGCGCGAGAAGAGTTCCAGGCCGAGCTCGCTTTCCAGCGAAGACAGCATCAGGCTGACTGCAGGCTGGGTTCTGCCAATGGCATGGGCGGCCTTTGTGACCGAGTTGAGCCGCATGATTTCCAGGAAGGCTTCCATCTGGCGCAGCGTTATATTCATACACTCAGCCCATTTGAGAAATTAATGGAATGACAGGATAAACAAATTTTTCAGTATGGAAAGCGCACATATAATGCATCGCAACATGACAATTGTCATTTTTGTAACAGAGCGGCGGAAAGAGTCGATCCGCATTCCGTATCTGACAAGCACATCATGAATCGCTGTTTTGCACCATGGTGCGGGGTGGCTTCTGGGGCCAGTTGATGGCCCAAATGCTCGCATGCCCACTCTCGTTCAAAGGCACCGTTAGGTGCCTGTAATTGACAAACCTCAATCTCAATGGGAACGGATGATGACGCTCGCAATACTCGAACCTAGTCCAGTTTCCGTGGCGGAGTACCGTTCAGCCATGGCTCAACTGGCAGCGCCGGTGCATGTGATCACCACCGTCCATGACGGCCAGCCCTACGGCATGACTGCCACCGCCGTCAGCAGTGTCACCGATACGCCGCCCCGCCTGCTGGTCTGCATCAACCGGACTGCCCAATCCCATGCGCGGCTCATCTCGAGCGGTGTTTTGGCCGTCAACACGATCGCGGCTGACGATCAGGATCTCGCCGGTGTTTTCGCCGGGGCAGGCGGGATAAAGGACATGACCGAGCGCTTCAGTCGGGGGCGCTGGGAGGCGCTGGAGACCGGTGCTCCGATCCTGTCTCATGCCCTTGCCGCATTCGACTGCCGGATCGTCGAGATCATCTCGCAGGCAAGCCACGATATTATGATTTGTGACGTGGTGGCGCTGAAAGCAAGTAATAGCGTGCGCCCGCTTCTCTATTTCGATCGGCGGTTCGTCCCGCTGAACGTCTGACTCTATCCAGATCATCGGGAAACATGGCAGGCTGGTCTGCGCCTGATCCCGAAGAAGACCAACCCAAGGAGAATGACTGCCACTATTCCGACCGCACGAGATGGCTTCCGCAAGAAGAAGCTGCCGTTCGACAAGGACGCCCCCTGCATCCGGCTCAGGCGGACACCCGGCCGATGCAGTTCATCTGAAAACAAAAAAGGGGACTACATGACACGACTTCTTTCGCCGGCTCGCCGGATGATGCTGCTTGCCGCCTCCTTTATGCTTGTGACCGGGCTGCCCTATGCAGCGCAGGCCGCTCCGGAAGGCTCTATCAAGATCGCCGTCGGCGCCGACACCACGACCTTCCATCCCCACGTCAATTCGCTGCCGGTCGGCAATGCCGTCGATATGCTCGTGTTTGAGCAATTGTTTCGCATGGGCGCCGACAACAAGGTGGTTCCCGAACTGGCCAAGACCTGGAACTGGTCGGAAGACGGGATGACCTTTACCGTCACCTTCGAGACGGGGCACGTCTTCTCCAATGGCGACCCGCTGGATGCCGAGGATATTGCAGCCTCGTTCAATCAGCTTCTCGATCCCAAGAGCGGCTCCATCTATGCCGGTCTCTATGCCTCGCTCGGTAAGGCAGAGGCAAAGGGCGCCGACACCGTCGTCTTCCACCTGACCGAGAAGAACGGTCATATCCTGATGCTGCTCGCCAACAGCGCCGCCGGCATCATCGACGTAAAGGCCAACACGGCGATGGGAGCGGAATATGGCCGCAAGCCCGTCGGTTCAGGCCCCTACATGATCGACCAGTTCATCGGCGGCGAACGGTTCAGTCTCGTTCCCAACCCGAAATATTCCGGAAAGCTTTCGGCGAAGCTGAAGAAGATCGAGTTCATGACGGTACCGGAAGACGGCGCGCGCATGGCGCTGATCGAAACCGGTGAAGCCGATATCGTCGACCGCGTCCCGGCCGAATCCATCGGCGAGATCAACGATACCGGGACGGCCAAGGTCATCCTGCCCGACAGCATGTTCTCGATCAGCATGGAACTGCTCAACAGCGGCCCGCTTGCCGATCCGCGCGTTCGCGAGGCGCTCAACATCTCGATCGATCGCGATGGCATGATCAAGGGTATTCTCGGTGGGCTTGCAACGCCGTCCGTCGGCATGGTCGGCCCCGGCACACAGGACGAGTTGCGCGCCACCTTCCCGCCGAAGCCCTTCGACACGGCCAAGGCCAAGCAGCTTCTGGCGGACGCCGGCTACGGGCCCGACAAGAAGCTGTCGCTGGTCGTGACCTGCCCGAATGGTCGCTACATCAAGGATTCGCAGGTCTGCCAGGCGCTTGCTGCCCAATGGCAGGCCATCGGCATCGACGCCAAGCCGCAGGTTCTCGACCTGTCGAACTGGGCTGCCAACAGCCGTCTCCCCCTTGATCAGCGCAAGGACAACATGACGATGGTGGGACGCGCCACCGCCGGCATCGACTTCACCCTCTACCGCCTGTTCAAGACCGGCGTCAGCACCAATATTTCCGGCTTCAGCGATCCGACGGTCGACAAGCTTCTGGCCGAAGGTCGTGCCACCAGCGACGTTGCCGAGCAGAAGAAGATCTACGGCGAGATCCAGAAGACCATCTGGGACAAGAACCCCTATGTCTTCCTCTGGTATCAGAAGCAGGCGCTGGGCGTTTCCGACAAGGTGCATGGCTTCGCGATCCGTCCGGACGAGACCATGATCTTCGACAATGTGACTGTCTCCTCGAACTAAGGAGGCGGCCATGTATGTTCTCAGACGCCTTCTGACAGCGATCCCGACGCTGTTTGCCGTCAGTCTTCTCGCCTTCTGGTTCGTCTACATGATCCCTGGTGATCCCGCGGCGAAACTGGCCGGCAACATGGCGACAAATGACGAAATCGCCGCTATCCGCGACCATCTGGGGCTCGATAAGCCCCTCATTGTCCGCTACGGCCTTTTTCTCAAGGGCGTGGTCGATCCGGCGATCGCCACATCCTACCGGACCAGCCGGCCGGTCGTGCAGGAAATCTCCGAGCGTCTTCCCAACACGCTGATCGTGGCGATAGGTGGATTGGCCATCGGCATCCTGTTCGGCATTGTCACGGGCGTCATCTGTGCCCTGCGCCAGGGTGGGTGGTTCGACGCTGCGGTCACCGCACTGACGCTTGCCGGCATTTCGATGCCGATCTACTGGCTCGGACTTCTGTGCATCTGGCTGTTTGCCGTCACGCTAAGGTGGCTGCCTGCGGCGGGGGCCGCGACCCCCGCACACTTCGTCCTGCCCATACTCGTCGTCGCCACGAGACCTGCAGCACTGTTCAGCCGGCTGGTGACGGCAAACCTGCTGGAAGTGATGGGCAAGGATTATCTCGACACGGCCCGGTCAAAGGGGCTGAGCGAAACGCATGTCATCGTCCGGCATGCGCTGCGCAACTCTCTCGTCGCAGCAGTCAGCGTTGCGGGCATCCAGTTCGGCGGCATGATCGGCGGCTCCGTCGTGACCGAGACCGTGTTCGGCATTCCCGGCATCGGCCGGCTGCTGGTCGATGCCGTCACCGGTTCCGACTACCCGGTCATCCAGTATTGCGTGCTGATGTTCGCCACCATCTTCATCGTCGTCAACCTGGCAACCGATCTCATCGGCCAATGGCTTGATCCGCGCACCCGCAGCCATGCGGCCGCTTGAGGAAGGAGCAGTCATGACACTTCCACTTTCCGAAGATTTCGCATCCGCAACACAGATCGAAAACGCTCCTGCAGACGCCGTCACCAAGTCTGCGGGCCGGCAGCGTCTCAAGGTTCTGAGCCGCCTCCTGTCATCGCCCAAGGGCGCGATAGGGCTGGTCATCGTCATCCTGATGTCGCTCATCGCCCTGTTCGGGCCTTGGCTCGCGCCGCTCGATCCCTACGGCCAGGACTTCATGGCGACGCTCAAGGGCCCGTCGGCTGCGCACTGGTTTGGAACAGACCAGCTCGGCCGGGATGTCTTCAGCCGGATTCTCGTCGGCGCCCATTCCTCGCTCGGCATTGGGGTCGGGGGCGTCGCGGTTGCGGTGGTCATCGGCGTGCCGATCGGGCTTGCCTGTGCATGGTTCCGCGGCTGGTTCGACCAGACGATGATGCGCGGCGTCGATATCATGCTGAGCTTCCCCGACATCGTCTTCGCGCTGGCCGTGGTGGCCCTGCTCGGGCCGAGCACCACGAACGTGATCTTCGCGGTGGGTGTCGTGTCCATTCCGGTCTTCATCCGGGCCACACGCGCGGTCGCCATGAGTACGCTGGCCGAACCTTTCGTCGAGGGCAGCATTTCCCTCGGCTGTTCGCCACTGCGCGTCATGGCCCGACACGTCTTGCCGAACATGGCTGGCATCCTCGTAACGCTGGCGAGCCTGCTGTTTGCCTCAACGCTCCTGACCGCCTCGGGCCTCAGTTTCCTTGGCCTCGGTACGCAGCCGCCGGAGCCCGAATGGGGAACCATGCTCGGCGAAAGCCGCTCCTATATCCGCAGCCACCCCTATATGGCGACATTCCCCGGCCTGTTTCTGGCGCTGTCTGCCCTGGGCTTCAACCTGCTCGGCGAAGAGCTGCGCAACATCTATGACCCGACATCGGCAAAACCGATGCGGCGGCGCCTTGCCAGGACCGCTCGCAAAGTGGTTGCCAAGGTACCGGCGGCAGCGCGTCCGGCGGCGCCCGCAGGAGCGCTTGCCGATGGTGTCGATGATGTCGTCGTCTGCGGGCGTGACGTCGAGATTTCCTATGTCACGCCGAACGGACTTACGCCGGCGGTGCGCGGCGTGGACTTCACGCTGCGGCGCGGTCGCATGCTGGCGGTGGTCGGTGAATCCGGATCGGGCAAGAGTACGCTCCTGCGCGCCGTCGGCACGATCCTGCCGCATGGCAAGGCACTGGTCAGCGGCGGCAGCCTGACGATCGGCGGCGAGGAGCTTGCCTCCCTGACACCCGCCCGTCTTCAGGCCATGCGTCGCAACCATATCGGTGTCGTATTCCAGGATGCATCGAGCGCGCTCAATCCGGTGATGACCGTCGGCGCACAGCTGATCGAGGCGATTACGGCCGGCCGCTCCATGCCGAAGGCGCAGGCCCGCGCTCGCGCGCTGGACCTTCTGACCGCCGTGCAGATCACCGATCCGCAACGCCGACTGAACCAGTATCCCCACGAATTCTCCGGCGGCATGAAGCAGCGCATCGTCATCGCGATCGCGCTGGCCCAGGAGCCCGACATCCTGCTCGCTGACGAGCCCACGTCGGCGCTCGACGTGACGATCCAGCAGCAGATCCTGGTTCTCCTGCGCGGCATGCAGCAGCAACGCCGGATGGCGATGATGTTCGTCACCCACGATCTCAGCCTCGTATCGCGTTATGCCGACGATGTTGCGGTGATCTATGGCGGCAGGATCGTCGAGACAGGCACGGTGGAAGACGTCTTCCGCAATCCGCGGCACCCCTATACCCAGGCTCTGCGTGCCGCGACGCCAAAGCTGGAGGCGGCAGATGCGGGCAAATATCTGACCGCCATAGACGGAGAACCTCCCATGCTCGGCAAGTTCCCGCCCGGCTGCAGTTTCGCGCCGCGTTGTAGCCGTGCATTCGGCCGCAGCCTCTGTCTGACGCAGTCGCCCGAACCCCGCGCCGTTGGCGCGGCGGCCGTTGCCTGCCATTTTCCGACGGAGGCGTGACATGACCATCGCCACCACCTCCTCACAGCCGGTGCTGAGCATTCGCAACCTGTCGGTCCGGTTTCCGGTCATCCGTTCCTTCTTCAGCAAGGGATCGCCCGCCTACGTTCATGCCGTGCAGGACGTCAGCTTCGACGTTGCCCGCGGCACCTGCTTTGCCATTGTCGGCGAATCCGGCTCGGGCAAGAGTACGCTCGCCCGCGCCATCACGGGTCTCATGCCCGTGAGCTCGGGCGAGGTGCTGCTGGACGGAAAGCCGATCCAGAACCTCGACGCGCGGCAGAAGCGTCACAATCGCCGGCGCATCCAGATGGTGCTTCAGGACCCGCGCGCCTCACTCGATCCGCGTCTCACCGTCTACGAGGTATTGCGGGAGGCTCTGGTCGTGCATGACGTCGATCGGTCCCGCGCCGGCCAGCGTGCACGGATCGCCAAGATAATACGGCAGGTAGGGCTCAATCTGGCGCATCTCGATCGCTATTCGAATGAGCTGTCCGGCGGCCAGCGTCAGCGCGTGGCGATTGCCCGCGCCATCATCTGCGAGCCGGAAATCCTCGTCCTCGATGAGCCGGTCAGCGCGCTCGACGTTTCGATCCAGGCGCAAATCATTAATCTGCTCGTCGACTTGCAGGCCGAACTGGGACTGACCTACATTTTCATCACCCATGATCTGGCCCTCGTCAGCCGCTTTTCCGATGCGATGGGCGTCATGTATCTCGGACGTTTTGTCGAGCATGGGGCGACGGGCAGGATCTGCAGCGCGCCGGCCCATCCCTATACGCAAAGCCTGCACTCGGCAGTCGCTGACGATGACCCGATTGCGGCCAGGGCAAAACCCGTCGTGCTTCTCGAAGGCCAGGTACCGAGCCCGCTCGCTCTCCCCTCCGGTTGCGCCTTCCACACGCGCTGCCCGCATGCCCGCGCGCTGACGGTGACGATGGACCCGCACAGCGTGGTGACCGAGGGCGCCTATCGCCTGCCTCGGCTCTGCGCCGAGGAGAGGCCGACGCCCGGTCCTCGTGGCGGTGCCCGCAAGGTCTCGGACAATTGCCTTTGCCACTATCCGCTGACGGCCGTTAGAGCCGTCGAGTTCTCCTGAAAAAGATCGAATTCCAGCTAGAGAGACAAACATGACGGACCATAAGCGACAGATGAAGATCGGCATCAACATGGTGCAGAACGGCGCTCACAATTCCGGCTGGCGCCACCCCAAGGCGGATGCCGGCATTGCCAACGATTTCGAGGGCTACGCCCGGATCATCCGCATGGCGGAGGAGGCGAAGATCCACTTCATGTTCCTTGCCGACGGCGCCGCCGTGCGTATCCCGCACAAGAGCGCCGAGGAGCTGAGCTATCACGGCCATATCGATCGTTTCGAGCCGATCACGCTGCTTGCGGCCATGGCGGCGGTGACGACAAAGATCGGCCTGATCTGCACTGCCTCGACCACCTATAACGAGCCCTATATGCTGGCGCGCAAATTCTCGTCGCTCGATCATATCAGCCACGGCCGCGTCGGCTGGAACCTCGTGACCGGCTGGAGCGAGGACGAAGCCCTGAATTTCAACCGGGACACGCTGATGGAACACAGCCAGCGCTACGAACGGGCCGAGGAATTCGTCGACGTCGTGACCGGACTGTGGGACAGTTGGGATGATGATGCATTCATCGAGGACAAGGAAAACGGCCAGTATTTCCGCCCCGAAGGCATGCATGTGCTCGATCACAAGGGCGAGTTCTACAAGGTGCGCGGGCCGCTCAACCTTCGCCGCTCGCCCCAGGGACATCCGGTCATTGCCCAGGCCGGCGGCTCAGGCGCCGGCCGGGATCTCGGCGCTCGTGTTGCCGACATCATCTATACCGGCCAGAAGGACAAGAAGATCGCGCAGGAATTCTATGCCGACATGAAGGCGAGGATTGCTGCCGAGGGACGCAATCCCGACCATGCGCTGATCATGCCCGGCCTGATGCCGATTATCGGCGATACGCAGGAGGAGGCCGACGCGAAAATGGCCGAACTGCGTTCGCTGGTACCGCCGTCCGTCGGTATGCAGCTAATCTCGAAAACCTTCGGCGACCTCAGCGGCTACGATCCGGACGAACTGGTGCCGCTGCCATTGCCGGAATCGAACGGCGTAAAGAGCTCGCGCGATTTCTGGGAGCGGCGTCTCACCGAAACACCGATGACGATCCGCCAGGTCTATGAGGAAATCTCCGTTTCCTCCGGCCATTGCATCGCCGTCGGCACCGCGGAGAAGATTGCCGACCAGATGCAGGATTGGTTCGAGAACGGTGCCTGCGACGGCTGGAACCTGATGGCCCCGTATTTCCCGGCGGGCGCGGAGGATTTCATCAACAAGCTTATTCCCGAGTTGAAGCGCCGCGGTATTTTCCACACCGAATACGAGGGGAATACGCTGCGCGAAAATCTCGGACTTCCCTACGCCTACAATCTCCTTTCAGATGGCAAGGGCGTCGAGACGGGCAGCGATGAGCGGATCGCCATCTCCCACTGATTGGCGGCAAGCAGCATGGCGGGCGCCACAGCCCGCCATCGATCATTAAAGTTAGAGGCCCTGTTGACAGGTCCTGAAGAGTTCGAGGTGTGGAATGGCATTCAAGGACGATTTCCGATCCGACACAGTCACGCGTCCCGAAGCGGACATGCGCGGCGTCATGGCTGCGGCGGAGGTGGGCGATGCGGTCTATGACGATTGCCCCTCCACCCATCGTCTGGAAACCGCTGCTGCCGAGCGCTTGGGCAAAGAAGCCGCGCTGTTCTTTCCGACAGGCACACAGTCCAATCTGGCCGGGCTGATGGCCCATTGCGGTCGCGGTGACGAATATATCGTCGGCCAGATGGCGCATACCTATCGCAACGAGGGAGGCGGTGCCGCGGTTCTGGGCTCGATCCAGCCGCAGCCGATTGCCAACGAAGCGGATGGATCGATCGCTTTGCCCGCCATTGAGGCCGCGATCAAGCCGGACGACTTCCATTATGCCCGCACGCGTCTTCTGGCACTGGAGAACACGTTCAACGGACTGGTTCTCTCCCAAACATATTTGGCAGACGCATCTGCGCTGGCACGCCGGCGCGGCCTTGCCGTCCATCTGGACGGCGCTCGCCTGTTCAATGCGGCGGTTGCGTCAAACTGCAGTGCTGACGCGATTGCCGGCCATTTCGATACGGTCTCGATCTGCCTGTCCAAGGGACTTGGTGCCCCGGTAGGCTCACTTCTCGTCGGGCCTCGGGATCTTGTCGAGCGAGCACGGCGGATCCGCAAGATGCTCGGAGGCGGCATGCGTCAGACCGGTGTTCTTGCCGCGGCGGGGCTTTATGCGCTCGACCACAATGTCTCCCGGCTGCGGGAGGATCATGCAAGAGCGATACGCTTGTCGGAGATCCTGTCCGCCTATCCGGAACTCGGCGCGGGGGCGGCACGCACCAATATGGTCTTCATGTCACCGCAGGGCATCGATATCGCGACCTTCATCGCCTTCATGGCAGAGCGCGGGATCGGCATCGGCGGCGGCTATGGGACAATTCGATGGGTGACACATCTGGATGTCGATGACGCATCAATCGAACGGGTTGCTGCGGCATGTGCCAGCTTTTTCGAAAGCCGGACGGTGGCACGGGCTTCGTAAATACCGAAAGGCGGTCGCGGCTATCTTTGGGTGAAAGCGGGCAAGAGATCTGGCCCGTTCAGTCCTGACCAACCTGTGCTGGCGTGATTGAGCCGCATCGTACCTCGATCGCATGCTGACGCATGCAGCCCGCACGGGACGATACCCCTTTGGCATCTTTTGCCGTCATCGATCTGCCATGGCCGAAAAACGGCGCCGGCAAGCATGACGATCTCGATGGCTTCTTCAGCCAGTCGTCACCTCGTGCTCAGCACGCTTTCAAACAACGGCGCCAAAGTCGGTGCACTGCCGGCTGCGAGATGATCGCCATCCTTGTAGAGCACCGTCTTTCCTTCCATCACCCGGCAGTGTTGGGCATCACACAATGTTCCCATCGGGTCGACGATCCAGGATCCCGTCTTATCGGCAACTCTGGAAAGAACGTCGCGGGCCAGCGCCTGTCGTTTTTGCGTATAGGCAAGATCGGGCGCAATCTCCAGCGAGTTCCCTGTCATATAGGCGCGGGCCAGTGCTTCGGGCACGCGGTAGCCTGCTTCCGGCACATCCATGATCAGCACTGGCTGGCTTCCCTGCTTTTTGAGCGTGGCGATGACATTGGTCAGGCCCGATACGATCGGCTTCGACCAATCGCTGAGATCCGGCGGGACGCGGGGGTCGAAAAAGACGCCCTGCTGCGGCAGCTCGCTGCGATGAACGTATTTTGGCCAGTAGGCGGCCATGAATACCAGAGGATAATGCTCGCGCTCGATGAGAGCCATGACCGCCTTCGTATGCTCCACGCACCGCTCGACGTTCTCGGCAGAACCGAACTGCGTATCGGGCAGCGGCGGACATGATCCGCGCCCGACGAATTTTCCGGTGATTCCGAGTTTCTTCGCAGCCAGGTCGAGTGCGGGCGCAATCGCTGCCGCGTGAGAATCGCCCCATAGCAGGAAGGCCGGCTTACCGCCTGGCACACCGATATCGCAAAGTTGATTGCTGTTGATCTGGTCGGGCGAAAGTCCCTTGCCGTTGCTGTCGGCGAAACATTTCGGGATATCGTAGGGGCTATGGTCGTAAGTCGCGCGATAGAGCCGGGCAGCCTCTGCCGGCAATCTGCCGGGCACGCCGTCGTCGTCCTTGACGATGGTTGTGAAGACACAGGCAATAGCAACAAAGCCGGCGCTGGAGCCGATAAGCACGGTGCGAGAGGCCGAGCGGAGCCGGCCGAAACGCACTGGCTGCTCGATATATTTCCAGGAGAGGAAGCCGACGACGACAGACAGGGCGACGACGAGCGCCTGCAAGCCGGGGGTAAGTGCCGTCTCGGTGCGATACTGGATGAGGACAATAATCGGCCAGTGCCAGAGATAAAGGGAATAAGAGATCTTCCCGAGAAAAACGGTAGGCCTGTTGGTCAGGATCACAGCGACCGGTCCCGAGCGGCTGTTTGCGGCAATCAACGCGGCCGCGCCGAGGCAGGGCAGAAGAGCGCTGAAACCGGGGAATGGCATGTCCGCTCGATAGAGGAAGATCGATGCGAGGATCGCGATCAGGCCGGCAGATCCGAGAAACGGGTCGGCTGCCCGTGCCTTTTCGGACCTTGGAAGAGCTGCAACGAGAGCGCCGAGCAGGAGTTCCCATATCCGGAAAGGCAAAAGATAAAAGGCTTTCTCCGGGTTCTCGTAGATTACCCAGGAGCTTGCGCCAAGTGAAATGAGGATGACGATAGCAAGCAGGGGAACTAGCCAGGTACGGGCAAACCGATGGACGAGGAAGAGTACAAGCGGGAAGCCGACATAGAACTGTTCTTCAACGGACAGTGACCATGTGTGCAAAAGCGGCTTCATCTCTGAAGCGATATCGAAATAGCCGCTTTCGTTGTAAAACCGCACATTGGCGATGAAAAGAACGGCCGCCCTAACGCTCGATGCGAAATATTCGAACTCCCGCGGCATCAGCACGATTGTGGCAACGACCGATGTCACCGTGATCATCGCAAATAGTGCGGGAAAGATCCTGCGCATGCGCCGGACATAGAAATCGAGAAAATTGAACTGTCCCCGATCAAGGTCGCGCAGGATAATCTTCGCCATGAAGAAGCCGGACAGGACGAAGAAAATGTCGACGCCGACAAAGCCACCGGAAAAGGCGGCTATACCAGCATGGAAAAACAGGACGGGAATTACGGCATAGGCCCTCAAGCCATCAAGGTCGGGTCGATAGTCCAGATGAGTGCCTGCCAAGAGAATGCTCGCCTTGCTTGTTTCGTCACCCGCCCCTGGAACTGCGCGGCTTAATGCGCGGTGCTCTCAATGGCAGGCAGCGTCTCTTGGGGGGTGTTCATGACAAATGCAAGGCACAATCATCTTGGTCATACATCATCACAGATCGTCATGGATCGACACATCCAATGGCTTCGACCGCACGAAGCAGTTTGCCAGTTGCTCAGAAGTGACCTAGGTAGATTACGCCGCGAAATGGTGGTCGCACACGAGGACATTTAAGCCAGCGAGAAATCGAAACCTATCGGGCTCAATGCCGAATCTCTATTTTCCACCATGTATTCAAACGACCAAAGACCAATCGCAGGAGTAACATGATGAACGACGCACATGTTTTCATCGGATTCGACAGCAAGGAAGTGGCTGCCTACCACGTGTTCTGCCAGAGTATTCTGGAAAAGAGCTCGATGCCGGTGACGTTCACGCCGATCAACCTCGCAAACCTTGGAGGCATCTTCACGCGCGAGCGCAACTCGCTCCAGTCGACCGAGTTTTCCTTCTCCCGGTTCCTCGTGCCCTATATGAGCGGGTATGAGGGCTGGTCTCTGTTTGCCGATTGCGACATGATCATGCGCAGCGATATCGCCAAGCTGTGGGAACTGCGCGACGATCGCTATGCCGCCATGTGCGTCAAGCACAATTACGTACCGAAGGTCGAGACCAAATTTCTTGGCCAGGTGCAGACCAAGTACGAGAAAAAGAACTGGTCGAGCGTCATCCTGTTCAACAACGCCAAATGCCGCAAACTTGATCTCGATTACGTCAATTCGGCCTCCGGTCTGGAATTGCACCAGTTCAAGTGGCTGGAATCCGAGGATCTGATCGGCGAGCTGCCGCAGAGCTGGAATTGGCTGGTCAACGAATACGAATATTCTCCCGATGCCGACCTGGTGCATTTCACCGATGGCGGACCGTATTTCGACGAATACAAGAACGATGACTATGCCGACGAATGGTTTGCCACCCGTGATCGCATGCTGCACGTCACCCAGCGTACCGGCTGAAATCGCGTCTTTGTGAGCAAAGTGAAGAGCGGCGCCGGGTCATCCTGGCGCCGCGTTTTATCGACATATCGAAGCTCAGGACGGGAGCGATCCCGTCCATAGCGGAATACCAAGGCGCACTGAGACGTCGGGATCGGCGGTAAACAGCGGTCGTCCGTCTCGGACAAGCCTCTCGATGAGCAGACGGTCCATGTCGACATGATGCCGTTTCAAGCCGACGCCATTATAGATATGGCCTGCCGAATTCGGATTTATCCCGCAGATGATGACCGCCGGGGCACCATGATAGAGCGCGAAAAGAACGGCATTCATGCCATTCGAGCACTTGGAGTCGGCATCGAGTTCGAGTGAGGCGAGGCCCGCCACCTTGTCGAGAAGCGCCATTCGCTGATAGCGATCGACGATCGTCAGCTCATCATAGTTGTAGTCGAAGGCTTTCAGGCCATTGCGCAGCCGGTCGATCTCGTTTCGGCGCCAAAGCAGCACATAAAGCGATTTCGTACGCGTGCCGGACAGGACCCGGCGGACTTCCTGCGCATTGGTCGTCGTTCCCTCAACCTGATTGAACATCATGAAGGTGAGATCGGGGACGGAAATACCCCATTTCGACGCCACGGATTGGGAGCCGTTGACGGTGAAGATCGTATAGGTTTCGTCAAGGCCGACGGGCTTGTCAGACTTCGGGGCCGAGCCGACGACGACGACTGGTCCCGAGAACCTGCCGTTGAACGGTGGCGGCGCCGGCCGCAGGAGGCGGTATTTCAGCTTCCTGTAGAACCCTGTCTTGATATCTTTCAGTTGCGCCCTGATGCCCTTGGATTGGCTCTGCTGCAAAGGCATTCCCCTTACTTTTTCTTCTTCCTTAGAAACCCAGGCCTCAGCCCACGCAGGAAGTTGTCGAACGAGCGCAGGACATTGGTGAGCGAAATCAGCTTGTCCACCTGCGCTTCGGTTGCATTCTGCCGCGCAGACAACACATCGGCAATAGTAGAGGATATGGCCGACACAGGAAACTCGGGGAAACGCTGCAGCAGCGTCTCATAGCTGTTCTTCGCCATCGAGCCGTGAAAGACGATATTGCCCTGCCTGGCAAGGAGCTTCAGGAATACCTGCTCGAACGTCCAGTCGTGGGCCGAGACGACACGCCATTTGTCGCTGCGCTGACCGGTAAATCCGGCCAGTATGATCTGAGGCTGGATCTTCTGTTCCGCAAGCCAGAGGGCAATCGCAAAGCCGCTCGTCGGCAGTTTTCCTTCCGGGTAGAACTCGTTGCAATAGCCCACCAGATCCAGATGGCCGGTCGGCGCATCGAGATAGTCGGAACTTTCATTGAGCCTTTCGGTCTCACTCAGCCGCATGTTGAGCACGCCCAGGAAATTGTCCTGCGAGAAAAGCCGCAGAACCTCCGCAACCTCGTTGCGATAAACGATGTTGGCACCCTTGGGCTGCCCCCTCGAGATCAACAGGGCACGGCCGGAAAAAGGCTTGTCCAGAACCTTGTATACCTTGTTGAAGAAGACGAACAAGGCGGTGTCCGGATAGGTCGACTGGAGGTCATCGATCCTTATCTGGTCGCTGTTTGCGACCAGAACGATATGCGAATAGCGGGAGAAGAAGTCAGACCATTCGCTTTGTTCACGAAGGCCGGAGACACTGGGCGGTACGAGCATGTTCATTGCGTAATCGTCCTACGCTAGGGAGGCACTGTTGCCCTTCTTTTCCTCTTCTTTCCGCGCCATTTCAATATTGACGAAGTACAAATTTCCAACCGAGCTGGCAGACGCCGCGAACGGGAGCACTCTCGCGACGAGGTGAAGCAGTGACGTTTGATCTTCGTCTGTCAGATCGAGGCGGTTTCGCTCGGTACGAGCCGGCGAAAACGGCTGGCATGGAAAACCAGTGGAGCCTGGCAGGGATCGGCCTTCGCCGCTTCGACCCGCAGGATTGCAATCTCGTGATCACCGGCGACCAGCCGATGATGCAGGCTGCACTCGAGCCAGGCCACCGATCCGTCGATGAAGATGGCTCCCGATTCGGATGCCGTCCAGTCGAGGCCGGCAAAGCGATCGCCGGTTTTCTGCGACAGCTGCCGACAGGCGTGCTCCTGATCTTCGCCGAGGACGCTCAGACCGAAGGTCTCAATTCCTTCGAACGAAGCCCAGGTTGCCGAGGTGGATTGCAGCGACACAGAGACCAGCGGCGGGTCGATCGAAATCGATGTGAACGAACTGAGCGCAAGACCCAGTGGCTTGCCGTCGCGCAGGGCGCAGAGCGCGGTAACGCCCGTCGGAAAACAGGAATAGAGCTGCCTGAGGACTTTCGGTGCGTCGGCGTTCGGGGAGATTTTTTCCAATTCAGGTCTCTTTCGATGCGGCGTTGAACGACTGCCGGGCTTTGCCGGTGTGGCAGTCGGCAATCGTTCAATGCGGTGGGGTCGGTCTCGATGGGTGTTTGCCGGGCTCAGCTCACGGCGTAGCTTCGCGAACGGACATCGCCCTGTGCAGGCTCTGCCAGGCCGAGGTTTTGGCGAAGCGTGCCGCCATCATATTCCGTGCGGACGAGGTTGCGCTTGCGCAGTTCCGGCAGGATCAGCTCCAGGAAGCTGTCTAGGCTGACGGGCATTGCCGGCGGGCAGATGTTGAAACCGTCGGCGGCGTCGTTCTCGAACCATTCCTGCATGCTGTCGACGACTTCCTCGGCGGTGCCGATGATGTGGCGCTGCGAGTTTGCGCTTGCCGCGAGCTGGTAGAGCTGGCGAATGGTCAGGTTTTTCGCCTGCGCCTCGTTGTAGAGGTTTTCTGCCATGGAGCGGATTTTGGGATTGTTCGGCGCAGGGACTGGACCATCGAGATCGTGGTCGCTCAAATCGCCGAAATACTGCCCGAGAATGCCGAGGCCGATCAGCGGATCGATGAGTTCCTGAAGCTGGTCGAACTGCGCCTGCGCTTCTGCCTTGGTGCGGCCGGTATAGATGGTGATACCGGGCATCACCAGCAACTGGCTGGGATCGCGACCGTGGGCGGCCGCGCGGTTCTTCATGTCGAGATAATATTCCTGCGCGCTGTCGAGCGTCAGCGCGTTGGAATAAAGAACGTCGGCTACGCGCGCGCCAAGTTCTCGCCCGGCTTCGGATGCTCCGGCCTGGTAGATGATCGGGCGCCCCTGCGGGCTGCGGGCCGAGGTCAGCGGTCCGCGAACCTTGAAATACTTTCCGACGTGATCAAGCACATGAAGCTTCGATTCGTCGTAGAAGAGGCCGCTTTCCTTGTTGCGCAGAAACGCGTCCTCGTCCCAGCTGTCCCAAAGGCCGGTCACGACGTCAACGAATTCATGGGCCATCTCATAGCGCTCGTCATAGCCCAGATGTTCGTCGCGATTAAAATTCCAGGCTTCCTGCTCCGACCAGGAGGTGACGACGTTCCATCCGGTCCGGCCGCCTGAAATATGATCCAGCGAGGCGTATTTTCGTGCAACGTGATAGGGCGCGTTGTAGCTGGTGGAAGCCGTTGCCACGAGGCCGATATGGCTGGTGTGACTTGCAATCGCCGACAGCAGCGTCAGCGGCTCAAGCTCCACATTCTTCATGTCGCGCGCGAGGACGCCCTTGGGATTGTCCGATCCCCGCACAGCCAGGCCGTCGGCGAAGAAGATCGTGTCGAACTTGGCGGCTTCCGCCTGCTTTGCGCTCTTGAGGAAAAACTGGAACTGGGTTGCGCCGTCCGCGGGAACGCCGGGCAGCCGCCATGCCGCACTATGATAGCCGAGATAACGCAGCGAAAGGCCGAGTTTCATCTTGCGAGATGAAGTCATACTATTGA
The DNA here is from genome assembly GCF_003597675.1 of Neorhizobium sp. NCHU2750. Classification (NCBI taxonomy): domain Bacteria; kingdom Pseudomonadati; phylum Pseudomonadota; class Alphaproteobacteria; order Hyphomicrobiales; family Rhizobiaceae; genus Neorhizobium; species Neorhizobium sp. NCHU2750. Next base: position 380,460 of record NZ_CP030829.1, on the reverse strand, counting down.
TTCCTTAGATGTTTTTTTGTCTAGCGGTCGGAGCCGCCAAGAAGGATGCGGTCGAGGCGGAAAAACTTGTCGACGACCACCAATGCGACGATCGTCACAGCGATCACGCAGGCTGAAACCGAGGTGATCAGCGGATCGACGCTGTCCTGGATGTAGGCGAACATCCGCACCGGCAGCGTTTCGGTTCCCGGAGTGGCAATGAAGAAGGTCATCGTCACTTCGTCGAAGGATTGAATGAAGGAGAGCATCCAGCCGGAAATCATCCCCGGAAGGATGAGCGGCAGGACGACCCGGCGGAGAACCTGGAACTTGGTCGCGCCAAGTGAAACCGCCGCATGTTCCACCCGTGAGTCGAGCCCGTTGACGGAGGCGAGCGTCAGACGCATGGCGAAGGGGAAGACGATGATCATGTGCGCCAGGACGAGGCCGACCGTTGTTCCCGCGAGGCCGATCTGATTGAAGAACCGCAGGAAGGCGACGCCGAGGACGACCTGCGGGATCATCAGCGGAGACATGAAGATCGAGGTCAGCGTATCCCGGCCGATGAACCGGTAGCGGGCGATGCCGAGTGCTGCCGGCACGGCAAAAAGCATCACCACGGTCGAAGAGATCGTACCGAGAAACAGGCTCGTGCGGGCCGCCCTCATGAATTCCGGGTAGTTGCCGATCTCGCGGAACCAGCGCAGCGAGAAGCTCGTCGTGGGGAAGCTGAGATAGGCCTCCGGCGTGAAGGCGACGACGCAGACCACCACGATGGGAGCGAGCATGAAAGTCACGAAGCAGAGATGGAAGGCGATTGCGAGCCAACTGTTCTTGCGCGTCATCGGAAAGCCTCCGGAAAGCGTTTTTCGATCAGGCTGTTGGAACCGACGATGATGGCCGTCAGCGCGCAGAGAAGGATCACGGCGATAACGGCGCCGAGCGGCCAGTTGAGCGTGTTGGTGAATTCGTCATAGATCGCCGTCGAAACAACCTTGAGACGGCGTCCGCCGATGATGGCGGGCGTGGCAAACGAGCTTGCCGCCATCGCAAAGACCATGATCGCACCGGAGAGTATGCCCGGCATGATCTGCGGCAGGATGACCCGCCGCATCACCGTCCAGGGTGCTGCGCCGAGCGAAGCCGCGGCATCGGCGATCTGCGGGTTCAATCGCTGGAGGGCGGCAGACACCGAGAGAACCATGAACGGCATCAGCACATGGGCGAGCGATATGATCGTTCCCCATGGCGTGAACATGAAGGGGATCGGACCGGAAATCAGCCCCAGTCCCATCAGCGCCTTGTTGACCACGCCGTTGGCACCGCCGAACAGCAAGGTCCAGCCGAGCGTGCGTGCCACCACGGATACCAGCAATGGTCCGAGGATCACCAGCAGGCAAAATCGCCGCCATTTGGCACTCATCTGGTTGACGATGATCGCCTCGGGCAGCCCGATCACCAACGTCATGGCGGTTGCCGCAGCCGCATACCAGAATGTGCGGCCGAAGATGTCGAGGTAATAGCTGTCGCTCAGGACAGAGACCCAGTTTTTGAAGGAGAAGCCTGGGACGATGCCTGCCGTTCCGTCCCAGCTGTAGAAGGTCAAAAGGAACGTCATCACCAAGGGCGCCATGACCACTCCCAGGAACAGGAGGGCTGCCGGTCCGACCCAAAGCCAGGCGCCTTGCGTATTGGGCGGGGAGGAGATCATGAGTTCGCTCCGTCCGGTGCAGTCTTTGCCGACTTCTCGCTCAGCGCGGAGAGATCGCGCGGATCGATTGCCAGATGCAGCAATTCTCCTTCGCGCGGGCATGGCGTGCCGGCATTGGGATGAATGATTTCGACTTCGCCGACTTCCGTTTCGATCGTGCAGAGCCAGAAGGCACCCTGAAAGCAGCGCCGCGTCACCCGGCCGGGAAGGCCGTGGTCGGCAATCAGCATCCTTTCCGGGCGTACATTGAGCGTGACGGGTCCAGCAGTACGGCTACCTGACCAGGGCAGCATCAGTTCTCCAAGCTTCAGGCTCGTGCCGCTGCTGCCGGCAATGATCTCGCCTTTCAGTGCAATGGTGCGACCCAGGAAGCGTGCGACAAATTCCGTTGCCGGCCGGTCATAGACGTCCTCGGGCCGGCCGATCTGTTCCACCCGTCCGTGATCCATCACGACGATCCGGTCAGACAGCGCCATCGCCTCACCCTGGTCGTGGGTGACGAGAATGGTCGTCGTGCCGAGACTGCGCTGAATACGCCGCAGCTCGGTCTGCATGTCTTCACGCAGCTTTGCGTCGAGATTGGAAAGCGGTTCGTCGAGAAGGAGAAGCGGCGGGTTGATGACCAGTGCGCGGGCGAGTGCCACGCGCTGCTGCTGACCGCCCGACATCTGGCGCGGATAGCGGGTGCCGAATGCGCCAAGCCCGACCAGTTCCAGAGCGTCCGCAACCTTCTTGCGGCGCTCTGCGGCCGGTACCTTGCGCAGTTCCAGACCGAAGGAGACATTTTCCTCGGCGGTCATATGTGGAAACAGGGCATAGGACTGGAAGACCACGCCGAGGCCGCGGCGATGGGCATCGAGAGCCGTGAGGTCGCGTCCCTGAAGAAGGATCTGGCCACGCGTAGGCTGGATGAAGCCTGCAATCATCTGCAGCGTCGTGGTCTTGCCGCAGCCCGAAGGACCGAGAAGCGAAATGAATTCCGCCTCTCCGACCTCGATATTGGTGTCGTGAACGGCCACGAAGTCCTGATAGTGTTTGGCGACGTTACGAATGCTCAGAAATGTCATGCCAAAGCCTTGTAGAGAGGAAAATCGGCCATCATGGCCCGGCTCTCGCCGGCAATTTGTGCTTCCAGCGGGCCAAGGTCGCCACCCGCCTGCGCCGCCTCGAGAAGCCGGTTGATGGCGCGGGCAATCATGATCATCTCGGCGGTTCCGAGACCGCGCGTCGTCGCTGCGGAGACACCGAAGCGGAGGCCGGATGTCATTGCAGGATCCGTGTCGTCGCCGGGAATTTCGCAGCGGTTGCAGGTGATGCCGGCGCGATCGAGCGCCTCGACCATCGGCTGGCCCTTGAGGCCGCGCTGGCGAAGGTCCGCGATCACGAGCGGCGTGTCTGTGCCGCCGGTCAGGACCGCCGTGCCACCGGCCTGGAGTTCCGATGCCAGCGCGCGTGCATTGGCGAGGACCGCCCGCCCATAGGCGGCGAAGCTCGGTCGCAGCGCTTCTCCGAGGCAGACAGCCTTGCCGGCGATGGCATGGAGAAGCGGACTTCCCTGGACACCGGGTGACGTCGCTTTTTCCAGCGCCTCGGCAATCTTCTCGTCATTGGTCAGGATGATGCCGCCGCGCGTGCCGCGCAGGGACTTGTAGGTCGTCGTCGTCACTATATCGCAATGCGGGAACGGATCGGCCGTGCAGCGGGCGACCACGAGGCCGGCGAAATGGGCGATGTCCGCCATCAGCAGAGCGCCCGAGAGATCGGCAATGGCACGCAGACGGGGATAGTCGATCTCGCGCGGATAGGCGGCACCGCCGGTGACGATCATCCGTGGCTGATGTTCGCGCGCCAGGGCTTCCAGCGCATCGTAATCGATCAGGCCGTTGCTATCGGTATGATAATAGACGGCTTTCGCCATGGAGCCGCTGAGATTGGCCGCGCCCCCGTGGCTGAAATGGCCGCCCTCGGCGCCGGAAAGCGACAGGACGGTCTGGTCGGGCCGGACAAGTGCGCGAAACACGGCGAGGTTTGCCTGAATGCCTGAATGCGGCTGCACGTTTGCAAAGCGCGAGCCGAAGGCCGCGCAGGCGCGTGACACCGCAAGACGTTCGAGTGCGTCTGCTTCATGCGCGCCGGCGTGGAAGCGGCGCCCTGGATAGCCGACGACGGTCTTGTTGCAGAACACCGATCCGAGCGCGTCGAGCACGGCGCGGCTGACGAAGTTTTCCGAAGCAATGAGTTCGATGGAATTGCGCTGACGTTCCATCTCGCTGTCGGCCAGCGCTGCGATCTCGGCGTCGGCTTCGTGCAGCGATGCGGTAAAATATTGCTCATCCATCCAGGCGGAATGGGAGGCGGATGTCTTGCTTTGGTCGGTCATTGTGTCCTGCTTGCAGTCAAAGGTCAGCGCGCAGCGGGAAAGGTGTCGATGTCACCTCTCCCGCTGTCCATTTGCGGAAATCAGCGTTCGACTTCACGCGTCCAGCGCTGGTTCCAGGCGCCGCGGTTCTTGTTGATGGTGACCCAGTCGACAGAAACGAGCTGGTTCACCTGGTCTTCGCCATAGGGCATTCCAACCTGATCTTCCGGTGCCAGCTTCGCGTTGCGGTTGACCGGGGCAAGGCCGGAAGCCTTGGCCATCTTGACCTGAATGTCGGGCTGCAGCAGGTAGTTGATGAAGGCCTCGGCCTCAGGCTTCTGGGCGCCGCCGGCAACCGGGCAGACGCCGGTGCCGATGACTGCGCCGCCTTCCTTCGGATAGACGAAGCCTGCCGGGAAGCCGGTATCGGCCAGCGCCTTGGCGCGGCTGGAACCCCAGACAGCGAGCACGGCCTGGCCGCTCTGCAGCAGTTCGGTCATCTTGCCCGGAGAAGGTTCGAAGGCCAGCACATTCGGTGCGATCTTGTCGGTGAAGGCCTTGAAGCCCGGATCGATATTGCTCTCGCTGCCGCCATTGGCCTTGGCGACCTGGACGAGCGTCAGCACGCCATAGGTATTGTTGAGCGGCGGAATGACGATCTTGCCGGCGAATTTCGGGTCGGAGAGGTCAGAGAGCGAAGTCGGGGCAGCCCAGCCGTTCTTCTTGAAGATATCCTTGTTGTAGACGAAACCGGAGCCAAGCAGGCCGTAAGCGACCGACTTTCCATCGGGGAACAGGGCGACCTTGTAGAGATCCTTCTTGAGATCGCCGAGCTCAAGATCCCGGCAGAAGCCGAGCGATACGGCCTGTGCCATCGGGCCATCGTCGATCATGGCGACGTCGATCTGCTGATTGCCGGCCTGTGCCTGGAGCTTGGCCAGAATGTCGGTCGAGTTGCCGGCGACGTATTCCATCCTCATCCCGGTCTTTTCCGAGAAAGACGGAAACACGGAATCGCGTAGTGCCTTTTCGACCGATCCGCCGGGTCCGGCGACAACCAGAACCTTGTCCTGTGCGAAGGCGCCGGTTGCCAGCAATGCCAGCGAGCAGCCGGCGATGAGCCGAGAGATGATTGATTTCATGAAGAACCCCTTTTGTTGGTTTTGCGTTTTGTCAATTAGAATAGAGACACCTGCCTCTGCATCAAATTGATTTTGTGGCCCAACCAATCAAGAAATGTTATGACCTCGGCATTCTTTTAATGGAGGCTTTTTGTGCATCTGCTCAATCAGAAACAGCTGATGGCTTTTCGCGCGGTGATGACGACCGGAGGCGTGGGAACGGGCGCCGAGATGCTGAATGTCACGCAGCCGGCCGTCAGCCGCCTTATCCGTGACCTCGAGGACCAGATCGGCGTGCCGCTTTTCGTGCGAAAGCGGGGCGATGTGCTGCGGCCCACCTCGGATGCGGCCACGCTGTTTCGCGATGTAGAGCGATATTTTCTGGGGTTGGAGCAGGTCGGGCACACCGTTGATGCCCTTCGAAAGCGGCGTGGAGGCCGGCTGAGGGTCGCGGCGCTGCCCGCACTCTATCTTTCGATCCTGCCCCGCTTCATCGGCGAATTCACCGCCTCACGGCCTGGCATCGATGTGCCGCTGATGGCCACGTCGTCCGAGACGATCGTCGATTGGGTGGCGACCGGGCGTGCAGATCTCGGTCTGGTCGATTGGCCGCTGGATCACCCCGGCCTGAAACGCAGTTCATTGCCCTCGATCGAGCCTGTTGCGGTCGTTCCCGAAAATCACCCGCTTGCTCAAAAGGATACGCTGGGACCTGCCGATTTCGCCAATGATCCGTTCGTTTCGATTGTCAGGGGCACCCAGTTGCGCGTCAATATCGATCGCTTTTTTCTCAATGCAGGTGTCGAGCGGGTTTTCGGCAATGAAGCCGATCTGTCGATGGCGGCCTGCTCCATGGTGGCAGCGGGTGGGGGGCTGTCGATCATCGACCCGATCACTGCCGTCCATTATTGGGAAGAGGGGGTCTGCTTCCGGCCGATTGAGCCGGCGATCGAACTGTCGTTTTCCGCCATTCATGCTGCGTCGCACAACGACGGACTGCTCGATGTTTTCCTCACCGAGTTCAGTGATGCCTTTTCGTTATATATCGAGCGTCTGCCACGCTTCTTCATGCGGCGTGCCCAACTGATGCGGGGCTGAGTTCGCATAATTGCGTGACGCCGAATCCTTTATAGGGCAGAGACGGTGGCCACCGGTTCGAGCCGGTTTCTTCCGTAATGGCAACCGATACGGGCCTTCGGCAAGCGAGACGCCGGCGGAGGCCCGTACAGATAACGGACTACGATCCGTGATGACTGAGGAAGTAGTCGATGCCTGCCTGAGCGCATTCGCTATCCTGTGCCGGCGTGCCGGAGCTGAGGCCTATCGAACCCACAACTTCGCCGTCGACAATCACCGGCAGGCCGCCGGCAACCACCATCAGCCGGCCGCCGATAGCCGAATTGATGCCATAGGCTGCGCTGCCGGGCTGGCTCGCCACGCCATAGCTTTCCGTCGTTCGCTTGGCACCTGCCGCCGTATAGGCCTTGTCCTGGGCTATGATCGAGCTGGTAATCTTTCCGCCGTCCATTCGCTCGAACGCGATCAACTGGCCGGACTCGTCACAGACGGCAATGCACATCGGCACGCCGATCTCGTCCGCTTTACGTGCCGCTCCTGCGATCAGAAGTCGGGCGTCCTCGAGGCTCAATCGTCGAATGGTCAACATGCAATGCTTCCTGCTAACTGCCAAGTTGGTGAAAAGTGATCCGACCCTATTGGTGACGCCTTATTTGCGTTAGATGCAAATATCGGCAATCACCTGTTCCTTTCTGGAAAAAATCACGATGAAAGACATGGATGACCTCGAGACGTTTGCTAAGGTGGTAGCCACGCGCAACATGTCTCTTGCAGCACTGTCACTGGGCGTGACGCCGGCTGTGGTGTCGAAGAGGATCAAGCGCCTTGAGAAAAGCCTTGGGGCAAGGCTGCTGCAGAGAACGACCCGGCAGATTGCGGTCACAGAGGCCGGACAGGGCTTTTATGATCGCGTCGTCAGCATCCTTGCCAGTATGGAAGAGGCGCAGGCCTATGCGTCCGGCCGCTCATCGGCAATTGTCGGCACCCTCAGGGTCACCGCGCCAACGTCGTTCGGGCGCATGCATGTAGCGCCGCATCTCTGCGGCTTCATGGCGGAATATCCGCATCTGTCGATCGATCTGGTGCTTTCCGATGCGCTGACAGACCTTGTCGCGGAAGGGTTCGACCTGGCGATCCGTATCGGGGACCTCAAGGATTCGGGCTTTGTTGCCCGTAAACTCTGCGGTGTCACCCGCGTGCTTTGCGCCTCCAGATCCTATATCGACACGCATGGCATGCCAGGCTCTCTCGATGACCTTGCGGATCACCAATGCCTGCCCGCTCATAATGGTGAGCCCTGGCGATTGGACGGTCCACAGGGGCCTTTGACCTATCGGCCGGAGGGCAAGCTCAAGACCAATTCCAGCGAGGTCATCCGCGAGGCCGTCATTTCCGGCCTCGGCATTGCCTTGCGATCCACCTGGGATATCGGCAAGGAGCTGTCAGATGGAAGCCTGGTTCGTGTTCTCCCGGATTACCAGGGGTCGAGGAATGTGACGATCTCTGCCGTTTTCCCCAGCCGGCAGTTTCTTCCGGCAAAAGTTCGGGTGTTCATCGAGCACCTGCATGGGGTCTTCGGCCCCCAACCCTATTGGGAGAGTGCTGCAGACAACTGACTGTGCCGATTATTTCCATTTCGGAACGAGTGATATCCTTTTGTGCCCGTTGAGTTGGAGCCGTCCAGGATGGATTCTGTAAAAAAATCCTTTGGAGGTCATCATGGCGCGCGTTGAAGAAAACGGTCTTCAGATATCAGATTTTCTTTACCGGTTTTTGGTTGACGAGGCGCTTCCTGGTACGGGGGTCGATGCGTCTGCGTTTTTTGCGGGCTTTTCGGGTATCGTGCATGATCTTGCCCCGAAGAACCGCGCGCTGCTGGCAAAACGTGATGCCTTCCAGGAGACGCTCGACGACTGGTATCGGCAGAACGGCGCGCCGAGCGATCTGGTCGCTTATGAGGCCTTTTTGCGTGAGATCGGCTACCTGCTTCCCGAGGGTGAGGACTTCAAGGTCTCGACCGAAAATGTCGATCCGGAGATTGCCCAGATCGCCGGACCGCAGCTGGTCGTGCCGGTGATGAATGCCCGCTATGCGCTGAATGCCACCAATGCCCGCTGGGGCTCGCTCTACGATGCGCTCTACGGCACCGATGCGATCCCCGAGACCGATGGCGCCGAGAAGGGTAAAGCCTACAATCCTGTCCGCGGCGCCAGGGTCATCGCCTGGGTGCGCGACTTCCTCGATCAGTCGGCACCGCTTGCCGGCGGGCGCTGGAAGGACGTGGCCGCACTTCGCATCGACAATGCCGCACTCTTCGTGACGATGGCGGATGGCGCGGTAACCGGGCTTGTCGATCCCTCGCAATTTGCCGGCTATCTCGGAGAGGCCGCCGCACCGAAGCAGGTGCTTCTGACGAAGAACAGGCTGCATGTCGAGATCGTCATCGACAGGACGACCGAGATCGGCAGCACCGATGCGGCCGGCATTGCCGATGTCAGGGCCGAATCGGCGATCACCACGATCATGGACTGCGAGGATTCGGTGGCCGCGGTGGATGCGAAGGATAAGGTCACCGTCTACCGCAACTGGCTCGGCCTGATGAAGGGCGACCTGACGGAAGAGGTGTCGAAGGGAGACAGGAGCTTCACCCGCAGGCTCAATCCCGATCTGAACTACATGGCCCCCGACGGTTCGTCCTTCAAGCTCAAGTGCCGCTCGCTGATGCTGGTGCGCAATGTCGGTCACCTGATGACCAATCCGGCCATTCTCGATCGCGACGGAAACGAAGTACCTGAAGGCATCATGGATGCGATGGTGACGGCGCTGATCGCCATCCACGATATCGGCCGCCCCGCAGGTCCGGCCGGCCGGCGCCAGAATTCCGCGACCGGTTCGATCTACGTGGTCAAGCCGAAGATGCATGGGCCGGAAGAGGTCGCCTTCGCCGCCGAGATCTTCTCGCGCGTTGAACAGGTCCTCGGCCTGTCGAGACATGCGATGAAGATGGGCATCATGGACGAGGAGCGCCGCACGACGGTGAACCTCAAGGAAGCGATCCGTGCGGCTAGTGATCGTGTTGTCTTCATCAATACCGGCTTCCTCGACCGCACCGGCGACGAGATCCACACTTCGATGGAAGCCGGGCCGATGATCCGCAAGGGGGACATGAAGCAGGCCCCGTGGATTGCGGCCTATGAGAACTGGAATGTCGATATCGGGCTGGAATGCGGCCTGTCTGGCCATGCGCAGATCGGCAAGGGCATGTGGGCGATGCCGGACCTGATGGCGGCGATGCTGGAACAGAAGATCGGCCATCCGAAGGCGGGTGCCAACACCGCCTGGGTTCCGTCTCCGACGGCGGCCACGCTGCATGCCACCCATTATCACAGGATAGACGTGGCTGCCGTGCAGCAGAGCCTGAAGAGCCGCGGCCGGGCAAAACTCTCCGACATTCTCTCGGTGCCGGTGGCATCACGGCCGAACTGGACGGCGGAGGAGATCGGCCGCGAACTCGACAACAATGCACAGGGCATACTCGGCTATGTGGTGCGCTGGGTCGACCAGGGCGTCGGCTGCTCCAAGGTGCCGGACATCAACAATGTCGGGCTGATGGAGGACCGGGCCACCCTGCGCATCTCGGCGCAGCACATGGCCAACTGGCTGCACCACAAGGTGGTCACGCAAGATCAGATCGTCGAGACGATGAAGCGCATGGCGAGCGTGGTGGATGGCCAAAATGCCGGCGATCCGCTCTACCGTCCGATGGCTGGCAACTTCGACAGCTCGATCGCCTTCCAGGCCGCCCTCGACCTGGTGCTCAAGGGCCGCGAGCAGCCCAATGGCTATACCGAACCCGTCCTCCACCGCCGCAGGATCGAACTCAAGGCGAGGGTCAACTGAGGCGGGAGATCGCAGGGCCTCCTATGGCGCAAGAACCTCAAGATGCCACAGGTCCGCCGAAGCCGATGACGACGCCTTACTGATGGGCGGGACAAGGTTCGGCGACGTCGTGATGATCAACATGTCGTTACAATGTGAAACTGCGCGGGCATTTGTTCGCCTTGCGTTCCGAATCTGCGGCAAAACAACTCGTTTCGCGTTGTATCTGCTACTAAAGTATGATTTGGTCGCAACGTTAGTGCGCAAATGATATTGCGCGCGACGACAACACCGATCAACTACCCCATATGCTTCGGATGGTTTCCGCGAAGGATATGCTCGCCAGATAGCCGCCACATCCCACATGGCGCGATACGAACACACTATGGCAGATCAAGTCCCACAGGGCGCCCGGCATTATGTCGCACCAGTTCATGGATGCGGCACCCAGCAGGCGCTTTCAAGAACGCTCGTCCATCAGGCGATCGTTCCGCAAAGGTTTTCAATTTTGCTGAAAACTCGAAGGATCGAGGTGATCCATCACCCCGGTCGCGCTGGCCCGTTCTGATCGCACCCTTCGTGATCTCTTTCCGGCCCCCTGTTTTCATTGAACGGGTCCAAATCACTATTTCTGCTGCCGCGTGAAGATCGACGGCAGGAAAACAGTTAATCCTCCCTCAAGAAAGACCACCATGTATAATGAAGCCCTAGATTATATGGCCCAGACTGGCGCCACGAAAGCCACACTCGCCCGCACCCGGCTCCTCGCATTTCTTGTCGGCGGCGCGATGGCCGGCGCCTATATCGGCTTTGGTGACATCATCATGTTCACCGCCGGCGCTCACGCAGATCCTGCATGGTCCCACCTCATCATGGGTGCTGTCTTCTCAGCGGCCCTGACCATCGTTGTCTTTGCCGGCGCAGAGTTGTTCACCGGCATGGCCATGTATATGCCGATTGCAGTTATGGCCAAGAAGGCGACGATCGGAGATCTCGTCCGGGTATGGGTGACGGGCTGGGTTGGCAATTTGATCGGCGCCTTCGTTTTGGCAGTACTTCTGCATGCTGCCGGCGGCGGCGTATTGCTCGGAGATGGCAGCCAGCAGTTTTTCGCGATCGTACAGGCCAAGATGTCTGCCCCGGCAGGTCAGCTTCTGGCCCGCGGGATACTCTGCAACTGGCTGGTCTGCCTGGCCATCTGGATGAGCAGCAGGACCTCTGACGCGACTGCCCGCATCATGTTGATCTTCTGGCCGATCACCATTTTCGTTGCCGCAGGTTTCGAGCACTCGGTTGCCAACATGTTTGCATTCTGCATGGCATTGGTCGGCGACCACCCGGAAGGAATCACCATTGCCGGCGCAGCAAAGAATCTGTTCTTCGTGACGGTCGGCAATATCATCGGCGGCGGCGTATTCATCGCCTGCGGTTACTGGCTGCAGGGCAACAACAAAGCTGCCGATGCTAAACAGCAATCGGCTGGCACTCACGCTCCGGCCGAATGAACCAGTTGTCGATACTGACGTGCCTCATCCTGCAACAAGGCTGATTGCACGTCAGCATCTCCTATAGTGAAGCCGGACGGGAAGGTCTTTTACCCGACACCTGCCTTGAGTATCTGGCTGCTGGCAGTGTGAAATCTGAAGGCCGCGTATGGAATTCCTGCGTGTCCCGGCCTCCTGCTAGTCCCCGTTGGTCTGCTGCACGACATAATCGATCTGGAACTCCTCCAGATAGAAGGATTCGCCGCAAACCAACGGGCGGCGATCGATCGAAAACAGCACGTAGTCGCGGATCAGGAGAGGGCTTCCGGGCTTGATGTCCAGATACCGCGCGATTTCCCCATAAGCGAGGCCGGCACGGATACGGCCTTCCACCCGGTGGACTGCAAGCCTGAAGCGCTCGTCCAGAATCCGGTGGATCGACATCGACTGCAGCATGTCGACGGTGACGAGCCGACCGAGTTCGGCCGAGAAGACGCGGCGCTCGACGCTGACCTTCTTGCCGCCGACGAGACGCAGGCGGTCGAGGGCATGCACCAAGTCGCCGGCATTGAGATGAAGGGTCTCCATCTCGGTATCTGTCGGTTCCCGTTCGGAGATGCCGATCAGCACATAGCCGATCGCCGCCCCCTTGGCCGCAAGCTGTTCCTCGAAGGAACGCACGCGCGACAATTCGATCGGTGCACTCAGCGAACGAGGGGCAACATAGGAGCCGCTTCCGGCGCGACGGATGATGACGCCTTCGAAGACGAGTTGCTGCAGCGCCTTCGCCACCGTCGAGCGCGTCGTGGCGAAATCGCGGGCAAGTTCGGGTTCCGAGGGAATGCGATCGCCGGCACCCAGGCGACCTGCGGCGATCTCGTCTCGCAGGTGCTGTTCTATGCGGGCATAGATCGGCATAAATTCGCTCGGCGGCATATTGACCTCGTCCCGGAAAGCTGCATAGTCAACTAGTCATGGATTGATAATACTGTATAGACAGGATTATGGCGTGAAACAATGCTTCGATACAGCCCTCAAGTCAAAGGGACAGCGCCATGACAGGTGATGCCAAGCCCGCAGTCCTGCCGGAAAAGACCGCCTCTCGCACCTTCGAAGGGCGGTCCGAGACGCTCCTCATGCTGGTGTCGATCGTTGTCGGACTGATCGTCTGGCAATTGGTGGCGCAGCGCTATTCGAGCTTCGTTCTCGCATCGCCGACGGCCGTGGTCGTCCGTCTGGGCGAACTCATCGCCAATGGCCAGTTGCCGCTCGCCTTCCTGGCTGCCTTGCAGCACATGGTGATAGGGTTCCTGATCGCCTGTCTGATCGCCTTCCCCCTCGGCTTCCTGATGGGGCGTATCCGCTTCGTCCATGATCTGCTCGATCCGATCGTCAATCTGATCTATGCCGTTCCGAGTGTCGCCTGGGCGCCCTTCATCATCATTTGGTTCGGCCTCTATATGGAGGCGCGCATCGCGCTGGTGGTGATGATGTGCGTGTTCGACATGATCATCGTCATTTCCAGCGGCGCCCGCAATGTCGACAGGAAGCTGATGAATGTCGGCCGCTCCTTCGGTGCGAGCGGATGGCAGCGGACCTGGTATGTGCTGCTTCCCGAAAGCCTGCCCTTCACCTTTACCGCGCTGAGAATCGGTATCGTGCGCGCGGTCAATGCAATGATCACCGCCGAACTGTTTCTCGCGGCCGTCAATCTCGGCCAGTTGATGAAACAGGCATCCGTCCGCTTCGACAGTGCGGCCGTGCTCGGAATTCTCGTCGTGCTCAGCCTCACCGGGCTGCTGTTGCAGGAACTGCTTTTGATCGCGGAACGACGTATCTGTGTCTGGAGGCCTGGCAAGTGAGCAGGAAGCAAAAGTCATTGATGACCAATATGCTAGGCATCCTCCTTCTTCTTGTACTCTGGCAGATTGCTGGCATGGGTTTCGGCGAGGCGCTGCTGGCAACGCCCTTGCAGGTTGCGCCCGCGATCATCGGCCTCTTGACCGAGCCGGACTTCTGGCCGGCGATCGGCTTCACGCTCTGGCAGATGTTCATCGGCTATGTGCTTGCCATGGTCGTCGGCGTGCCGCTCGGGATCGCCATGGGCCGCTCACGCATGGTCTATAGCGTGGTGAAGCCCTGGGCATCGATGTTCATCGTCGTCTCGGCAGCCGCCATCGTGCCGCTGTTCATCATCATTCTCGGCCGCGGCGTTACTTTCCTCGTATCGATCGTCTTCGTCGTGACCCTCTGGTATGTAGTCATCTCAATGACCGAGGCGGCCCGCAACGTGTCGCCGAAGCTCGTCAATGTGGCGCTTTCCTTTGCCGCGAGCCCGCTCCAGCGGTTCCGCTATGTGCTTCTGCCGGCGCTGCATCCTTTCATCCTGATCGCCGCGCGTGTCGGTCTGGTGCATTCGCTACGCGCCATGGTCACGGCTGAGATGTTCATCAGCGTCGGTTTCGGCGGCATGCTCAACGATGCCGGCCTTGATATTTCGACGGCCAATCTTTTCGGGCTGATCGTCATTCTGATGGCCATCAGCATGTGCGCCACGCTCATCCTGCGTGCCGTCGCGGACCGTTCTGCGCCCTGGTATGCAAGCCGGCTCGGTGAATGAGACAACGATTATTTTCAACAGCAAAGACAAGGGGAATGACATGCTTGGAAATATGAACAGACGTGATGTCCTGCGTACCGGTCTTGCCGGTGCCGGCATGATCGCGCTCGGTCCTGTGTCGAAGGCGTTTGCCCAGTCAGGCCGGGTACTGAAAATCAATACGCTTGCCTCTGCCGCCGCCGTCAACGTGCCGATGCAGGCAGCGTTGAGGATGGAACTGCCGAAGCTTGCCGGTTTTGCCGCGCCTGAAGTCCGCCCGACCGCAAAAATCCCGCAGATCGCCCAGGAAGTCATTGCCGGCTCGGCCGATCTCGGCGATGCCGATGTCGCCTCGACGCTTGCCGGTGCGGAAGCCGGTGCCGACCTCAAGATCATCGGCCTGTCCTATAGCAACACGTCGCAGGTCATCGTCGTCAATGCCGACAAGACCAAGAGCCTCGAGGATATCGCCAAGAACGGCGGCACGATCGCCGTCAACAGCATCGGCGACTTCATGTATGTCATGCTGCTCGGCGTTTTCGCCAAGCACAATATCGATGCCAAGTCGATCAATTTCGTCGAAATGGGCAGCTCCGGTGACCGCGCCCGCGCGCTTCTGGCCGGTCGTGTCGATGCCGTGCCCATGCATGTCGAGCAGGCAGCCCAGCTTGCCACCCAGGGCAATTACCAGATCCTTGTCCGCCCATGGCAGGAATTCGACAACTGGTTTTCCGCCGTCATCATCTCCACCGGCGAATGGCTGAAGAAGGACGAGAACAAGACGGCTGCCGTCGCTGTCATCAAGTCGGTGCTGACCTCCTTCCGCCAGACCAACAACGACTATGCCTGGTACAAGGCCCGCGTCGCCGATTACGCGTCGTCCAAGGATCTGAAGGCTGCCGGCGATGATTTCTTGAAGCCTGTCTGGCAGACGCTGACCACCGATATCAAGGCCTTCCCGGGCGACATGGCGCCTCTCAATGTCGACCAGTTCTCCAAGGTCATCCCGGTCTACAAACAGGCCGGCGCCCTGAAGGGCACCGTCGATCTCAACAAGGTCATCGACCGGACCTATCTCGAGCAGGCTCTGAAAGAACTCGGCTAATGGCGCATCTGTCGATCACGAATGTCTCGAAGTCCTTCGGTGATACGAAGGTCATCGTGCCGCAATCGCTGGAAGTCGAGGATGGCGAGTTCGTCGCCCTCCTCGGCCCCTCCGGCTGCGGCAAGTCCACGCTGTTGCAGATCATCAACGGCCTCGTGCCGGCAGATACCGGCAAGATCCTGCTGAACGGCGAGGATATTACCGGCAAGACCGGCTTCGGTCGCGGTATGGTTTTCCAGGGCGCGGATCTTTTTCCGTGGCGGACTGCCCTGGAGAACGTCGCCTTTGGTCTGGAGATCATGGGCGTGCCGAAGGCCGAGCGCATCGAGCGCGCGCGGCATTATCTGCAGCTCGTGGGTTTGAAGGATTTCGAGAATTCGTGGCCGCATCAGCTTTCCGGTGGCATGCAGCAGCGCGTCGGCATTGCCCGCGCCTTCTGCATCCAGCCGAGCCTGCTGATGATGGACGAGCCTTTCGGCGCGCTCGACGTGCAGACCCGCGACATCCTGCAGGACGAGCTGGTGCGCATCTGGGAAGCCGAGCGCAAGATGGTGCTGTTCGTTACCCACGGCATCGAGGAGGCTCTCTACCTGGCCGACCGCATCCTCGTCTTTTCCAAGCGTCCCGCGCGGGTGCTGAAAGAAATCCGGGTGCCTTTCGCCCGGCCGCGCCATGACGACATGAAGCTGTCGCCGGAATTCCTCGAACTGCGCCGCGAGATCGCCGAGCTGCTGCGCCACGACATTGAGATCTGAAGACATGGCCGACATGACGACTGCCACCCGCGCCTATGGTGCCGAACTTGCGAAATCCGTCGCCGCGATCCGCTACGAGGACCTGCCGGACGACGTGGTGACGATCACCAAACTGTTCATTCTCGATACGCTCGGCGTCATCGCCGGTGCGGCCAAGGCGCCGGGCATGAAAGAGCTGGTCGCCTCGCTGGAAGCCTGGGAAACTGGCGGTCTCTCAACGCTCCTGCTCGGGTCAGGCAAGGTCAACCCGGTCAGCGCGGCGCTTGCCAATGGCGCTGCCGCCCATGCGCTCGACTTCGACGACCAGCATGATCCGGCGCGTGTGCATGTGTTCTGCGTCGTGCTGCCGGCGGTGCTTGCCACGATCGAGGCGGAAGATCGTCAGATCTCGGGGCGGGATATCATTCTGGCGGTCGCCGTCGGTGTCGAAGTATTCTGCCGGCTCGGTCTCGCCTGCTACAATTCTCTCGGCAAGGGCTGGCATCCGACGACGGCCTTCGGCACGATCTCGGCCGCTGCCGCCGTCTCCAAGGTCTTCCGGATGGACGAGGCGCAGACGCTGAACGCGCTCGGTCTTGCCTTCGTCCAGCTTTCCGGCACGACGCAATTCATCGCGGACGGTGCGCTCGCCAAGCGCGTCGGGCCGGGTTTTGCGGCCCGTTCCGGTGTTCTGGCCGCCCATCTGGCGCGTAACGGCATCACCGGTCCGCATCGCTTCCTCGAAGGCAACTCCGGCCTGTTCAATCTCTATGAGCGTGGTGAGGTGAAGCCTGAAATCATCGTCGGTGAGTTCGGCAAGCTCTGGCAGGTCCGTGACCTGTCGATGAAACCCTTCCCCTGCTGCCGCTGCACCCATACCGCGATCCAGCTGGCTCTAGACCTCAAGGCGCAGGGCCTGAAGGCGACGGACGTGAAGAGCGGCTTGATCGAGTTGGGCGAGGTTAACCGCAAGATCGTCGGTGCCGCCTTTGACCGTGCCCATCCAACACCGGTCGTGCATGCGCAGTTCAATGCCGCCTATGCCTTTGCCGCAGCGTTGGCCGATGGCGAGGTAACGATCCGCTCGTTCACGCCGGACCGCATCCGCGCCGATGATGTCGCCTATGCCGCGACGATCGAGACACGGTCGACGCCGGATTATGAGGAAACCGCAATCGCGCCATGCCGCGTTTCCATGACCACCCACGACGGACGCATTCTGTCGGCCGAAAAGCTGACGATGAAGGGCGCGCCCGACGAGCCGATGACCCACGCGGAAGTGCTCGCCAAGTTCGCGTCCTGCCTCGATTGGGGTTTTGGTGCGAGCGGAGAGCCGGTCGAGCGGCTGCAGGATTTCATCATGAGCCTCGATAGTCAGGGCGATGGCAAGCAGGTCATTGCCTTGTTTACGCAGGCGCGGGGGCGTTGAGCGTATCATTTCCCCAAACTTGGCCGGCGTGCGAGGCAATCT
Organism: Neorhizobium sp. NCHU2750; assembly: GCF_003597675.1. Taxonomy (NCBI): domain Bacteria; kingdom Pseudomonadati; phylum Pseudomonadota; class Alphaproteobacteria; order Hyphomicrobiales; family Rhizobiaceae; genus Neorhizobium; species Neorhizobium sp. NCHU2750. The sequence continues at coordinate 362,941 of NZ_CP030829.1, read as the reverse complement.
CCACGCCGGTCTTTTTTTCCGCAAGTCGCATGCTCGGCGGCAACAATAACCGGGCAAATTACTAAATGACCGGCAACTTGATTACTTGACTAGTCAACTTGACAAGACTACGCTCCAACCAATGCAGAACATGCTTTCAGGGAAAGGCGCTATGACAGGTTCGAAGGGCAAAGGCGGATATAGGCTCGGCGTCGATATCGGAGGCACATTCACCGATATCGTCATGATCGACACGCTGGGGACGGTCTTCTCCAAGAAGCTTCTGTCGACGCCGCATGACTATTCCGAGGGCATCGAAACCGGCGTCCGCGACCTCTTGGCCGAGCTGAGCATCGCGCCGAGCGAGATCGTCGAATTCGTCCATGCGACGACGGTTGCCACCAACACGATCATCGAGCGCAAGGGCGCCCGTGTGGCGCTGGTAACGACGGAAGGTTTCCGCGATGTCCTCGAAATCGCCCGTTTCCGCACCCCGCGCCTTTATGACATCAACTATCGCAAACACGATCCGCTTGTGTCGCGCGAATTGCGTTTCGAAGTAGCCGGCCGTCTGGACGCTGCCGGCAACGAGGTCGTCGCACTCGACGAAGCGGCATTGAAGGCGATTGCCGCTGAAATCCGTGCCTCGGGTGTCGAATCCGTCGCAATCACCTTCATCAACGCCCATGTCAGCGGCCGGCACGAGGCCCAGGCCGCAAAGATCCTGCGCGAGCTTCTGCCGGACCTGATGGTCACCGCCTCCAGCGAACTCGTGCCGCAGCAGGGCGAGTACGAACGTTCGTCGACCACCGTCGTCAACGCCTATCTGCGCCCGATCGTCACCGCCTATGTCCGCTCGCTGCAGCGTCGTCTGGACGGGATCGGCATCGTTGCGCCGCTGATGATCATGCAGTCCTCGGGCGGTATCGCGCCGGCGGCGCTCGTTGCCGACCAGCCGATCACCATCATCGAGAGCGGCCCGGCAGCCGGTGTTCTCGGCAGCGCCCGCCTGTCGCGCCATCTTGATCTCGGCGACGTACTCGTCTTCGATATGGGCGGCACGACCGCCAAGGCGACCCTGACGGAAGCCGGCGGCTATACGGTTTCGCCGGAAACCGAGGTGGGCGGCGGCCCGCTGCTCGGCGCCCGCATGGTGCGCGGTGCCGGTTATCCGGTTCAGGTTCCGACCATCGATATTGCCGAAGTCGGCGCCGGTGGTGGCTCGCTTGCCGCCAATGACGGTGCCGGCGGTCTGCTGGTCGGCCCGCGCAGTGCGGGCTCCACGCCCGGCCCGGTCGCCTATGGTCGCGGCGGCACGCAGCCGACAGTCACCGATGCCAACCTCGTTCTCGGCTATCTCAATCCCGGCGTTCTTGTCGGCGGCGAACTCAGCCTCGACACGGCCGCCGCCCGTAATGCCTTTGCCGAACTCGCGAGCGGCCTGAAGCTTGAAGCGACCGAGACCGCCGAAGGCGTCCACCGCATCGCCAATGCTACCATGCTGCGGGCGCTGCGCGGCGTCAGCTCCGAGAAGGGCCGCGATCCGTCGCAGTTCACGCTGCTCGCCATCGGCGGCAATGGTCCGGTCCATGCCTGCTCGCTGGCTGAAGATGCCGGTATGGGCGAAGTCATCATCCCGCCGGTCGCCGGCCTGTTTTCGGCTCTCGGCATGCTGTTTGCCGATGTCGAACACCAGCTTGTCGCCTCCTTCTACCGACGTTTCGATGAGACGCGTGGTGCTGATGCCGCCACTGCTGCGGGCAGCCTGATCGCCCGCGGGCGTGAGCTCCTGTCGTCGCAGGGTTTCGGTCCCGAGGTTCAGGACATCCGCATGCTGGCCGATGTCAAATATGCCGGCCAGACGGCGCCTCTGACGGTCGAGCTCGATGCGGGCACCGCATCCTTTGACGGTCTTTCCGATGCCGCGAAGGAAAGCGCGCTGTTTTCGGAGATCGCAGAAAAATTCCATGAGCTGCATCAGCAGACATTCGGTTATGCCTCCAAGGGAGAGCCGCTGCAGTTCGTGGCGCTCCGGGCCATCTGCCGCGGCGTGCCGGAAATCCCGCGCATGCCGGCGCAGTGCTCGCGCGGCAATGAAAAAGTGCCGCCGGCTGTCGAACGCGACGCCTATTTCACTGGTCGTGGCTGGCATCGCGCCACCGTTCTCGGCCGCACCGCGCTCCCTGAAGGCGATGACGTATGGAAGGCCGGCCCGATGATCGTCGAGGAATATGACACGACCTGCGTCATCCCGCCCGGTTGGGAAGCACGGCGCGACAGCTGGAACAACATTCACGCCCGGCGCGTGGCCTGAAGGAGGCTCAGATGACGATCATCAACCCGATCAAGCGCGAGTTGCTCAAGAATGCGCTCGTCACCATCGCCGACAACGCCCTCGTCATGGTGACTCGCACGGCGCGCACCGCCAATGTGAAGAACTCGATGGACTTCTCGTCCGCCATCTGCGACGCGGCCGGTTCGCTGGCCGCTCAGGGCATGGCAGTGCCGGTCCATCTCGGCGTGGTCATGCCTGCGCTCAAGGGCTGCACCGATTTCTTCGGTGACGACATTGCCGAAGGCGACGTACTCGCCTCCAACGATCCCTATTCCGGCTGCTCGCACCTGAACGACATCTTCACCTTCAAGCCGATCTATGTCGACGGCAAGCGGGTGGCCTATGTCTCGCTCGTGCTGCACCATACCGATCTCGGCGGCCGCGTTGCCGGTGGCAATGCCGCCGACAGCCAGGAAATCTTCGAGGAAGGCCTTCGCATTCCGCCGGTCAAGTTGCGCGATGCTGGCCGCGACAACGCGGCGATCTTCGGCATCATCGCCTCGAATTCCCGCGTCCCCGATCGCGTCATCGGTGACCTGCGCGCCCAGCTTGCCGCGCTCGACGAGGCTGGCCGTGAAGTCGAGGCAATCGCCCGCGAAATGGGGCCGGACGTGTTTGGCGCCTATCTGGCTGACCTGATCCGCCATGCGGAAGATCTGACCCGTGCCTCGATCCTGTCCCTGCCGGACGGCACGACCGAATTCGAGGAATGGAACGATGATGATGGCGCCGGCAACGGTCCGATCCGCCTTCATTGCCGCCTGACCAAGCGCGGCGACGAGATCGAGGTCGACTATTCCGGCACCCAGGACGACACCGGCGGTGCGGTCCACTGCAATTGGGAATTTACCGTCTCCTGCACCTATGCAGCGCTTCGCACGGTCCTGGCGGAAGAGATCCCCAACAATGCCGGGCTCTATGCGCCGATCAAGGTCATCGGCCGTCCTGGCAGTTTCGTCAGCGTGCAATTTCCGGCAGCCGTCGGGTCGCGCGGCCAGATCGGCTTTCGCCTGCGCTCCATCGTGCTCGGTGCGCTGGCCAAGCTTCTGCCGGAGCGCATGCCGGCCTGTGCCGGTGGTTCGGAATTCGCCATCGTCGCCTCGGGCCTGCAGAAGACACCGGGCGGAGCGGATCGCCGCTTCCTGCATCTGGAATTCCACAACAATACCGGTCTCGGTGGCGGCCCGGATTCCGACGGCCAGGATGCCGGTCCCTATTGCATTGGCAACCTTGCCAACGTGCCGGTCGAACTGATCGAGAGTGAGAACCCGATCCGCGTCGAGCGCTACGAATTCATTCCGAATTCCGGTGGTGACGGGCAGTTCCGCGGGGCGCTCGGCCTGCGCCGCGATTACCGCTTCCTGACCGATGCCGTTCGCGTGCAGGTTCGTTCGGACCGCTACACGTCGAAGCCCTGGGGCATTTTCGGCGGCGGACCAGGTGCCGGCGGCAAGCTGATGGCCAATCCGGGCACAGAAAAGGAACAGGCTCTGCCATCGAAATTCATCCGCAATTTCGATGCGGGCGACGTCTTGAGCGTCGCCATGGCGGCAGCAGGCGGCTATGGTCCGGCTGAAAAGCGCGATCCGGCGGCCATCGAAAGCGATATTCGCCAGGGCAAGATGACAGTAGATCATGCCAAGCGTGTCTATGGCTATACGGCGAAAGCAGACAAGGAAGACGCGGCATGACACAGAAAGATGAAGGCGGCATATCGCCGCGCAAGGTCGCTGCACGCAATGCCGCCTTCATCGGTATCGAGGGCGGCCGGGACAGGTTGCTGACGCCGGCCCTTCTGGTGGAACTCGATACGCTTGATGCCAATATCGCCGATATGCAGGCGCGCTGTGACCGGCTCGGTGTGGCGCTTCGCCCGCATGCCAAGGCGCACAAGACGCTGGCGATCGCGAAGAAACAGGTTGCGGCCGGCGCGGTCGGCATCTGCGTTGCGACGCCGGGCGAGGCCGAGATCTTTGCCGAGGGCGGCATGGCCGATATCCTGCTGACATCGACCTTTGCGCCGGGCTATGCCCTCGAGCGTCTGGTGGATGCAGCCGGTCGCTGCCGGCTGACGCTGGTTCTGGACAATATCGAAACGGCCAAGGCACTGGCAAAGGCCGCAGAGCAGAAGGGCATTCGGATCCGGGTCCTGATCGATCTCGATATGGGGCGCCACCGCTCCGGCCTGTCTGAATCGAAGGATCTTGCTGCGCTTGCCGCCATCATCGATCAGGCTGCCTCGCTTCAATTGGCCGGCTTGCAGGCCTATGCAGGCCACCTGTCGCATCGCGCCGATCTGGAAGGCCGGGTCGCCGGTGCCGATGAAGCCGCCTCCCGCATTCGAGCTGCACTCGATGTGATTGCACCCTTCATGCATGGCGAAAAACCGGTGGTCACCGGCGGCAGCACCGGCGCCTTCCTGCAGGAGGCGGCACTTAGCCTCTATACCGAATTCCAGTGCGGCAGCTACGCCCTGATGGATGTGGAATATGATGCTGTCGATCCGGACGGATCGGCGAAGCCGTTGTTTCCGACCAGCCTGTTTGCCGCAGTCCGCGTCATCAGCGCCAATCATCCGGGCCTTGCCACGACGGATGGTGGCGAGAAGCGTTTCGTCGCCAAGCACGGCACCGCGCCGGTGATCCGTCGCGGCGGTCTGCCGGGCGCCACCTACAAGCCGACCAGCGACGAACATGGCACGGTCACGCTTCCAGATGGTTCAATGCTGCCGGTCGGCTCGCTTCTCGAACTGCAGGTGCCGCATTGCGACCCCACGGTAAACCTCTACGATTTCATCCATGTCGTTCGTGACGGCATGCTTGTCGACATCTGGCCGGTCGACGCCCGCGGGGCTTGACTTCAGCAGGGGTCACGGCGTCTGATCAGACGTCGATCGGCTCGTCCACCGCATAGGTGATCTGAACCTCACGGGTGAATATAGCCGTTCCGCTGACGAGCGGTGCCATCTGTGCGTCGCTCAACACGAAGTCACGTACCAGCACCGGTGTCTCGGGATTGATGGCGAGTTTCGTCGCCGTGGCCGGGGTGGCGGCGTCGGCACGGATAACGCCCTTGATATGGGCAACCGGTCGGCCGGATTGAGCAAGTATCGTGAACATGGGCAGCCGCGACAGTGCGTCGATCGTCAATCTCTGGCCAAGTTCGATCGGGATATGGCGGATCTCGTGCACTGTCGGCGTGCCATCGACAACGCGAACCCGTTCGAGACGGAAGACATCCTCCCCGGCGCGGATCAGCAACTGCTCGGCAACGTTTTCCGAACAGGGAATGCGGGTGAAGCCCAGAAGGCGAAATTCTATCTTGGCGCCGCGTTCGATGACTTCCTCATCGAAGGAGCGGACGATGCTGGTGTGCTGGGTGACGCGGATTTCCTTGCGGGCGACGAACGTGCCCTTGCCGGCAATCCGGTTGATCCTGCCATCGGATACCAGTGCGGACAGTCCGTGAACAACGGTGTTGCGGGTGACGCCGAAGCGCTTAGCCAATTCGGTTTCGGACGGCAGAAGGTCGCCGGGTCCATAGCGGCCGGCCGCGATCTCGGACAACAGAAAACGTCTAACCTGTAGATAGGCAGGTTCCTTGATCTGGTTCATTCCACATATTCCGAATTGACTAGGCAACTTTAGAGATTCGGCGGGATTAGGCAACCGTTCCTACGGAATTTTCCGCAGTTCGCGGATGTCGGACATGGCCTGCGGCTCCGGCGGGTGGGGGCAGGCGAGTTGGACAGGTTTATATCCGGTGGCAATCGGTCCCGGGTGCGCTGTGCTGGGAAATGAAGAGAAGATCGACCGCAACTGGTTCGCCTTCTGCTCGTTCGCGAATGATTATCCGACGAAATGGCCGTTGCATAATGGCCGCCGCAAAAGCCGGCAGTTTGCATCTCATCACGCTTGATTGATCTATACAGTTATTGGTTGACATCTAACATGTTAGCGATGTAGCTCTAGATAATCAGTGGAGGAGACCAGATGAAACGCTTCGGACTATCCGTCGCCCTTACCACGCCGTTCGACGAGAACGGCGATATCGTCATCGACATGATGATCGCCCAGGCAAAGCGCAGCCTTGCTGCAGGCTGCGCCAGCTGTACCCTGTTCGGCACGACCGGCGAGGGATCGTCGATCGGTACGCAGGAACGCGAGCGCGTTCTTTCAGCATTCATCGAGGCGGGCATCGCGCCCGAGCAGATCGTCGTCGGCGTGCTCGTGGATGCGGCGGAAGACGCTGCGCTGCAGTCGTCCCAGGCGCTTTCCCGCGGTGTCCGCAACATTCTTCTGGCGCCGCCTTCCTATTTCAAGAATGTCAGCGATGACGGCCTGTTCGGCTGGTATTCGCAGGTGTTCAAGGCGCTCGGTAAACTGGCCCGCGACGTCATCGTCTACAATATTCCGTCGGTCACCATGGTGCCGCTCAGCGTTGCCCTTGTCGGCCGGCTGAAACAGGCTTTCCCCGGCGTCGTGACGGGCGTGAAGGACTCCTCCGGCGACTGGCCCTATACGCAGGAGCTCCTGAAGGCCCATTCAGATCTGATCATCCTGATCGGCGACGAGCGTCACCTTGCTGCCGGCGTGCGGATGGGTGGGCAGGGAGCGATCTCCGGAATGGCCAATTTTGCGCCGCACGAGATCGGTGCGATGGCCAATGACGGCCAGGATGATCCACGTGTGGTCGACTTTGTCGCTGAGCTTTTGAAGTATCCGGTGACGCCGGCTGTGAAAGCCATGGTGGCTCGTCAGCAAAATGACGAAAACTGGCTTGCAGTCCGGGCTCCGCTGCTTTCTATATCGAAGGACGGACAGAAGCAGCTCGGCCTGGTGTTTGACGGCCTGTTCCGCAACAAGGCGGCTTGAGGCTGTATAGGGGCCAAAGCCGGGAACGGGGACGATGATCGACCAGCGAAGCGACCAGCAGGCTGAGGAGCCGACGCTCAGGGAAAAGGCTTACGAGAGCTTTACCCGGCATCTCCTGGCGCGTGACGTGCGCCCGGGGCAGTTCGTTTCCCAACGTCATCTGGTCGAGCTGACCGGCCTCACCCTCGGCGCCATCCGCGAGCTTATCCCGCGGCTTGAGGCCGAGGGCCTGATCAAGACCGTTCCGCAGCGTGGATTGCAGATCGCCCATATCGATCTGAACCTGATCCGCGAAGCGTTCCAGCTCCGTCTTTTCCTCGAAAAGGAAGCGGTGGCGCTATTCGTCCAGAAGGCTTCCGACGAGATGATCGAGCACCTTGTACGCCAGCATCGTGAGGTGGCCGACGCGATCACCTCTGGCAACGAGACGCCCGAGCTTGATGCCCGCGCGCAGGCGGTCGATTGGGGTATGCATGATGCCTTCGTCGCCGCGCTCGACAACAGCATCATCTGGAACGTCTACCGGGTGAATTCGATCAAGATGCGCCTGATCAATCAGGAACGTTTTCGCATCAATGGCCGCATCGCACCCGTCATGGGTGAGCATATGGCCGTGCTTGAGGCGATCAAGTGTCGCTCTGCCGACGGCGCCGTCGAGGCGCTCGTCAAACATATCGGACATGCAAGGGATCGTGCCTTGAGAATCTGAAACACTCAACGCCGGGATGAGGAGATCCCGGTGAAACCTAAGAGGAGGAATACATGGCATCTTCATTCTGGACCCCGACGCGCCGGAGTTTTCTGGCGGGATCGGCAGCCCTTGGCGCCGCCGGGCTGGTCGGCACACGTCCCGCCTCCGCGGCGGTCGACTGGAAGCGTTTTGCCGGCACCACGCTGGAAGTAAACCTGATCAAGAGCCCGCGCGGTGAAACCATCACCAAGTATCTGAGCGAGTTCGAGGCACTGACCGGCATCAAGGTCAATGCCGAAGCAACGCCGGAGCAGCAGCAGCGTCAGAAGACGACGATCGAGCTTTCTTCGGGCCGTCCGAGCTTCGACGTCGTGCATCTCAGCTACCATGTGCAGAAGCGGCAGTTCGAAAAGGGCGGCTGGCTCGCCGATCTTTCCGGTTACTTCAAGGATCCGTCGCTCACCGATCCGTCGCTGGTCGAGGGTGATTTTGCCGAAGCGGGCCTGAAATTCGCCAAGGATTCCGACGGCAAGCTGCGCACGCTGCCCTTCTCCGTGGATTACTGGATCGTCTACTGGAACAAGGAACTCTTCGAAAAGAAGGGCCTGAAATACCCGACGACCTTCGACGAGATGGTGACGGCTGCCGAGGCGCTGACCGACAAGTCCGCTGGTACCTACGGATTCGTCGCCCGCGGTCTGAAAAACGCCAATACGCCGGTCTGGACCTCGTTTATGCTGGGCTATGGCGCAACGCCGCTCGATGCCAGCGGCAAGCTCGCAACGACATCCCAGGGCGCAGTCGATGCGGCCGCTCTCTACCAGCGGCTGATGACCAAGTCGGCGCCGGTCGGGGTTTCCGGCTTCAACTGGGCGGAAGCACAGTCGGCCTTCCTTCAGGGCAAGATCGGCATGTGGTTCGATGGTGTCGGTTTCGCACCGCCGATCGAGGACCCGCAGAAGTCGCGTGTTGTCGGCAAGGTCGGTTACGGCGTCATGCCGGCTGGCCCGAAGGCACAGGCCGCAGCAACGACGGGCGACGGTATAGGCGTGACGGCTGCCAGCAAGAACAAGGAAGCCGCCTATCTGTTCTGCCAATGGGTCATCTCCCATGACATGGGCGCCCGCCTGCTGCAGGCCGGTGCCGGCGTGCCTTTCCGTCAGTCGATCCTTGAGGACGCCAAGGTCCGCGAAGGCGTCAAGATGCCGGCAGCCTGGGTCGATGCGGTTGTCGCCTCCGGCAAGATCTCGCAGCTTGCGCTCCCGGTCATCATCCCGGTCACGGAATTCCGCGACATCTACGGGGTCGGCCTCACCAACATGATCGGCGGCGCCGATCCTAAAAAGGAACTGGAAACGGCGACCGCTCAGTTCGAGCCGGTGCTTGCCCGAAGCGAGGGATAATGGCTTCCGTGACCATAGAACCCACTGCGGCCAGACATGTGGTCGCAAAGGGGAGCAAGCCGCCAAGGCTTGCTCCCAACTACTGGCCTTTCGTTGTCCCGGCGCTGGTGGTGATCGGCGCGGTCATCGTCTTTCCCTGGGTGTTCACGCTCTGGATGAGCGTGAATTCCTGGACGCTGGGGCAGGACCAGACCTTCGCCGGGTTGGACAATTACATCCGCCTCGTGGGCGACATGCGGTTCTGGGAATCCATGTGGCATACGGCGGTCTATACCGCCTTGTCCGTGGTGGCGCCGCTCATCCTCGGCACGCTTGCCGCTCTCGTCTTCGACGGCGAGTTTCCGTTGCGGGGTTTCCTGCGCGGCGTCTTCGTCATGCCGATGATGGCGACGCCGGTCGCCATCGCGCTCGTCTGGACGATGATGTTCCATCCCCAGCTCGGCGTGCTGAACTATCTGTTGTCGCTGGTCGGCATCGGCGCGCAGGAATGGATCTACAACCAGTCGACCGTCATTCCGGCGCTGGTTCTGGTCGAAACCTGGCAGTGGACGCCGCTAATCATGCTGATCGTGCTCGGCGGGCTCGCAGCCGTGCCGCGCGAACCCTATGAAAGTGCTGAGATCGACGGTGCGAATGCCTGGCAGAAGTTCCGTTACCTGACTCTGCCGATGATCGCGCCCTTCCTGATGATCGGGGTCATCATCCGTAGCATCGACGCGGTGAAAAGCTTCGACATCATCTATGCTATGACCCAAGGCGGACCGGGAACGGCGTCGGAAACGATCAATATCTACCTCTACAACACTGCCTTCTCCTACTACGACATCGGCTATGGCTCTGCCATGGCGGTGGTCTTCTTCTTCGTCATCATTGCGCTTTCCTTCGTGCTGATGATGATCCGGGCGCGCACCAACTGGTCGGACATGGAGGAGCGCTGATGACGCATAGAGTATGGAACCGTATCGGCCTTTTCCTGGCCGCCCTGGTGATGATTTCGCCTGTCATCCTGTTCTTCGTCTGGATGCTCTCGCTGTCGCTCAAATACGAGATCGACAATGGCGCCTATCCGCCGATCCTCATTCCGGAGAACTTCGCCTGGTCGAACTATGTGAAGGTCTTCCAGGAGAACAACTTCTTCCTCTATTTCTGGAACTCGATCCTGGTGACGGGCGCCGCAACGCTGCTCGCGCTCGTCATCGGCGTGCCCGCAGGTTATGGCATTGCGAGGCTGAAGGCCGAGAAGGCGGCGATGGTGATCATGATCGCCCGCATGACGCCCGGCCTTTCCTTCCTGATCCCGCTCTTCCTGCTGTTCCAATGGCTGAACATGCTCGGCACGCTGTGGCCGCAGATCATCATCCATCTGGTCGTCACCGTGCCGATCGTCGTGTGGATCATGATCGGCTATTTCGAGACGACGCCGAAGGAACTGGAAGAGGCGGCGAGCATCGATGGAGCCACCTCCTGGCAGGTCTTCCGTCTGGTCGCATTGCCGATCGCCAAGCCCGGCATCGTCGTCGCCTTCATCCTGGCGGTGATCTTCTCCTGGAACAACTTCGTCTTCGGCATCGTACTCGCCAGCCGCGAGACACGCACCCTGCCGGTGGCCGTCTACAACATGCTCTCCTTCGAGCAGGTCAGCTGGGGGCCACTGGCCGCTGCCGCCCTGATCGTCACCCTGCCGGTTCTGGTGCTAACCATGTTCGCCCAGAAGCAGATCGTCGCGGGCCTCACGGCCGGTGCGGTCAAAGGCGGCTAAGGGGCGGCTAAGAGCAACAGACAACGACCCGAAAATCGGGAGGATTTTCAAATGGCAACAGTCAACATCCAGAACATCCAGAAGCGCTACGGGGCAGTCGAGATCATTCGCGACCTGAGCGTCGATATTGCCGACGGTGAATTCGTCGTCCTGGTCGGGCCATCGGGCTGCGGCAAGTCCACGCTGCTGCGCATGGTAGCCGGGCTTGAGGACGTGACCGGCGGCGCCATCCGCATCGGACCGCGGGAGGTGTCGCATCTGCCGGCTCGCGACCGCGACATCGCCATGGTGTTCCAGAACTACGCGCTCTACCCGCATATGACGGTGGCGGAAAACATGGCCTTCGCGTTGAAGCTGAAGAAGGCTGATGTCAACGAGAGGCGCAAGAAGGTCGAGAACGCCGCCGGCATTCTCGGACTGGAAAAACTGCTCGACCGTTATCCGCGCCAGCTTTCCGGCGGCCAGCGCCAGCGTGTCGCCATGGGCCGCGCCCTGGTGCGAGATCCTCAGGTGTTTCTGTTCGACGAACCGCTCTCGAACCTCGATGCCAAACTCCGTGTGCAGATGCGCGCCGAGATCAAGGCGCTGCACCAGCGGATCGGCACGACGATCATCTATGTCACCCATGACCAGATCGAAGCCATGACCATGGCCGACAAGATCGTCGTGCTGCAGGAAGGCAATATCGAGCAGGTCGGTGCGCCACTCGATCTCTATGACCGTCCGGCCAATCTCTTTGTTGCCGGCTTCATCGGTTCGCCATCGATGAACTTCATCGATGGCAGGATCGAGGAAGGTGTGTTCCGCAGCGATAAGGGCCTTGTCCTGCCGCTGCCTTCGGGAGCCGATCCGTCAAGGCTCGGTGGAAAGTCGCTGGTTTACGGCATCCGGCCCGAGCATATCGGGGCAACGAGCGGGAGCGGCATCCAGGGCCGCGTCGATATCGTCGAGGGTACCGGCTCGGAAATCTTCGCCCGCGTGGTCAGCCATGGCGAGCAGATCTCCTGCCTGTTCCGCGAGCGGCTGGATATCCGCTTCGGCGACGAGATCGGACTGTCGATCGACCCGGCCAAGGCGCATCTGTTCGACAAGGCGACCGGCCAGCGGCTCTGATCCTTCCGGGGGCAAGACCCCTCCCAACCCTCCCCACAAGGGGGAGGGCTTAACCTGGCCGAGCCGTCGAGGCGAATTGGGCGTGGGCGTTGCCGCGAGTATTCTCCCCCCTTGTGGGGGAGATGGCCGGCAGGCCAGAGGGGGACTTTTCCCAAGTTCGAAGCCTAGTTGTCGTCCGGCTCCACATTGTAGCGGATCGAACTGACATGACCTCATTCATTGGTATCGACGTTGGCACCGGCAGCGCCCGCGCCGGCATTTTCGATGAGCGCGGCACGCTGCTCGCCGCCTATTCGCAGCCGATCGCCACCGAGAGACCGAAGGAGGATTTCGTCAATCAGTCTTCCCGTGACATCTGGGAAGCGATCTGCACCTGCGTGAAGAAATCGATGGCGGATGCCAGCCTGTCCCCGGCGGATATTGCGGGCATAGGCTTCGATGCCACCTGCTCGCTGGTCGTGGTGGACGACAAGGGGGAGCCGGTCACCGTCAGCCCCGGCGGCGATGACGACTGGAATATCATCGTCTGGATGGACCACCGTGCGATCGGCGATGCCGACCAGATCAACGCGCTGAAAAGCCCTGTTCTCGACTATGTTGGCGGCGTCATCTCGCCCGAGATGGAAACGCCGAAACTGCGCTGGCTGAAGCGTGAGATGCCGCAGAGTTTCTCTCGTGCACACGCCTTTTTCGATCTACCGGACTGGCTGGTGCACAAGGCAACCGGAAACGACATCCGCTCCCTCTGCAGTACCGTCTGCAAATGGACCTATCTTGGCCAGAACGGAACGTCGGGCGAGGGCTGGGACAAGGCTTATTTCGAAAGCGCCGGCATAGCCGAGCTTGCTGCCGATAATTTCCGCTCCATCGGCAACCGCCTCGCAGCACCCGGCGACAATGTCGGCTCGCTCTCGGAGGCCGCCGCGGCAGATCTCGGGCTCGCTCCGGGCACGGCCGTTGCCGCCAGCCTGATCGACGCTTATTCCGGCGCGCTCGGTACGATGGGTGTCGATCTGGGCGAGGGTGCACTCGATGATCGTCTGGCGCTCATCGCCGGCACCTCATCCTGCCATATTACCGTCAGTGAGAAGCCGGCCTTCGTGCCGGGTGTCTGGGGGCCTTATTTTTCCGTTCTGCTGCCGGGACTATGGGCCAACGAAGCGGGTCAGTCGGCGGCCGGTGCGCTTATCGACCGGGTGATCGAGGGGCATGCCGCGATCCATCAGGCACGCGAGACCGCAAAGTCCGAAGGCATTTCCGTTTTCACGCTGTTTGACCGCCGCCTTGAAGCCATGGCGCAAGGCGGCGAGACGGCCACGCTGACGAAATCGCGGCACATACAACCGGATTTCCACGGCAACCGCTCTCCGCTTGCTGATCCGTTGCGCAAGGGCGGCATCACCGGCCTGTCGCTTGATCGCGGCCTGGACGATCTAGCGCTCGACTATCTCGCGACCCTGCAGGCGCTCGCTTATGGCACTCGCCACATCATTGCGGAGATGCGGGCCAATGGCGTCAGCGTCGAAACACTGGTGGTAAGCGGGGGGCTTGCTCAGAACAGGCTGTTTCTGCGCGAACATGCGGATGCGACGGGCTGCGCCATCGTCGTGCCCGACCAGCGCGAACCGGTTTTGGTCGGCAGCGCCATGCTGGGTGCGGTGGCGAGTGGCCATTATGCCGACCTGCCCGCCGCCATGCGCGCAATGAGCGGGCTTGGTAGCCGCATAACTGCGCGCGGCGGCGAGATCGCCGCCTATCACGATCGCAAATACCGTGTCTTCCGCCGCATGCAGGAAGACTTCGTTGCCTATGCCGCGCTGATGGCCGGCACTGAACATTGATGTGAGGGAAGAGGAACATGACCAAAGAGATTGCACTTTTCGCCAGCGGAGACCTTCGTCTGTCCGCCAACCAGCAGTGCTGGGCGACGCAGGACGCGATGGAAAAGAAACTCGGCGAAGTGCTCGCCGGCCTCGGCTATACGGTGAAGCGTGCTCACTCCTATAAGCCGGATGAAGGCCACGGCTTTCTCGCCTCGCAGCGCGAGGGCATGGATGCATTCGCAAAGATCGATCCCAATGTGCCGGTGATCGTGGCGGAATCCGTCTGGCAATATTCGCACCATGTTCTGGCGGGTCTGACGAGCCACAAGGGCCCGATCCTGACCGTTGCCAACTGGTCTGGACAGTGGCCGGGCCTCGTCGGCCTGCTCAACCTGAATGGCTCGCTGACCAAGGCTGGTGTCGCCTATTCCTCGCTGTGGAGCGAGACATTCGACGATGATTTCTTCCGCTCCGGCCTTACCCAATGGCTGTCGGAAGGCACGATCGACCATGACACGAGCCATGTGACGCCGTTCAAGGCCGGCAAGGTGCCGCAGGATCTCAAGGATCTGGCGAAGGAGATCGCTCACGATTTCCGCACCAACAAGGTCATTCTCGGCATCTTCGATGAGGGCTGCATGGGCATGTACAATGCCATCGTGCCCGACGAGCTTCTGATGCCGCTCGGCATCTTCAAGGAGCGCCTGTCGCAATCGGCCCTCTATTACGCCACCACGCAGGTGCCGGTGGAGGAAGGCCGTGCCGTCTACCAGGACCTCATCGCCAAGGGCATGAAGTTCCATCTCGGGACCGACCCGGAGCAGGAACTGACGGAGGACCAGGTTATCGACCAGTGCCGTATGTATATCGCGGCGGTGCGCACTGCCGAGAATTTCGGCTGCGAGGCGATCGGTATCCAGTACCAGCAGGGTTTGAAAGACCTTCTGCCGGCTTCCGATCTCGTGGAAGGCATTCTCAACGATGATGGTCGGCCGGATGTCAAAGGCCGCGACGGCAAGGTCATCCGACAGGGCAAGGCGATCGTGCATTTCAACGAGGTGGACGAGTGCGCCGGCCTCGACGGGCTGATGACCAACCGACTGCACCGCGCGCTCGGCCAGCCAGTGGAAAATACCCTGCATGACCTGCGGTGGGGGGGTGTCGATCCGACAGGCTCGGTCGATGGCTTCGTCTGGGTGTTCGAGATATCCGGTGCCGCTCCGCCGGCCCATCACGAAGGGGGCTGGGCGGGATCCGACAGCATGCGGCAGCCGCCGATGTTCTTCCCTGCAGGCGGCGGCACCCTACGCGGCATCGCCAGGCCCGGCGAGATCGTCTGGTCGCGCATCTTCGTCGAGGACAACAGGCTGAAGATGGACATTGGCCGCGGTCAGGCCGTGTCCTTGCCGAAGGAAGAGACTGAGCGCCGCTGGAAATCCACCAACGAACAGTGGCCGATGATGCATGCGGTACTGACCGGCGTGTCCCGCGATCAGATGATGGCTCGCCACAAGGCAAACCATATTCAGGTCGTGTATGCCAATTCGGCCGTTGACGCCGACCGTGCCGCGCTTGCCAAGGCGGCACTTGCCGCGGAACTCGGCATGGAGGTCAATTTCTGCGGGGTCGATCTCGGCTAAACCTCCGCTCGGCCGGGATTTGGCGCCGGACGAGGTTGATCCCTCATCGGCGCCAAAAGCTCGAGAAACACGGATATTTTAAATGGCTGCAACAGTTGCGTGTAACCGCATCGCAATGTTTGTAGTCTACGGTCCAGTCCATGTTCTTGGGCGCGTTTCGAAAATTTATATTGGCAGCCATATTGAACGTGGTGGTGCTTGCATCACTCGCGGTTTTTCCTGTTAGCGCTACCGAACTCAAAAACGCCTGCTGGGCATCAAGCGACCTTACCGCGGACCAGGCGGCCATCATCGCGGCGCCGGAGCACTGGACTTGCGGCAGCTCAAGCTATTCTCTCGAAGGAGAGCGGGTGTTTCTGCGGTTCGATATCAATTCCGACGATCCGCTCCCGCATTATCTCTTTTCCAGAAGAAGCGCTCTCCAGGCCGTGCATCTGATCGCCATTGATCGGGACGGCACGACACGTGAGGCGACGCTTCCGGCAGACCAGCTACAAAGCTCCCTGCGTGGCGGATATTTCAAAGCACCTCTGCCGGATGTGACCCGCGACACAGACAGGATCGTCGTCGCCTTCGATTTGCCGAGCCACAAGATGACGCTGGAACGGGCCTATCTCGCTCCGAGCGACCTTCTCCTCGACCGGGATTTGGTGCGCCAGCTTCTGTTGCTCGCCATACTTGCCGGCATGCTGTGCATGCCACTCATCTTCAACACCGCCTTCTACCGTGTCCTGCGCGAGCCATTCGTCTTCTGGCATTCCGCGCTGACGCTCTCCCTGCTCTTGACGATCCTGACTTCGTCGGGGCTCGCTGTCATCCTTTTCGATCCGCCGGCCATGACATTGAGCTGGATGACGACCGTGATCTTCGGTGCGATGATTGCCTCTGGTTCGATGTTTACCTACAGCTTCATCGAGCCTGGGTGCATGCATCCCTTTCTTCGGCGGGCACTGCCGGTTTGCGCCGTCTCTGCCATGCTTCTCGGCGTAGCTCACGCAGCATTTCCCTATATCGCTCGGCCGATCCAGTCGGCAGCCTATACGGCGGCCTTCACGCCGGCTCTGCTCGTCTTCATGCTGTCGGTGGCAGACGGCCTACGGCGCGGGAGCCGTGCGGCCAAGTTTCAGGCGGCCGGTTATATTCCGGTGATCATGGCGGGATTGGTTCGTCTGGTGACCGGCGTGGTTCCCGGCCTGGAAAGCAATGACGCCATGCTGCTGTTTTATGCAGGATGTGTGTGCGAGGTCCTGTTCACCACGCTCGGCGTCGCCGACCGTTTCATGGCGATCAGGCACCAGAGGGACAAGGCTCGCTTCGAGGCAGATGGCCTGAAGCATCTATCCGAGCGCGACGCCCTGACGGGATTGTTCAACCGGCGGGCCATGGAACAAAATTTCGAGCAATATCGCAACGATGGCTATCGCACTCTCGCGGTACTGGATCTTGATCACTTCAAGGCCATCAATGACATCCATGGCCACGCGGTCGGCGATGCTGTCCTGAAGATTGTGGCGGAGGTCCTTCAGGCAGGCCAGCAGGTCCATGCCTTCCGCCTCGGCGGTGAGGAATTCGTGCTGCTCCTGCGTGGCGAAGACGCCCACTTGCGCGCGGAGCGCCTGCGCCAGACCATTCCCGCGGCGGTCACGGCCGGAATGCCGTCGATCAAGCATAGTGTGACGGCCAGCATGGGCATGGCGGACACTATAGCTGATACGGGCGGGACATTTGACGAGCTTTACCGCCGCGCAGACAAGCTGCTCTATGATGCCAAGCTTGCAGGTCGAAATCGAAGCAGGGTAGCCTTGGCAAACGGCGGAGAAGGCTGAAGCCACCTCGGTCGCCATCAAGGGCATATCGCGTCAGGACGTGTGGCAACGATATTTCGCTGCCACACGGATCTTGTTTTAGACTTGAGTCGAGATGGGCTCAGACGCCGGCAATCTCATGCAGCCAGCCATGGCTGTCATTGGTCTGGCCGCGCTGGATTCCGATCAGGGCCTGACGCAGCTTCGTCGTCGTTTCGCCTGTCTCGCCGTTGGCGATCTGGAACTCGCCCGCCGGGAACTTGACGGCACCGATCGCCGCGACGACTGCGGCCGTACCACAGGCAAAGGCTTCCTTGAGCTTGCCGCTCTTCACGTCAGCCTGCCACTGTTCGAAGGAATAGAGTTCCTCCTTGACCGTCATCCCTTGTTCGCGGGCGAGATCGATCAGCGACTTGCGGGTGATGCCCGGAAGGATCGTGCCGTTCAGCGGCGGAGTGACGAGCGTCCCGTCGTCCATGACGAAGAACACGTTCATGCCGCCCAGTTCCTCGACCCAGCGATGCTCGGCGGCATCGAGGAAGACGACCTGGTCGCAGCCCTGCGCGCTTGCTTCCTTCTGGGCAATCAGGCTTGCCGCATAGTTGCCGCCGCACTTGGCAGCACCGGTGCCGCCGGGGGCTGCACGCGTATACTGTTCGGAAAGCCAGATCTTCACCGGCTTAGCACCACCCTTGAAATAGGGGCCGACCGGCGAGGCGATGACACAGAAAATGTATTCCTTCGACGGACGCACGCCGAGGAAGTTCTCGCAAGCGAACATGAAGGGGCGAAGATAAAGGCTACCCTCACCCTGCGGGATCCACTTGGCATCGATGCGCACGAGCTTCTCGACTGCGGCCAGGAAATCGGCTTCCGGCAGTTCCGGCATTGCCATGCGACGGGCGGATTCGTTGAAGCGACGGGCGTTTTCTTCCGGACGGAACAGCACGGCGCGGCCATCGGCTGCACGATAGGCTTTCATGCCCTCGAAGATTTCCTGGGCGTAGTGCAGCACGCTCGATGCCGGATCGATCGGGAAGGGCGCGCGTGCGGTAATCTCGGCGGAGTGCCAGCCTTTGTCGGCGCTCCAGCGCACGACGGCCATATGGTCGGAAAAAAGCGTGCCGAAGCCGAGGTTCTCGAAAGCCTTCAGCCTGTCGGCTTCCGGCATGGGGTTCGTGTTCGGCTTGGTGTCGAAATGAAGGGGAGTGGTATCGGATGACATGGGAAGGTCTTTGTTCTGGTGGTGTCCGGGCGGCAACTTGCGCCTTTGCTCCGTATCTTACAAGACGGAGGAAGGCACAAGCGGTACGTTTACGGATCTGCCAGTGAGAGGACTTTACGCGAAAGGCGCGTCGATCGACTTTGCCGGTTCGGTAAAGAAGACCGGGCCTTCTTCGGACATGTAGATGATGTCTTCCAGGCGCACGCCGCATTCGCCATAGATGGCCAGCATCGGTTCGTCGGAAAAGACCATGCCCGGTTCAAGCGGCGTCTTGTTGCCGCGCACGATGAACGGATCCTCGTGCATGTCCATTCCGAGCCCGTGGCCGGTGCGATGCGGCAAGCCCGGCACCTGATAATCCGGGCCGAAGCCGGCATCGGTCAGCACCTTGCGGGCGGCGAAATCGACCTCTTCGCACGGCGTGCCGAGTTTGGCGGCGTCGAAGGCAGCCTGATGGGCCTTCTGTTCCAGCGTCCAGACTTGGCGCTGGCGGTCGGTCGGTTCGCCGAACACATAGGTGCGGGTGATGTCCGAGCAGTAGCGATGGATATGGGCGCCGAGATCGATCAGCACCATGTCGCCGGTCTTCAGCGTCTGCGGGTAGGGCACGCCATGCGGATAGGCGGTGGCCTCGCCGAACTGGGCGGCGGCGAAGATATGGCGCATACCGAGTTTCGCATGGGCGGCGGCGATGAAATCGGTCACTTCGGTCGTCGAGACGCCCTCGTAGAGACCTTCCCAGACTGCTTTATGGACACCGAGGCTCGCCGTCATTGCCGTCTGGATGATGGCGATTTCGGTTTTCGACTTGATCTGCCGGCACTGGGCGATGAGCTCTTTGGCGCCGATGTTCCGCAGGCGGGCGCCGATATGAGCCGTGATCGCGCTGGAAAAGACGAAAGGCGTTGCCGGGTCGAAGGCGAGCGTATCGCCCTCGGCGGCGAGGCCGCAGACGAGGTTCGCGACCAGCAAGGCCGGGTCCTCATGCTCTTCCCAGACGGCGATTTCACCCTCGATGGTGATCAGCGTCTGTGTTTTCGGCTCTTCGAAGGCCGGGCTGATATAGATCGGCGCACCGGAAGAGGGGATGACCGCTCCATGCAGGCGCTCGCTGGCACCGAGCGTCATGGCGGTGAAATAGGTGAGGCTGGTGGAGGTGTCGAGATAGACGGCCTTGACGCCGGCAGCCTTCATCAGTCCCTGCAGCTTGGCGACACGCGCTTGCAACTCCTCGATGGAGATCGGCGGGATTGCGGCAGCGATGTTTTCGAATTCGGACAGCGATTGCGCGAACGACTTGTATGCAGGGGCACTCATGTTTTTGTTCCTGTGCGTGGCACGTGAGGGAATGATCGGATAGCTATTCCGAATAATTGTAGCGTTTGGCAATGAACATGCTGCTCGCGACCGTGAGCACAAGTGTCACGCCCATCAGGATGAAGGAGAGCGTCGCGCCGAACGGCCAGTTGGCCTTGCCGAGAACCTCGTCGACCACCATCGGCGCCATCATGTGGAAGGACGGACCGCCAAGCAGGACGGGCGTCGCATAGGCGTTCATTGTCAGGATGAAGGAAAGCACGAAAGCGGCAAGGATGCCGGGCATGGCCAGCGGGACCGTGACCAGTCGGAAGGTCTCGAACGGGCCGGCGCCGAGGCTGAGCGATGCGTCCTTGGTATTCTGGTCAAGGCCCTCGAGCACGCTCTGGAGGGTGAGGACAACATAGGGAAGATTGACGGAGATGATGCCGACGAAAACTGCCGTCGGCGTGTACATCAAGGTCAGCGGGGCATTGATCAGCCCGGTGCTGGTGAGGAAATAGTTGACGACGCCGTTCTGGCCGAACGCGACCATCCAGCCGGCAGCGCGTACGGCATTGCTGACGAAGAGCGGCAGGATGATCATCATCAGCAGGAGCGTCTTCATATGCCCTTTCTGGCGGGCGATGAACCCGGCGAGCGGCAGGCCGAGCAGGATGCAGGCGACCGTGACGCCGAAGGCCATCAGGATCGTCGTCTGCAGGCCGGAAAGATAGTAACTGTCCGACAGAAGAGAGGTGTAGTTCTCGGTCGTCATGCCCGGCACCATGAATTCGCCGGGGACATAGCGGTTGAAGCTGTAGCGCAGCAGCAGCAGCATGGGCAGCACGAGGAAGACCACCACCATCAGCGTGGCGGGCGTCAGCAATGCGGCTGCCGTCGTACCCTTCTTGATCATCTTGTCTGCCGCTCCCTTAAGGCGCCCGAACGGGGCGTCGGATTGAAGTGCCGGCCGGGATAACCCGGCCGGTATCGATCGGTTATATGCCGTGCCCCGGCATCAGCCCTTGAAGGACTTGTTCCACCAGTCCTGCAGCGAGGCGTCCGTCTTGGCCAGATATTCCATGTTCTGGGTCAGGAAGCCCTTCTGCTGCTCTTCCGTGTAGTCGACCAGCTTGGCGAGATCCGGATCAAGCTTCACCGTCGTGTTGGTCGGGGCGTAGCCCATCGTCGCGGCAAAGGCCTTCTGCGGGCCGGGTTCCATCATGGCGTTCAGATAGGCGTAGGCGGCTTCCTTGTTGGGCGCATTCTTCGGCACGCACATGTCGGAAACATAGAGAACCAGGCCTTCCTTCGGCACGGCGATCTCGACCGGAATACCGGCCTTCTTCCACATGTAGCCGCGGGCGTTCCACATGATGCACATGACGCATTCTTCCGTCTGCATCGCCTGTGCCATGGCTTCGTTGGTCGGATAGATCTTGACGCCCTGCTTCTTCAGTTCCAGCAGCTTTTCCTTGCCGGGCTCGTAATTGTCGAGGCCGCCGCCGGAGATCATCGCAGCCGATTCGATCGTGGTCTGGTACTGGATGTCGATCACGCCGATCTTGCCGGCATATTGCGGGTCCCAGAGGTCTGCATAGGAGGTCGGCGGCGTTTTGACGAATTTCGGATTATAGAGGATCACGCGGCCGGTATAGATATGCGGCGCGCTGTAATTGTTGCGTAGCGCTTCGGGAACGAACTTGAGGTTCGGGACCTTTTTCTCGTCCAGTTCCTCGAGAAGGCCGTTCTTGTTCATTTCATATGCGCCCTGGCCGGTCAGGCAGGCAATGTCCATCGATCCGCGCGGCAGACGGCGTTCGGCAAGCATCTTGGTCTTGCGCACCGTGTCGTTGGCAGTGTCGAAGACGACGTTGATGCCGCTATCCTTCAGAAGCGCATCGACGATGAACTGCTGCTGCAGGTTCTGGTAGTCGCCGCCCCAGGTGCCGACGACGACGCGGCCGGTGGCTGCTGCGCGGGCGGTGGTCGAAAGCGCGGTGCTTGCCACCAGCGCGCCGGCCATCAGGCCGAACTGTCTTCTGTTGATGCCATTCGTCATGTTGTTCCCTTTCTCGATTGTTTCGTCATTCACATCAGGACTGCGGATTCAGGCGTGAAGGAGAGGTGGAGGCGACTGCCGGCTTCCGCCGAAAGGCCTTTGTCCTTCAGGTGCTTGACGGTGGTAATCACGGTGACGGTGTCGCCGCCGGGAAGTGTCGCGACAATCTCGATATTGCCGCCGAGGAAGACGCTGCTGGCAATCTCGGCGTCGAAGCAGTTGGCTTCGCCGGTCGGCGCAGACGACAGCTCGATCATTTCCGGCCGTACCATCAGTTCGGTATGGCTCTGCGATGCGATCTCGGTCTTGATCGCCAGCCCGGTCTTCGTGGTGAAGGTGTTTTGGCCGGCCGCGATTTCGCCCTCGACAAAATTGGTGCGGCCGATGAAGGAGGCTACGAAGCGGTTGGCGGGATGGTTATAGAGTTCGGTCGGGCTGCCGATCTGCTGGATCTTGCCTTCCTGCATCACGACCAGCCGATCGCCGACATACATCGCCTCGTCCTGGTCGTGGGTGACCATGACCGTGGTGATCCCGAGCTTCTGCTGCAGTGCCTTCAACTCGTCGCGCACCTGCAGGCGCAGCTTGGCGTCGAGGTTGGAAAGCGGCTCGTCGAGCAGCAGGATATCCGGGCGGATGGCAAGCGCGCGGGCAATCGCGACGCGCTGCTGCTGGCCGCCAGACATCTGCTTGGGATAGCGATCCTCCAGATGGCCGAGGCGTACCAGTTCCAGCGCTTCGGCCACCCGCGTCTTGATCTCTGCCTCCGGCAGCTTGCGGCGGCGAAGGCCGAAGGCGACGTTTTCATAGATCGTCAGATGCGGGAAGAGCGCGTAGTTCTGGAATACGAGGCCGATATTGCGGCGATAGGGCGGCTCGGTGGTGATGTCGCGCCCACCTATCCCGAGCTTGCCACTGTTGGGTTCGACGAAGCCGGCAAGCATGCGCAGCGTCGTCGTCTTGCCGCAGCCGGAGGGCCCGAGCAGGATCAGGAACTCGCCGTCCTTGACGTCCAGGTTCATGTTGTCGACGGCAACAAAATCACCATAGACCTTGCGCAGGTTTTCGATCGTGACTGTTGCCATATTCAGATCATCCTGGAGAGATTGACGAAACGATTTGTGATAACGAGCGCGAGCCCGATGATCGCGACCTGCATGACCGAGGCCGCGGCAATGGTTGGGTCGATCTTCCATTGCAGATATTGGAGGATCGCGACCGGAAGAGTGACCTCACCGGGCGTCGACAGGAACATCGACACTTCGAGATTGCCGAAGGACACGACGAAGCTGAAGATTGCGGCCGCAACGATGCCGGGACGGATCAGCGGCAGCGTGACCTTCCAGATGACGGTGAAGGGGGCGGCACCAAGGCTTGCTGCGGCCTCTTCGACGACTTCGTTGAGGCCGGCGAGGTTGGCCGTGAGCAACCTCACGCACCACGGGATGGTGAGAAGCACGTGGCCGGCAACGAAGCCGATGGTGGAGCCCGTCGCCGGAATGCCGGTCCTGATCTCAAGCTCGACCAGCGACATGTAGAGCGATGCCCCAATGACGATGGCCGGCACGATCAGCGGCGACATCAGCAACTGCATGATTGCCTTGCGTCCGATGAAGCGCTTGCGCACCAGAACGATCGACGCCGGAATGGTCACCAGCATGCCGATGACCGTGGCGCCGATCGCCACCATGGCGCTCAGGTAAAAGCCGTCGATGAACTGCGGCTGGCGCCAGACCTCAGCAAACCAGCGCAGCGAATATCCTTCCGCCGGAAGCGAAAGGATGTTGTTGGAGATGACCGACAGCCAGAACACCAGGATCAGAGGCAGGACGGTGACCGCCAGCGCGACGAAGTTGAGAAAGCCGACCGAGAACCGGCCCAGGCGTTCGGAAAAAGTCTTGCCCTCGACCATGGCGCGTTCCTCCGCGATCAGGCCGCCAGTTCGTTCTTGTAGAACTGGCCGCCCTTCATGATTGCCTTCAGCTTGCTGTGATCCTCAAGCACGCCGATATTGTCGAGCGGGTTGCCGTCGACGACGATCAGGTCGGCGAACGCGCCCGGCGAAAGCTCGCCGATCTTGCCTTCCATGCGGCACAGCTTTGCCGAAATCAGCGTGGCGGACTGAATGATGTCGGCGGCCGGCAGCACCTTATTGCGGGTGGTGAATTCGATCGACTGGTATTTGTGAAGCTGGCCGAGAAGGTCGGAACCGTAAGCCATCGGTACGCCCGCGTCGTGCAGGATCTTCAGCGAGCGCAGGCCGCCGGTGCGAACCGTTTCGATCTTGGCAACGGAATCGGGCTTCAGGCCGAAGGCTTCGCCTTCCATGGCAAGGCCTTCATAGGCCGCAAGCGTCGGGCAGGCGATGGCGCCGGACTTGGCGGCGAGTTCTGCCGTTTCCTTTTCGATCAGGTTGCAGTGTTCCAGCGAATGGACACCGCATTCGACCGCACGCCGGATCGCAGCATCCGTATAGACGTGAGCCGAGACATAGGTGCCGACATTGTTGGCCTCCTCGACCACGGCGATGATCTCTTCGCGAGAGAATTGCAGCACATGGATCGGATCGGTCGGCGAGGCAACACCTCCATTGGCCATGATCTTGATGAATTCCGCGCCGTTGCGGATTTCTTCGCGGGCGGCTGTGCGGACTTCATCGATGCCGTTGCAGATGCGGCCAAGAGCGCCGAGGCTTGCTTCATGCAGCGGGCGGTTGTCGAAACGGGTGCGGTAGTCAGTATGACCGCCGGTCTGGCCAAGGGCCTTGCCGCAGATGACGAGGCGCGGGCCGTCGATCAGGCCTTCCTCGACGGCGAGCTTGAGGCCGAGATCGGCGCCGGCAAGGTCACGCACGGTGGTGAAGCCGCGCATCAGCATGCCGTTCATGATCTTCGACGTTCGTAGCGCTACAAGAGAAGACGGCAGTTCGGCGTTGGCGGCGAGGTCGACGAGGGTTGCGACGACATGCACATGGGCATCGACGAGGCCCGGCATCAGGGTCTTGCCCTTCAGATCGATCCTTTCGGCCGACGATGCGGTGATCGGCTTGTCGGAAACTTCACGCACGACGTCATCCTCGATCAGAACCTCGACGCCGCCGATAAGCGCCTTCTTCTTCACATCGAGAAATTGGCCGCCGGTGAAAATAGTCTGTGTCATCGAAAACTCCCAGGTCAAAAGCGTTGTAGCCACCGCCGGACCGGCGGAAAGCAAGAGTGGGCAAAGCTCCGCCTTTGCCGGAATCCGCCATTTGCGGCCGCCAGCCTCAATCGGTGCCTTGTCGATTTGCGATGCCGTTGACCGTACCAGTTAGCGTGCGGTTCGACCTCGTTCCCCTGCTTATTATTGGGTTGATAATACAAACTGTCGACATGACCGCAATAGGCTTTTTCACGATCATGAATTTTCGTTTGGAGATTGCAGGCAGACAAGTCTGTCTACCCTGGCGGATATCGGCCGGTAAGCAATCCATTGCCGCTTGGGTAAGTGGCGCTACCAGACCGAGCTCGGAAGCGCATCGAGCGGGATCTTCAGATAGCGTCGGCCATGGTCATCGGCGGGCGGCAGTTCGCCGCCGCGAATATTGACCTGTAAAGCAAAAAGGATCAGCCGAGGCATGGGCAAGGTCCTGTCCCGCGTCTCCCTCAGATGGATGAACTCTGCACGGGACTTCCCGCTGACATGCGGGTTGAGTGCCTTCTGCTCGGCGACCGTGCTTTGCCAAAGTGCTTCTCGGCCGTCAGGCCGGTAGTCGTGGCCGGTAAAGAGGCGGGTCTCGGCCGGTAGCGCAAGGATTGCCTCGATCGAAGTGCAAAGATCGGACGCGCTGCCTCCGGGAAAATCCGCCCGTGCCGACCCGCTGTCGGGCATGAACAGCGTGTCGTGAATGAAGGCTGCGTCACCGACCACATAGGTGATGGAGGCAAGCGTGTGGCCGGGCGAATGCATCACGCGGGCTTCAAGCTCGCCGATGCGGAACGTCTCGCCATCGGAAAACAGCCGATCCCATTGGGAGCCGTCACAGGCGAAGTCAGGCCAGTCGTAAATTTCCTTCCAGATTTTCTGGACATCCCGCACATGTTCGCCGATCGCTGTCGGCGCACCCGTCTTCGCTTTAAGATAGCGCGCGGCGGAAAAATGGTCCGCATGCGGGTGGGTATCAAGGATCCACTCAATCGTCAGATCGCGTTCGCGAATGTAGTCGAGGATGGCATCCGCATTCACCGTAGATGTCGAGCCTGACTTTTCGTCAAAATCGAGAACCGGGTCGATGATGCCGCATTTGCCCGTGGCAGGGTCGGAAACGACATATTGGATGCTGCCCGTACGGGCGTCGTAAAAACCTTTGACCTCAGGCAGGTTCATGGACAGCGTTTTCCGTTTTGCTGCGGGGTGAAAAGATGGCGCGCGCCGTGTCGGCTTCGTAGTCTGGCTCATATTCTACGGCATCCGCTGCGAGCTGGGCAATGGATGCGATGATAAACTCCACCTTCTCGTCGGTCAGCAGGACGCTGAAATTGAGGCGTGTGAAACCGGGCTTCCGGATCTCGTCTCCGGCCAGGATTGCCTGTCGCATGGCTTCCGACTGTTCTTCATCGATATCGAGAAGGCGATGGACGTAAGGACCGGCACAGGCACAGCCGCCGCGGGCCTGAATGCCGAACCGGTCGCTCAGCATGCGGGTGACGAGCTGCTGGTGGACGTAGCCGCCTTTTCCGTTGCGAATACGGAAAGAGAAGATCGGCAGGCGCTCCACATCACAGAGGCCGAGAAGCTCCAGTCGGGGGACATTCTTCCAGGCCGCGAACGCTCGTTGGGCAAGCGCACGGTTGCGACTTGCCATCTCATCTAGCCCAATCGCATGCTTGACGATAAAGGCGAGCGCAGCGCGGATGTCGCCGACCACATTCGGAGTGCCGGCTTCTTCGCGCGATTCGATGCTGGCGCTGTAATCATGGGTCGAAGGCGAGACGAATTTCACCGTGCCGCCGCCCGGCCAGGACGGCTTGTTCGTGGCGAGGCTGTCCTTGCGGACGATCATGATGCCGGAAGCGCCGGGGCCGCCGATGAACTTGTGTGGGGAAGCGACGATCGCATCGATCTGCGCATCGATGCCGGGAGACATGCTGATGGGCAGATAGGGGCCGGCGCCGGCATAGTCCCATATCATCTTTGCCCCCGCAGCCTTGGCCATCCGGGTGATTTGGGCGACGTCGCTGCCGATGCCGGTGATGTTGGAGGCGGCGGAAAAACTGCAGATGACGAGATCCGCATCGGTCTTCTCAAGGGCAGCAGCAAGGTCGGCAAGATTAGGGCCGCCGCAGCCGGCTTCGGCGATCTCGATGATCTCCGCACCGCTTTCGCGCCAGGGGAGGATGTTGGAATGATGCTCATAGGGGCCGATGATGACGCGCACTCTGCCGCCGCGGGCAATCGTCTCTGCCACGCCGAAAAGCTTGACAAGCCGGTTGATGCCCGACGTGGCGCCCGAACCGGTGAAGACAACGGCATGCCGATCGTCGGCACCGCAATATTCGGCAGTGAGGGCGCGGGCCTCGCGGCGCATGCGCGTCATGTAGCCGCCGCAGAACGAGGCCTCCGTGTGGCTGTTGGCATAATAGGGAAGCACTTCTTCGAGAATAAAGTCCTCGATCTGTCGGAGCGCGCGGCCCGAGGCGACGTAATCTGCATAAACCAATGTCTTGACCCCGTAAGGTCCCGAAAGCGTGGCGCGAGAACCGATCAAGCCCTCCCGCAGCGTGGCAATGACATCGCCCATTTCAAGGTTTGCCCGGAAACGGGAAAGCGGTGTTATGGCCTGTTGATCGAGCGTCCGGGCGGCTTGCAAGGCGGGGTCTCCTGTCGAATGGGGTGTTGACAGAGATTCTAGTTGGATTAGAGGCTGAGTTTCTCACCTTTATTTTGATTTATCAGGAGCGTGATGGATCGTATGATCGATAAAACGGAAAAAATCGATGATTTTGATATAAAGATCCTGACTGCGTTGCAACGCGACGCCGGCCTGTCGCAGCGCGATCTCGCCGAAAAGGTTGGCCTATCCCAGAATGCCTGCTGGCGGCGATTGCAACGGCTTCATGCCATCGGCATGATCCGCGGTTCGCAGAGCCATATCGACCTTTCTGCGCTGGGCCTTGATCTGACGGTTTTCGTGATGATCCGCACACGGTCTCATTCGAAGGAATGGAGCGAGGCATTTCGCGATCATGTCGAACGGTTGCCGGAAGTCATCGATTTCTATCGGATCGGCGGCGAATGGGACTATCTGATCAAGGTCGTCACCCGTGGCATGTCGGGCTATGACGCCTTCTACCGCAAGCTGATCACCAATTTCGATCTGGCAACCGTAACCGGCTATTTCTCCATGGAAACGATGATCGACAATCGCCCTCTGGATCTCGGCAGACTTAGATAGGGCCGAAGTATTTAAAAGAGGCGCGGCAGAGACGATCTAACGGCTATCTGCCCATCGTCAGCGGCGGCCGTGCCTGTGCGATTTGTGATGGGCGATGGGCGATGGAAGCGATTGGCAAACGCCTCAAGATCGTTCATCAGGAGGATCGATCGGGCCATATGATCGGATATCCGGAAAGCTTGGCCATTGATGCATTGAGGACCATCGAGAATGACGAAGCCAACTCCCGAAGAAGCCATCCATCTACGGGACCTCTTTGAAGATATTGTCGGGGCCGCATGGTTCAACCGCAACGCCATGACGGAAAGAGAGTTGCTTATTCTCATCCTCGAAAGGCATCGCGATAGCGGCGGTGACATCGAAAAGCTGAAGGATGGATGTGTCGCCACTGCGCGTGAGCGGTTTTCGCGGCTTCGATAGGCGGGAATTCTCGCCACTCATCAACCGAACGGCGGCACTGCTTCGCGCCTCGCTCTCCTCCCTTTTGCGATTTGCGAATTATTCAATTTAGACAAATTCTAAAACATCGACATTGACCCATAAGGCCCTCTCTCGGAAATAGATGACTTAATTAGTCAGGTATTTGCGGGGGCAAAATGCGATACAATGGAACCGCCGTTCGACATCAGAGAGCGATCGGATATTTCTCGGCGACTGCTTTGGGACTGCTTGTCAGCCTTGGGGCGACCTCCGTCGGGGCACAGGATGCAAGCGTTACGACAACCGACGAAACGGAGCTGAAGCCGATCGTCCTGACGGCCGACCAGCAGTTGAAGCAGGCGCCCGGGGTCTCTACCATCACCGCGGATGACATTGCCAAGACGCCACCCGCAAACGACATTTCCGATATTATCCGGCGCATGCCGGGTGCCAATCTCACCGGCACGACGGCATCGGGCCAGCGTGGCAACCAGCGGCAGATCGAGCTGCGTGGCATGGGGCCTGAAAACACGCTGATTCTGATCGATGGCAAGCCGGTATTGTCACGTAACTCCGTACGCATGGGGCGTGCGGGCGAGCGCGATTCGCGCGGCGACACGAACTGGGTTCCAGCCGATGCGATCGAGCGCATCGAGGTGATACGCGGCCCGGCGGCGGCCAGATACGGTTCCGGGGCTGCGGGCGGCGTGGTCAACATCATCACCAAGCGACCGGAAAAGCTGTCGGGGTCGGTGACGACCTATCTCAGTGTCCCACAGCATTCCGCCGAAGGCGGCACGCGACGCGGCAGCTTTATCGTCGGCGGCCCGATCACAGACACGATGTCCTTCCGTCTCACGGGCGGCATTGCCCGCACCGATCCGGATGATTCCGACATCAATGCTGAAGCGAATGTCGACCCGACCAGTGTTGCTGCTGCTGGCCACGAAGGGGTCGTCAACAAGGATATCCGCGGGCTTCTAACTTTCGAGCCGACCGGTGATCATGCTATTGATCTGGAGGCAGCCTTCAGCCGTCAGGGCAACATCTTTGCCGGCGATCGTCAGCTGTCGCAGACCAACGATGTGCTGGACTCGATGATTGGCAAGGAAACCAACATCATGAAGCGTGGTACCCTGTCGCTGACGCATCGGGGAACCTACGACTTCGGCGACTCGATGAGCTACATCCAGTGGGAGCGGACCCTCAACAAGCGCCTTCTCGAAGGGCTTGCCGGCAGCCCAGAAGGCTCGATCAACTCGACGGAATTCGGCACGATCCGGCTCGACAACCTGACGGCCAAGAGCGAATGGGACCTGCCGCTCGACGTCATAGTACCGCAAACCATGACGCTGGGCGCCGAATTCCGCGGAGAATGGATGGACGACGCGGTCTCGAACCGGCAGGTGCTGAACGGCGGCGCAGTCATTCCCGGAACCGAAGCCGATCCGGCAAGCCGCGATCCCAAGACCGACGCGTGGATGATCGGTCTCTATGCCGAAGACAATATCGAGGTCACCGATCGGCTGATGCTGACGCCGGGTGTTCGTTTCGATCACCACAGCGAGTTTGGTCCCAACTGGAGCCCGAGCCTCAACGCGTCATATGACTTGACAGAGACCGTCTCGGTAAAAGCCGGCATTGCGCGCGCCTTCAAGGCGCCGAACCTCTATCAGCTGAACCCGAACTACGTGTATTACACCAGAGGCAACGGCTGCCCGATCGATTATCCGAACATGGGAGGCGGCTGCTACGTCGTCGGCAATCCGGATCTGAAGCCGGAAGTCTCGATCAACAAGGAAATCGGCGTCAATTATCACGACGACCTAGGCTGGAATGCCGGCCTGACTTATTTCCACAACGATTACAAGGATCGGATTGCTTCCGGCCTGGTGCCTGAAGGATCGTCAACCGTAACGGGTGGAACCGCCCAGTATTTCCAATGGTACAACGTTCCCGAGGCGGTCGTTTCCGGCCTGGAGGCCAACCTCACCGTTCCGATCAACGATGTTCTGACCTGGACGACCAACGCGACCTATATGATTGAATCGAAAGACAAGCGGAACGGCCAGCCGCTGTCACTGGTACCCGAATATACGGTCAATACATGGCTCGAATGGCAGGCCAAGGAAGATCTATCCTTCATCCTGTCGGCAACCCGCTATGGGAAGACTGAGAGCCCGACCGTGACCGCGACGACCGGCGGGACGGTTGAAAACCCCGAAACGCGAGCGGCTTATACGCTGGTGAACGTGGCGGTGAATTACGAGCTCAACGAGCATTTCCATCTCGGTGCCGGCGTCAATAACGTCTTCGACAAGCGACTGTTCCGCGAGGGCAGCGGCAACGCGGCCGGCGCCAACACCTATAATGAACCCGGCCGAACATTCTATGTGTCGCTGACGGCCAAGTTCTGAAGCATCACCATCGTATTACTTGAGGCCGCCCTTCCGGGCGGTTTCTTCGTTTCAGGCAAAGCCTGCTCTAGCTAGATGCCACATCGATGGGTAGTGTGGGTGTTCGCTACTGCAGCAGCTTCAGCGCCCGATCCGATGAGGCGGCAAAGCCCTCGAGATCCGCATGGAAGACGATCTCGTCCCTGGCGTCGGCGCTTGCGGTGATCAGGTGCACCTTACTGCCAGTCCGCATCCCGTTCAGAAAGGCATTCTGTATGACCGCGACGGCGTGGCAACCGTACTCGCTGCATCCCTGGAGCGGAAGAGGCGCACTGGGCTTCCCATCATCGACCGCCAGCCTGACACCTCGAGCAAGGTCCACCGTGAACGGCAATGTGATGATCGCCTGAGACCGGCCGCCATCTATCGGGGTGATTTCGATCGATGCATCGCCATGGCCGGCATTCTCCCGCGCCAAAGGCTGGGCCATCACGCAGAGTTTGCGCATGTTGTTGACACCACAGGTCAAACGCCAGCCACCATGCATTTCGCTCAGCGCATTGCTTCCGTCGAAGGCGCCAAGCCCCTTCGGCCGATCGCCCTTCTGTTGCGCATCGGCGAGATCGGGCAGTGCGCCGAGCAGCAGGATGGAGAGCGCGATGACGAACGGCCTGATACGGTTGCCGGATGCATTCCGGGTTGCCGTTCGAGACATGCGGGTGGGGTTCCGCCTTGCCCAGAGATCGGCTGCTCTGGCCAGGCAATCCTCGAAACGGGCCTCGACGCGCCCGCTCAGGGCAAGCAGCGCTGTCGCCGCGGTATGAAGGATGACCGCCTCGGCCTTGCGATCGCGGGCGGCTCCCGACCATACGGCTCGCCAGTATTCGCGTTGGCTCAGCATGCCTGTCGTATCGGCTCGGCCCGTACGGCACGCGGGTACCACTGTGTCCACGGCTTCTCCGCCGGCAAGGCGGAAGATCTTCACCGGCTTGTCCGGGGTCAACTCGGCGATGTCGCGGGTTGAGCCGATCACCGCGATGTTTTCGATGTCGAGTTCCTTCGCTGCGTCACGGTAGAGGTCGCGCCGAGACGCTTGCGCAGCACCGACGATCGATGCCGGAGCCGAGAGCGGATTGATAAGGTTGACCGCGGCATTGACCGGATTGCGCATTTCAAACAGCGGGTAAAGCCCAAGCAGGCTCTGCGCCTGCGGCGCGATTGCTCCAATCGGCATATAGGCGACATTGCCGTCCTGGAAGGCAGCCTCGACCTCATCGATGGAAAGGCATGTCGGGATGTCGGCATCTCGTGCAGCGGCCTCCAGCTTGCCACTGTCTGCGCCGCCACCGAAATGTCCGTGCATCAGCACCTTGTAACCGGCCATGCCGACCAGCCTTGCCGAGTGGATGAACCATGGCAATGTCTGCACGCGCGGCGAGACATAGGCCGGCCAGTCTAGATCAGGACGAATCGTGTGCCTTGAAGCGCCGCGCATCGAGTTTCGGATGGCGTCGGCAAAACCAGCCAGCTCTCCCGCTGTTGGGCCACGATAATGCATGGCTGTGAGGAGCGCACCGACCTGGATCGGATCGGCCTGAGATTCGATGATGATGGTCAGGGCATCGCGTGCCTCGCTGACAGTCAGTGGCCTGCTTCGACCGGGACCGGGAGCCGTTGTCGCGATATAGCGGGCAAGCCTTCGGTGCGGGTCTGCATTGTCGCCTATGGCGGCAAGCCGCCTTGCTGTGCCGTTGGGCGTCGGTGCCGCATCCAACTGATCGGCGCGTGAGACCGCGAGCGGCAGCGGCATGGCGCGAGCCTTGCCATGCCAGTCGTCGTGGCCCGATGATACAGGCGTGATCTTGCCGTCTTGCGCAGAAGAGAGCAGCGCCTCGGTCTCGACGCTGAAGGCGCGCACCCTGAGGCGAAGGGTTTCAGCAAACGGTGTCGGCCTCATGCCGCGGCCGGTGCGCACAAGGATCGGGTCACCATAGTGGTCCCGCAACTCCCCGAGCATACGGCTGACCGCAGATACCTGAAGGCCGAGGCTCGCTGCGGCGGCGCTGACGCTTCCTTCGCGCAACAAGGCATCGAGGGCGAGCAGCAATTTTATCTGCGCCATGCTGGATGTGGTCCCGATATCCCTCTGCTCCCGGGTAACGTCACCCTTCATGCCCATTGCCCGCCCTTCGCATTCGAGGTCCATTTTGCTCAAAAAGCAAAATGGAATTGTTCTAAAATAACCTCGTTGACCGCTAAGACCTGTCTACATAACTGTACTATAACGCTCAACTTAAATAAGCAGATCACGACATTTGTGAATGTCGCAATCTGACAAAGGATCCAATATGCCTGTGTTTTCTCGCCGGGTCGCTGTCACGACCTTTCTGGCCGGTGTTGCGTCGCTCATGGTTCTTGCAGGACCGGCCGATGCCGCAGATATCACCTTCAGGCATGCCAGCGGCGAAACGACGTTCAGCAAGCAGCCGGTCAAGGTACTCACCTTCGACATTGCGACCCTCGATACGCTGACCGCGCTTGGTGTGGATGTCGCTGGCGTGCCCAAGGGACACAAGCCTGACTACCTGTCCAAATACGATGGCGGAAATGTACTGACGATCGGTACGGTGTTCGAGCCCGACTACGAGGCTGTCGCCGCTGCCCACCCGGACCTGATCGTCGTCGCCGGCCGCTCGCGCGCCAAATATGCAGACCTTGCCAAGATCGCACCAACGATTGACATGACCGTCAACTCCGAGAAATTCCTTTCCGAGGCGGAAGAGAATGTCCGCAAGCTCGGCACGCTGTTCGGCAAACAGGACCAGGCTGAAGCGTTAATCGCCAAGCTCAACGCTTCGACGGCAGAGCTGAAGCAGAAGTCGGCCCATGCGGGCAAGTCCATGCTGATCCTCACCACGGGCGGCAAGATGAGCAGCTTCGGGCCCGGTTCACGGTTCGGCATGCTGTTCTCCGACTATGGTTTCCAGCCGGCAGAATCCACGGGTGCCAAAGGTATGCACGGCAATCCCGCATCCTACGAATACATCCTGAAGGAAAATCCCGATTGGCTGTTCGTCATCGACCGCGATGCCGCGATCGGCCGTGAAGGTGCAGCAAAGAAAATGCTCGACAACGAACTCGTAGCCCAGACGACCGCAGCGAAGGCAGGCCATATCGTCTATCTCGATCCGACATCCTGGTATGTCGTCGGCGGCGGCATCACCGCGATGCAGAAGACCGTCGACCAGTTGACTGCCGCCGTCGATAAGAAGTGATCTGCAGCGTCAATATCCTGCTTATCGATAGGACCGCGCGAAAGCGCGGTTCTTGCTGTTGATAGAGTCATCGTCTCGTGAAGTATCTGATCTCCGCATCGCTGCTGATCATCTGTCTGGCCGCCGTCAGCCTGTTCGTCGGGGTCAGTGACGTATCGCTGGCGCGTATTATCGACGGTACGGCGGATCAGCGGCAGATCATGGTCCTTGCGGTAAGCCGCATCCCGCGGACGATCGCTCTATTGCTCGCCGGCTCCGGCATGGCCATTGCCGGCACGATCCTGCAAATGCTGGCACGCAACCGGTTTGTTGAGCCATCGACGACCGGAACGGTGGAATCGGCCGGGCTCGGCATGCTGGTCGTGCTTCTGGTGGCGCCAGACCTGCCGGTCATGGCCAAGATGCTGGTAGCCGCGGTCTTCGCGCTGGCAGGCACTGGCCTGTTTCTTGCGGTTTTGCGCGCCATGCCTCTGCGCTCGATCCTGATGGTGCCTCTGGTCGGCATCATGCTGGGGGGGATGATCAGTGCCGTCACGACATTTTTCGCCTATCGTTTCGATCTCCTGCAATCGATGGGCGCCTGGGCCAATGGTGACTTTTCAGCCGTCCTGCGTGGCCGTTACGAAACACTGTGGGTAGCATTCGCCTTGACGATCGCAGCCTATATCGCCGCCGACCGCTTCACTGTCGCCGGCATGGGTGAGGAATTCTCCACCAATCTGGGGCTCAACTATCAGCGTATCATGGCGATCGGGCTGGTCATCGTCTCGATGGTGACGGCCAGCGTTGTCGTCACGGCGGGCGTCGTGCCCTTTCTCGGGCTGATCGTACCCAATCTGGTGAGCATGGCGATGGGCGACAATCTGCGGCGCAGCCTGCCGTGGATCGGCCTGTGCGGTGCCGGCCTTATCCTTGTCTGTGACATTATCGGGCGTACGATAAACGCGCCTTTCGAGATTCCGGTCGGTACGGTTCTCGGCGTTATCGGCAGCCTGTTCTTCCTCTACCTTCTACTGAGGAGGCCGAGCCGTGTCGCCTGAAGACGTACGCCGGCGATCTCTGATTGTCCTGGCTCTGCTCACCGCCCTTGCATTGGCTTGCATGGTATCTTTCATGACGATTGGTGCGAAGGGAAGCTGGTCCTTCGTCTTCAGCTTTCGCGGCACCCGGCTTGCCTCCATGCTGATCGTTGCCTATGCGATCGCGGTGTCGACGGTGCTTTTCCAGACCATTACGGGTAACCGCATCCTGACCCCGGCGCTGATGGGTTTCGATGCGCTTTATATCCTGCTGCAGACGGCTATCGTGTTTCTGTTCGGCGCTTCGACATTGACGGGGCTCGATCCGAGGCTGATGTTCGTGGTGGAGGTCGGCCTGATGGTCGCCTTTTCGCTTGCCCTCTACCGTTTCCTGTTCAGTTCGGGACGACACAACGTGCATCTCGTCGTCCTGATAGGAATTGTGCTGGGTGGCCTGTTCCGCAGTCTTTCCGGTTTCCTGCAGCGGATCATCAATCCGGATGACTTCGTCGTGTTGCAGGACCGGCTCTTCGCCAGTTTCAATGTCACGGATTTAACGCTGGTCGGCGTGTGTGTAATCCTGATCGCCCTTGTCACGTTCGCCATCTGGCGGATGTTTCACACATTCGACGTGGTGATGCTCGGACGGGACACGGCCATATCGCTCGGTCTTGACCACAAGGCGGTCACGATGAAGATCCTCGTCGCCATCTCGGTTCTGGTCTCGATCTCGACTGCCCTCGTCGGTCCGGTGACCTTTTTCGGACTGCTGGTTGCAAACCTTGCCTATGTCCTCATGCCGGCAGCCAAGCATCGCTTCACGCTGCCCGCCGCGGTGCTGGTGGCGATCATCTGCCTCGTCGGCGGCCAAACCGTTCTGGAGCGTGTCTTTGCTTTCGATACGGCGCTTTCGATCATCATCGAATTTGCCGGTGGCTTGTTCTTCATTCTTTTCCTGCTCAAGGGGCGCGTGCGATGATCGATGTTACCGGTGTCAGCAAATCCTATGGCCAGGCGATCGTCGTCAATAATGTCAGCCTCTCCCTGCCGAAGGGGGGCCTCACATCCATCATCGGGCCAAACGGCGCCGGCAAATCGACGCTGATGTCGATGATCGCAAGGCTCGTGCCGATCGATCAGGGTACGATCATGATCGACGGGCTAGATGTCACACATACGCCCGGTGATCTACTGGCAACGCGCCTGTCTATCCTCCGGCAGGACAATCATCTTGCAGCGCGGCTGAGCGTTCTCGATCTCGTATCCTTTGGCCGCTACCCCTATACCAAAGGGCGTCTTACCCTTGAAGACCGAGGTCATATCGAGCGGTCGCTCGACTATCTCGGGCTCGATGATCTTAAGCACCGGTTTCTTGATGAACTCTCCGGAGGCCAGCGCCAGCGTGCTTTCGTTGCCATGGTACTGTCTCAGGACACCGACTACATGCTGTTCGACGAGCCGCTCAACAATCTCGACATTCGTCATTCGGTGGCGATGATGAAACTCCTGCGCAGCGCTGCCAGGGACCTGGGCAAAACCGTGGTGGTGGTCCTGCACGACATCAACTTCGCCTCCTGCTATTCCGACCATATCGTGGTGATGCGGGATGGCAGGCTGTTCAGGCAGGGGAGCCCGGAGGAAATCATCCGGGAAGACGTGTTGGCCGAGACATATGAGACGGCTTTCAAGGTACGCGAAATGGACGGCAACCGGATCGCCACATTTTACTGATCGGGAACGGACTCACCGATTTCTGCTTGCGGGGGACGCGGTAGATCGGCGAATGATCAGCGGCGATTCGACGACGCGAAACTCCCTGGCGCCGTCCGGCTCGGCGAGCAGACCATCCATCAGTTCGACGGCTGCGGCCGCATGAGATCCCGCATCCTGCCGAACCGTGGTCAGGGATATGGTTTCTGTGCCCGAGGCTGGGATATCGTCGAAGCCGATAACCGAGATGTCCTGCGGGACGCTTGTTCCTCGACGTCTCAGTTCGTTGATTGCTCCGATCGCGGTGAGGTCGTTATCGGCAAAGATGGCAGTCGGCAGATCGCCGTTGTCCAGCAGCGCGGCGACGCCACGGCGGCCTGAATCGATGTCATGCTCGCCCGAAACCTCGATGATTGGCAGATCTGCTTGTGCCATGGCACGCTGATAGCCGCGCTTTCGTTCGATCGCACCCGGCTTGCTGCCGCCTTCGATATGGGCGATGCGGCGATGGCCCAAATCTATCAGGTGCTCGATGGCGCGAGCGCTCGCATCCTCGTCATCGGCGCTGACGGATGAGACGTTGAGATCCTGCAACTGCCGGCCCATGAAGACGCTCGGAAGCGCATTGGCCAGCGCCGCTATCGCCTCATCGCTTTCCGGCGTCGAGATCAGGAACACTCCCTGAGCTCGCATGGAAAGAAGCCTGTCGCTTTCACGCAGCACCGCTTGGTCATTGATCGCCCGCAGCGACACGATCGAATCGAAACCGTTTGCCGCCAGCCGCTCATCGAGTGCCTGGGCAAGAAGCATATGAAACGGATTGAGCGGCTCACCGATGACGATGCCGACACTTCTTGACTGTGCCGATGCCAGCGTCCGGGCGGCCAAATTAGGCCGATAGCCAAGTCGACGGGCAGCCGTCTCGGCCATTTCCCGTGTTGCCGGAGTGACACCGGGATCGCCTCGGAGCGCACGCGAGACTTGCGCGCGCGAAAGGCCGGCCGCGCGGGCGACATCCTCAAGGGTGACCGAGCCCTTTTTCATCGATACCTCCATATCCCCTTATCTTTCTTAGGGAAAATCGTCGGTTCGGGCAATGTGGCCGATCATGCGACGACACTAATTGACGCTGCGGCGAAACGTCTCTATATCGAGTAATGAGAGCGCTCTCATTATTCTCCGATTTTCGCCTTGGCAAGCATGCACAGCTTTCGAACGGCGATACGGCCCCGCCAACTCGTTCCCAACCCTGGGAAATTACCTGGATCTTAAAATGGCCCACTGTCCCAAAGTCGAAGCCTCTCCGGGCGCTGCCGTCAGCAGACGCAGCTTGTTGAAGACTCTTTCCTTTTCCGTGCCGGCCGCATGGTTGTTGACTGGCAGCATGTCGGCATCGGGTGCGCTTGCGCAGGTTGTGCCGACGGCCAAGGCACCTGCCGATTTCATGCAGGTTTCGCGCCTTCTCACCGGGCATCCGGAAATCGAGGATACGCTGGCGGATATGGCGTGGTCCGCCTTGACCCGTCGGGAGGAGCATTTCGAAGCCGGCTACAAGGCGCTCGTCGATGCAATCAAGTCCAGCGGGTTGTCCGACTTTGCCGCACTCGAACAATCTCCCGTAATGACGGATGCCGCACTCAAGGCAACCGCCGTCTCGCTTGTTTCCGCCTGGTATCTTGGGCGCGTCGGCGAAGTGCTCGACCGCGGCGAGCCCGGCCCGGACTTCATCACCTATACCGGCGCCCTGATGTGGCGCCC
Organism: Neorhizobium sp. NCHU2750; assembly: GCF_003597675.1. Classification (NCBI taxonomy): domain Bacteria; kingdom Pseudomonadati; phylum Pseudomonadota; class Alphaproteobacteria; order Hyphomicrobiales; family Rhizobiaceae; genus Neorhizobium; species Neorhizobium sp. NCHU2750. The sequence continues at coordinate 323,922 of NZ_CP030829.1, read as the reverse complement.
GACCATCGACGTTACCGTCTTGCCCACCTATGCGCGCGGCGGCCCCGGTTACTGGGCAACGCCCCCGGCAACGCTCGCGACCGACTGATTTTCCCCATCCTCCCCATCAGGTAATCCAATGGCCAACACAGAATTTGACGCCGACGTCATCGTCGTCGGCTCTGGAGCCATGGGCGGTCTTGCCGCCCAGAAGCTCGCAGAAGCCGGAAAATCCGTAATCATCCTGGAAGCCGGTCCGCGCGTCCCGCGCTGGAAGATCGTCGACAGTTTCCGCTCCAGCGGCAACGTTTCGTCGAACGGTGGCAACCGCAACCAGCCCTATCCGAACGAGCCCTGGGCGCCGACTTCCTTCGTGCCGGGCTATGTCGAGAATACCGGACCGGTTTCCTATGTCGCCGGCATGCTGAAGCTCGTCGGCGGCACCACTTGGCACTGGGGTGGCGCCTGCTGGCGCAACCTGCCGAACGATTTCAAGCTGAAATCCACCTATGGCGTAGGTCGCGACTGGCCGATCGGTTACGACGATCTCGAGCCCTTCTACTATGAAGCCGAGACGCGGATGGGTGTTTCGGGCGACGATCATGCGGACTATTCCGGCAAGGGCGGCCAGCCTTATCCGCCGCGCAAGCAACCTTTCCCCATTCGTCCGCAGGAACTGTCCTATTTTTCCAAGCGCTTCGCCGAAAAGGTCGCGCCCGGCGGCTATAATTACACCTACCAGCCAAACGGCCGCGCAACCGACCCCTATGGCGGACGTCCCGCCTGCGTCGGCAACAATAACTGTTCGCCGATCTGTCCGATTGGTGCACAATATTCCGGCGACCGGAACGTGACGTTTGCAGAGCAGGCCGGCGCCAAGCTGATTGAGAATGCGGCCGTCTACAAGCTGGAAAAGTCTCCCGACGGCAAGAAGATCGCTGCGGTTCACTATCACGACAGCCAGGGCAACAGTCACGCGCTCACCTCGCGATATGTCATCGTCGCAGCGCATGCGATCGAGACGCCGCGTCTGCTCCTGCTGTCCGATGTGGCGAATTCCTCCGACATGGTTGGCCGCAACCTGATGGACCATAATGCTTTCGGCGCCTCCTTCCTCTCGGACGAGCCGATGTGGTCGGGACGCGGACCGGTCCAGCAGGGCGATATCCTGAATTGGCGCGATGGGCCGTGGCGCTCCGAGCATGGCTGCATTCGTTACGAGATCGGCAATTTCGTCGGCAACGTGCCGATCACCGAATATCTGATGAGCCAGGGCGTCATCGGACCGGAGCTCGACAAGCAGCTCCGCCACATGGCCGCCCGCTTCACGCCGGTCTCGTCGAATATCGAATCGCTGCCGCATCCGACCAACCGGGTGACACTATCGTCGACCAACAAGGACAAGTTCGGCCTGCCGCTGAATTCCATTCATTACGATGTCGATGACTATGTCCGCCGTGCCGGCGAAGTGGTGAAGCAGGACTTCGACAAGTTCCAGTCTCTGCTCGGCGCCACCGTGTTCAGCAAGAACACGACAGTCTGGGAAAACCGCGACCACCCGATGGGCACGGTCATCATGGGCGAAGATCCGAAGGATTCGGTCGTGAACGGCGAATGCCGCACCCACGATCACGAGAACCTTTTCCTCGCGACGTCCGGCGTCATGCCCGCTTCGGCAGCCAACAACCCGACCATGACCGGATGCGCGCTATCGCTGCGGTCCGCCGGCATTATCGCAAGGGAGATCTGAACATGATGCGTCTTGCGACAATTGCCGCGATTGCCCTGTCAGCCTCTGCCATCGGTGGAGCCGCCATGGCCCAGGACAATGACAGTGATCTGGTGAAACGCGGCCAGTATCTGGCGACGGCAGGCGATTGTGCCGCCTGCCATACAGCCCCGAAAGGCGGCAAGCCCTTTGCCGGTGGTTATCCGATTGCGTCGCCGATGGGAACGATCTGGTCGACGAACATCACGCCATCGAAACAGAACGGTATCGGCAACTGGACTGAAGAACAGTTCGCCCGTGCCGTCCGCGAGGGCGTGGCACCGTCCGGCAATCTCTATCCGGCGATGCCATACGATTCCTACTCCTTGATGACCGATGACGACATCAAGGCGCTTTACGCCTATTTCCAGAAAGGGGTCACCCCGGTTGACAACGCTCCGGCCCACAAGACCGAGCTCGCGTTTCCGTTCAACCAGCGTTTCCTGATGGCCGGCTGGAATCTCCTCAATCTCAGTTCCGCACGGTTTGCGCCGAAGCCCGGCGAGAGCGCGCAGGTCGCACGCGGCCGTTACCTCTCCGAAGGTCTCGCCCACTGCGCCACCTGCCACACGCCGCGCGACGTGACCATGGCCATGGACCGTGGCGCCAATCTGAGTGGTGGCTTTGTCGGGGCATGGGAGGCGCCGAACATCACCTCGGACAAGGTCTCCGGTATTGGCGACTGGACGGATGCAGAAATAGCCCAATACCTGAAGCAGGGCCATGTTCCCGGCAAGGGCGTTGCTGCAGGCCCTATGGCGGAAGCCGTAGAGCTTAGTCTCTCGAAGCTGAGCGACGACGATATCGCTGCGATCACGGCCTATCTTCGTACGGTTCCGGCCGTGAAGGACAAGGCGGAAGCAGGTTCGCCAGCTGGCTTCGGCACGCCGGTGAAGGATCATTACGATTTCGACAGCGACCAGTCCCGCAAGGTGTTGCAGGCTGCCGATGCCGGGCGCGCTGCCAATTCCGAGATCTACAAGGATGCCACGCGAGGCAACTTCCTTGGGCTCAACGATGGTGCCGTGCTTTACGATTCGGCCTGTGCGAGCTGCCATCAGCCGAACGGCTCCGGCAGCAGCGATGGCTATTATCCGTCGCTCTATCACAGCACGGCAACCGGCTCCGCACGTCCGAACAATCTGGTCATGACGATCCTCGAAGGCGTACACCGCACGGGCACGAGCGGCCCGACGCTCATGCCGCCCTTCGAGCGCGACATGAGCGACCGTCAGGTTGCCGCCGTCGCCAATTTCGTCGCCCAGAACTTCGGCAATCCGGCGATGAAGGTCACTCCGGAACAGGTTGCCGAACTGCGCGCCGGTGGCTCGACACCGCTGCTCGCCAGGCTCGGTGCATGGCTTGTGGTGATACCGGCGATTATTGGAGTGGTGATCATCGTATTGATTGCGGCCCTGCTTGTCTCGCGACGTAATCGCCGAACGCTGGCTACCGCCTGACGGATACGTCTTCGATGGATACTCTCGTCGCCAAGCCGTGGCGACGAGAGGTTGGACGCAGGATATGCAGCCACTGATTCAGACCGAACGCGGCCTAATCAGTCGAAGCGCGAAAGAAATTCCGAGACGGTCTTCAGGCAGAGCGCCTTTTCTTCAACATGCGGCATGTGGCTCGAATTTTCGAAGAGCACCCACTCGCAGTTCTTCACATGGTCGACATAGGGTTTGACGACGAGCGGTGTCGCTTCGTCGTACTTGCCCGAGATTTTAAGGGTCGGTGCTTGGATGAGATGCAGGCGCTCTTCGATCGTCCAGTCCTTCATCGTGCCGATGACATGGAATTCGGTCGGGCCGTTCATGTTGCGATAGACGGTGTTGTCCTCGTCCATGATCGCAAAGGTACGGGCGACCTCCGGCGGCCAGGGCGAAACCCGGCAGACATGGCGATCATAGAACACGCGCGATGCGGCAATGTAATCGGGATCGGTGATGGTGCCCGCCTGCTCGTGTTTCAGCAGTGTGTCCTGCACATCCTGAGGAAGCTCCTCGCGCAGGCGGTTTGCCTCCGAGACCCAGGTATGCATGTTGGCCGGTGAGTTGGCGATGACCAGCGCCTTCAGGCCCTGCGGCTGGCGTACCGCGTGCTCAGCGCCGAGCATACCACCCCAGGATTGGCCGAGAAACGCGTAGCGTTCCTGGATGCCGAGATGGTTGAGAAGCGCATCCAGTTCTTCGAGGAACAGCGCGGGGGTCCAGAAATCCGGCCCTTTTTCGGGCAGGCGGGTGGAATTGCCATTTCCGAGCTGGTCGTAATGGATCACGGCACGGCCGTCGATCTCTGTTATACCCTTGAAGCTGTCGACATAGTCATGGGTGCAGCCCGGCCCGCCATGAGCGACGACGAGAGGCAGCTTGCCGGTGTCGAGAGAACCTGTGATCCGATACCATGTCTGGTATTCGCGAAACGGCAGAAAGGCTTCTTTCGACGCAATTGCGGGCACGTTCATCTCCATGTCGTGACGATCCATGGAAAAGCATAACGTGGCCGCGGGACGCGCGGCAGCTATCACAAGTTATAGGATGGGCGGTCGTCGAGAAGCCGGTAATGGGTGGCGCGCACCACGGCCTGCGTCCGGTTCTTGGCGCCGAGTTTCTTGGCCGCTGCATTGAGGTGCATGACGACGGTCGGTACCGATCGGTCGATGATGCGCGAGATCTCCTTGGCGGAAAGCCCCTCGGCGGAATAGCGCAGGCATTCGCGCTCGCGCTCGGTCAGCCTAGCCGTTCCCGAACGGAATGTCTGCGCATCAAACAGCGAATAGGCCGTCTCGTGAAAGACATGGGCGAGCAGATTGAAGTCGGCGATATAGCGCAATGCATGGCGCTCGAATTCCTGGTTGCCGCCGAAGCGTATGCCGGTCACCGTCGCATAATCACCGCGCGGCATGTGCACGGGCACTGTGACGCCCGTCGACATGTCCCTCTCGCTGAGGTAGCGCGCGACAGGCGCGGTATCCTCCGTCATGAAGCGGCGGATAAGGGTGTCCGCGTCCGCATCGTAATTCCAGAAAAACGGTGCCGACGTGCGCAGGGCGACCTGTTGCACGGGATCGATGCGGAAATAGCCGCGGTCGAACCAGTAATCATGCATATCCTCTGAAATATTGCGCAGTTTCAGAAGCGACGGGACCATGATTTCGCCGTCCAGATCGTAGGGAACAGGCGTGTAGTCATATATCAGGGCTTCGAAACCGATCGTTTTCATTGCGTCGAAGATCTGGTCGATCCGGCCGTCCAGCGTCGTGCGGTCCATGAACTGTCGTCTGATCGTGCCGATCTCGTCAATCATCACTGGCTCCCAGCCCCCCTGTACCACCGATCCTATCACTTCTTATAGCTGGCGCCTAATGGGGTTTGCGGTAAAAATTAGCCCTGCTCAAATATTGAGCAAGCGATTTTTTTACCGGAGTAGTCAATGTGGCGTGAGATCGAGCCCGATGCCCGACATGAGGTCGATGTCGATGGCCACAAGGTCATCGCCTACAGCTTCGGTGACGGTGCCGAGACCGTGTTCTGCCTGAATGGCGGACCGGGCCTGCCCTGCGACTACCTGCGCGAGGCGCATTCTTGTCTCATCGACAAAGGGTTTCGGGTCGTCGCCTTCGACCAGCTTGGAACCGGCGCATCGGACAGGCCGACGGACAACTCTCTGTGGACGATCGGCCGTTATGTCGAGGAAACGGAAACGGTGCGCAAAGCGCTCGGCCTCGGCAAGGTCCATATGCTTGGCCATTCCTGGGGTGGGTGGCTGGCGATCGACTACGCGCTGACCTATCCGGAAAACCTGCAGACGCTGATCCTCGAAGACACCGTTGCAGATATGCCGCACCTGATCTCGGAGCTGGAACGGCTGCGCGCGGCGCTCGGGCCGGAGACGGTTGCGATGATGCAGAGGCACGAGGCGCAGGGTACCTACGATCACCCCGAATATCTCGCTGCCGTCACTATCCTGAATTATCGCCATGTCTGCCGGCTTGCGGAATGGCCGGCTCCGGTCAATCGTTCTCTCTGCGATTGGAACATGGGGCCATACGGCACGATGCAGGGACCGAACGAATTTCTCTATATCGGCAACCTGAAGGACTGGAACCGCATTCCCGATCTGCCGCGCATGACGGTGCCGACGCTGATCACCTGCGGTGAGCATGACGAGTTGACGCCCGCCTGTGCCCTTAAGATGAAGCTCGCTATTCCGAATGCCGAACTAAAGGTCTTCGCCAATGCGAGCCACATGCCCTTCTACGAAAACCCCGCGGATTATTATCCGGCCCTTCTCGATTTTCTGGCACGCAACAGGGCGAATTGATGCATAGACCCGCACACCAGATGATCGAACGAGGGGAGATCCATGCATCGCTATAGGTTCGTCTTGCTGCGGCCGCTGCAGTTCCTGCCGGTCATTTTCGGGATCAGCGTCATCACCTTCATCCTGGTCAGGTTGATTCCGGGCGATCCGGCACGCGTGCTTCTCGGTACGCGGGCGACCCCGACAGCAATCGCCAATATTCGTGCGCAATTCGGCCTCGATGAACCGATCTGGCTGCAATATCTGTATTTCCTGAAGAACCTGGGCAACGGTGAGATGGGCAAGTCGCTCCTCTACAAGATCGACGTCCTCAATCTGATATCGACCCGCATCGAACCGACTGTCGCGCTGGTTTTGTCGAGCGTGATCCTGTCGATCCTGATTGCCGTGCCGATGGCGTCGGTTGCTGCCCGCAATGCGGGCAGGGCACCGGATCATGCGGTGCGTATCGTCTCCACTTTCGGCATCGGCTTCCCGCCCTTCTGGCTAGGCCTAATGCTGATCATCCTGTTCAGCGTCAAGCTCGATCTTCTGCCGGTTTCCGGCTACGGCTCGACGCTTGGCGAGAAGGCTTCGCATCTGATTCTGCCCAGTCTCACCATCGCCCTGTCGCTCTCCACCGTATTGACGCGAAGCCTGAGGGCGGCGATGGTCGAGGGGCTGAAGTCCGACATCGCGACCGCCGCCCGTGCGCGCGGCATGCCGGAGGGAATTGTCTTCTGGCGCCATGTCCTACCGAACTCGCTGGTGCCGACCATCAATCTCCTCGCCGTCAACATGGGCTGGCTGATCGGCGGCACGGTGGTGATCGAGAGCGTGTTTGCGCTCCCGGGCATGGGCCAACTGCTGGTGCGCGCCATTTTCTCGCGCGACTATATGGTCGTACAGGGGGTCGCCATGGTGTTTGCCTGCGCCACCGTCATGATCAATTTCCTTGCCGACATCGCCACCGTCGCGGTCGATCCGAGGGTGAAGCTATGAGCGCCGGAACCCTCGCCCTTCCCGTCGCAGGGTGGAAGACATTCCTTGGCAGGCGCACGATGCTGGCGGCCGGCGCTTCCGTTCTGCTGTTCTTCCTGCTTATGGCGATCGCAGCCCCGCTGATCGCGCCTTACGATCCGATCCTGCAGGATGGGACGGTCAGATTGCTGCCGCCGTCGCTTTTGCACCCGTTCGGCACCGACAATTTCGGCCGCGATGTCCTCTCGCGCATCATCTGGGGCGCGCGTATCGACCTGCAGATCGCAGTGATCGGCGTCGTCTTCCCGTTCCTGATCGGCACGGTCGTCGGCACGATCGCTGGCTTCTTCGGCGGTATCGTCGATGCCGTCTTCATGCGGATCGTCGATATCATTCTCGCATTCCCGTTCCTGGTGCTGATGCTGTCGATCATCACCATCCTGGGGCCGGGACTTGGCAGCTTCTACATTGCCATGGCCCTCGTCGGATGGGTTTCCTATGCGCGGCTGATCCGGGCGCAGATCCTGGTTCTGAAAAACAGCGACTATGCCGTCGCCGCCGTCAGCCTCGGCTTTGGCAGGCTCCGGATCATGTTTCGCCACCTCTTGCCCAATGCGATTGCCGGATCGATCGTGTTTTCGATGTCCGACGCAGTATTGGTGCTGCTCAGCGGTGCGGCGGTCAGCTATCTGGGCCTGGGCGTCCAGCCGCCCCTGGCCGAATGGGGTGTGATGGTTGCCGAAGGGCAGAGCTTCATTACCACGGCCTGGTGGATCACCCTGTTTCCCGGCCTGTCCATCGTCCTGCTAGCCTTCGGCTTCAGCCTGTTGGGCGATGCGCTCGGCGAACTGCTCGGAGTGCACGAATGAGCGCTCCAATCCTTTCTGTCCGCAATCTCACGGTCAAGGCGCATCTCGATGTCGGAACGCGCACCTTGCTGGACGACGTTTCGCTGGATCTCAACAAGGGCGAAATCCTCGGCCTCGTCGGTGAAAGCGGCTCCGGCAAGAGCCTGTTTTGCCGGTCCCTGATCCGTCTTCTGCCGTCCTCAAGGCTGGCGATCGAGGATGGCGTGGTGCTTCTCGAAGGACGTGACCTGATATCGGTCAGCGATGACGAGATGCTGAAGGTGAGGGGAGGCGAGATCGGCATGATCTTCCAGAATCCCACCAGCCATCTCGATCCCGTCATGCGTATCGGCGATCAGATTTGCGAAGGTATTCGCTATCATCAGGGGCATGATGCCCGGGCGGCGCGGACGGCTGCAATCGAGATCCTCGCGCAGGTCGGCTTTCCCGACCCCATCCGCCAGTTTGACAGCTATCCGCACGAGTTTTCCGGCGGCATGCGTCAGCGGGCGATGATCGCGGTGGCACTGTCCTGCAATCCCAAGGTCCTGATTGCAGACGAACCGACGACGGCGCTGGACGTCACCATCCAGGCGCAGATTCTCCAGCTGCTGATGGAGCTTCGCGATAAACGCGGCCTGTCGATCATCATGATCACCCACGATCTCGGCATCGTCGCGCAGACCTGTGACCGCATCGCCGTCATGCGTGGCGGACGGCTGCTGGAACAGGGGCCGAAGCGACAGATCCTCTCTGCACCTCAGGATCCCTATACGGTCCGGCTGATCAACAGCCATCCGTCCATGCCTGAGGCTCAGGCGGCAACCAAAGCTGTTCTGCCGCCAACTGCAAAACCGTCGAAGCCGATCCTGGAGATCGACGATCTGCATGTGCGCTTCCCGGTGGGCGGAAGCTTCTTTCGCGGCAGCGCGGCGAAAAGCGTGTCCGCCGTCGATGGCATCAGCTTGCAGATCATGCCCGGCGAGACCGTCGGCATTGTCGGGGAATCCGGCAGCGGCAAGAGCACGCTTGCCCGCGCATTGCTGGGACTGACGCCGATATCGTCCGGCCATATCAGTTTCGAAGGCGTCGACCTTGCCTTGCAGAAGGACGTCGCACTGGCACGCCTCAGACGAGAGGCCGCGATGGTGTTCCAGGACCCGTTCAATGCGCTCAACCCGCGCATGACCATCGGCCAGACGATCGGCGAGGTCCTCGCCGTGCAGGGTAAGGTCGCCAGAACCGATATTCCCGCACGTATCGGGGAACTACTCGATCTGGTCGGGCTGGAGCGCGAATTTGCCAACCGCAAGCCGCGCTCCATGAGCGGCGGACAATGCCAGCGCGCCGGGATAGCCCGCGCACTTGCCGTCGACCCGAAGCTGATCATTGCCGACGAATGCGTTGCCGCACTCGACGTCACCATCCAGGCGCAGATCATCGACCTGTTCCGTGATCTGGCGGCAAAGATGAACCTGACGCTGCTGTTCATCGCCCATGACCTGGCGATCGTGCGCAATCTCTGTACCCGCACCATCGTCATGTATCGCGGTCAGGTGGTCGAGGATGGCCCGTCCGAGCAAGTCTTCTCCAACCCCAAACATGCCTACACCGCAGCGCTCGTCGCGGCGATCCCCGACATCGATCCCGACAAGCCGCTGATCGGCCACAATGGATCGCCGCCGGAATTTTCAAAATCAATCAAACGAATGCCATAACAACGAAGGGAACGACATCATGAACAGGAAGTGGAAATCGATCGGGCTGGCAGCCATTGCCGCGGCCCTCAGCCTGAGCGCCAGCTTCGCCGAAGCCGCAGGAGTACTGACCATCGGACGACGCGAGGATTCGACGACGTTCGATCCGATCAAGTCTGCTCAGAACGTCGACAACTGGGTATTTTCCAACGTCTTCGACGTGCTTATCCGCGTCGACAGCACAGGCACCAAGCTCGAGCCCGGCCTTGCCGAAAGCTGGACCATCTCGGATGACGGCCTGACATACACGTTCAAGATCCGCGACGCGAAATTCTCCGACGGCTCGCCGATCACCGCCGAGGACGCCGCCTTCAGCCTGCTGCGCATCCGTGACAATCCGGGATCGCTGTGGAGCGACAGCTACAAGATCGTCGACACCGCCGTGGCAACAGATCCGAAGACGTTGACCGTCAAGCTGACACACCCATCGGCGCCGTTCCTTTCGCAGCTGGCGCTGCCCAACGTTTCTGTCCTGTCGAAGAAGGCTGTCGAAGCAGGTGAAGACGCCTTTGCCGAGCATCCGACTGCATCGTCCGGTGCCTTCACCGTCAAGGAGTGGCGGCGCGGTGACCGTGTCATCCTCGAAAAGAACCCGAATTTCTGGCAGGCGGACCGGGTGAAGCTCGACGGTGTCGAGTGGATCTCGGTGCCTGACGATAACACGCGCATGCTTGACGTACAGGCCGGTCAGCTCGACACGGCCATCTTCGTGCCCTTCTCCCGCGTGGAAGAACTGAAGAAGGATCCGAACCTGAACGTGCTGACCGATACCTCGACGCGCGAGGATCACCTCCTGATCAATCATCAGCATGGGGCTCTCGCCAAGAAGGAAGTTCGTCAGGCTCTCGATATGGCGATCGACAAGAAGTCGATTGTCGACGCGGTGACTTTCGGTATCGGCACCGTGGCGAATTCCTACATTCCGAAGGGATCGCTCTATCACTACGACGCCAATTACCAGTATCCCTATGATCCGGAAAAGGCCAAGGCGATGCTGGCAGAAGCCGGGGCATCTGGCCTGACGCTCAATTATGTCGTCAATGCCGGCAACGAGGTCGACGAACAGATCGCGGTTCTCCTGCAGCAGCAGCTTGCAAAGGCCGGTGTCACCGCCAACCTGCAGAAGGTCGATCCCAGCCAGAGCTGGAACATGCTGGTCGATGGCGACTACGACATTTCGGTCATGTACTGGACGAACGATATTCTCGATCCCGACCAGAAGACGACCTTCGTACTCGGCGACGATTCCAACATGAATTACATGACCCGCTACAAGAACGAGAAAGTGAAGGACCTTGTGGCGGCGGCGCGGCTGGAACTCGACCCTAAGAAGCGCGAGGCGATGTATATCGAGATCCAGAAGCTGGCCAAGGACGACGTTCACTGGATCGACCTGTATTACAGCCCCTACATCAACGTCGCCCGCAAGAATATCGAGAATTTCCACCAGAACCCGCTCGGTCGTTTCTCGCTCGAAGACACCGTGAAGAACTGATGCAGTCTGGCGGGGCGCATGTGCGCCCTGCCTCTCGCTGCCCGCCCGGCGCTGTTACGTGCCGCGTCTCCATCGGCCTATCAAGGGGCCGCTGATAGCTTCCTTCCGTAGCGCTGGGGCGATGATTATCATCGCTCCGGCGTTTTTCCTTTTTCGGCAGGTGACCGGTTGTCAGCCCGAAAACATTCCTGCTGGCTATATCTAAATGAAAATAATGAAATTGATTTCATTGATCTGGATCATAGAAATAAAAAACCGCGCGGAGGAGCCGGTGCAAAATTCTCGAACCATCTGAGACGATGTGCTCTCGCTCCACGCCGTGCCACTGCCGATGGCGCTGAAGGAGCACCGCTTCCGCAGCCGGGTCGGCGACAGGGAGTGCAGAGATTTGTCTTATACGATTTTCGTGACCGCGCCTTCGCTTCATCCGGACGGGGTGGCCATTCTCCAGGAAGCCGGTTGCCGGCTGATCTTCCTCGACAAGGGAGCCGACGAGGCTGATGTCGATAGCATCATGGCCGGCAATCCGGTCGATGCCATCATTTCCCGTACCGTGAACCTGTCTGCAAAGGCTATTGCGGATTGCCCAACATTGAAGGTGATCAGCAAGCATGGCGTAGGTGTCAGCAACATCGACGTCGAGGCTGCTTCCGCCCGCGGCATTCCTGTCTTCGTCACACCGGGAGCCAATGCCCAGTCGGTTGCCGAGATGGCGCTCGGATTGCTGCTCGCTGGTGCCCGCAGGATTTCCTGGATGGATGCAGAACTCAAGGCAGGCCGCTGGTCGCGGGCGCAGGACGGATTGGAACTGTCCGGCAAGACGCTCGGTCTCATCGGCTTTGGTCAGATAGGCCAGAAGCTCGCGCGTGCCTGCCTTGCCATCGGCATGAAGGTGCAGGCCTTCGATCCCGGCATCGGCATGGCCTCTCCCGTCGAAGGCGTGACGATGATCGCCTCTCCGGCTGAAATGCTGCCATCAAGCAATGTGTTGAGCCTGCATGTTCCGCTCAATGCCCATACCCGTGGAATGATCGACGCTGCAGCATTGGCCGCACTGCCGGACAAGGCGATCCTCATCAACACTGCCCGTGGTGAAGTAGTCGACGAGGCAGCACTGATTTCCGCGCTGGAAAGCGGCAAGCTCTATTCCGCCGGTCTCGATACGACTGCGGAAGAGCCGATTTCGCCGGACAGTCCCTTGCTGAAACTGCCCAATGTCGTGCTGACGCCGCATGTGGGGGGATCGACGCCTGCAGCTCTCGCCGGCATGGCCACAGGCGCGGCGCGAAACGTCCTTGGTTTCCTCTCCGGCAACACCCCGCCGGTCAGCGCTTGCGTCAACCCGATCACATTGGAATCAAAGGAGTAAGACCATGAGCGACCAGAACCAGAAGGACCTTGTGTGGCCTGCCGGTTACCGCATCAATCCTCGCCACGAAAGCCTGCCGCAGGATCTTCTCGAGGCGTTCGGAAAGATCCCTGTTGCGGTCGCGGGTGACTGCATGGGTCGATCGATCGGTACGATGGGGTTGAGTTCCTATCATGGCAGCAAGATCATGTGTGGCCAGGCCGTCACGGTGCGCATCCGTCCGGGTGACAATCTCATGGTTCACAAGGCGATGATGATGGCGGGCGCTGGCGATGTCATCGTCATCGATGGTGGTGGAGACCTGACCCAGGCGGTCATCGGCGGCCTCATCCGCACGACGGCAATGACCAAGAAGCTCGGCGGGTTTGTCATCGACGGCGCCATCCGCGATCTGGCCGAATGGGCCGAAGGTGAAATGCCGGTGTTCGCGCGTGGCCATACCCATCGCGGTCCGAGCAAGGAAGGTCCGGGCGAAATCAACGTTCCCGTCTCCGTCGGCGGCATGGTCGTTCAGCCGGGCGATCTCGTTCTCGGAGACCTCGACGGCGTTATCGCGATCCCGGCCTGCGACGCTGCTGCATTGCTGCCGAAGACCCTGGCTCATCTCGATCGCGAGGCAAAAATTCGCGAGACGAATATCAAGGGTACATCCGATCCGGAGCGTTTCGACGCGATCCTGAGGGCAAAAGGCCTGCCCGTCTGAGTTCCGCGATCTCCGGTTCCAGAGGGGCCGGAGATCGCGGCGGAGCGGCGTCTTGGGAGGCGCCCTCCTGCATCCGACTGATCTTTCAGTGGAATAGGCGTTCCACACAATCGTGGAATAAACATAAAACGACGTGGCTCGCGGGCTGGCGGCCCGTGGGAGGAGGATTATTGCAATGCTTGTAGCGCTCAGCTTCGCAATGTTTGTGTGCTTCATATACCTGTTGATCAGCAGTCGCATGTCGGCGATGGCGGTGCTCATTCTTGTGCCGACAGTCTTTGCTCTGATCGGTGGATTTGGCCCGGATATGGGCGACATGGTCGTCAAGGGTATCAAGACGATCGCCAGCACCGGTGTCCTACTCATCTTTGCGATGCTGTATTTCATGGTGATGACCGATGCAGGCATGTTCGATCCGATCGTCAAGCGGATCGTCTCAGCCGTCGGTGGTGACCCGGTCAAGATCTTCATGGGCACCGTAGCACTGGGATATCTCGTCGCCCTCGATGGTGATGGCGCTACCGTTTACATGATCACGCTTTCGGCCTTCATGCCGCTTTATCGGCGTCTCGGCCTCTCGCTTCCGATGGTCGCCTGTTTGCTGCTGCAGTGTACCGGCATCGGCAATCTCCTGCCCTGGGGTGGTCCGACGGCGCGTGCTGCCGCCTCGATGAAGGTGGAGATGACGGATGTCTTCACGCCGCTCATCCTGCCGCTTCTCGCCTGTGTCGTCTGGGCTTTCGTCATGGCCTGGATCTTCGGCATGCGTGAACGCAAGCGGATCGGCCCTATCGACTTCGATTCCAGCCAGTTGATCGAGCATCGCGGCTCTGCGACCTGGCGCCTTTATTTCAACTGGGCGCTGACCATCGTGCTGATGGCCTCGCTCGTCCTGGAATTGCTGCCGCTGTCCTACATGTTCATGATCGGCGCCGCGATTGCCGTCACCGTCAACTTCCCTCGTTACGAACGGCAGCAGGAAGTTATCGCCTCCCATGCATCCGCTATCCTGTCGGTCGCGGTGATGCTGTTTTCGGCGAGCGTCTTCATCGGCATCCTCAACGAGACCGGTATGGCCAACGCACTTGCCCAGTCGATCGTCGCGATCATTCCGGACGCCGTCGGTCCCTATATGGCGGTCATCACGGCGCTGATCAGCATCCCGGTTACCTGGCTCGTATCGAACGACGTGTTCTATTTCGGCATGCTGCCAATTCTGGCCGAAGCCGCCAGCCATTACGGGATCACCGGTGCGGAAATGGCACGAGCGTCACTGGTGGGTCAGCCGGTTCACATTCTCAGCCCGCTGGTTGCCTCGACCTATCTTCTCGTCAGCCGCCTCGATCTGAACTATGGCGAGACCCAGAAATATACCATCCGCTGGTCGCTGGTCGGATGCCTGATCATGCTTGTCATGGCGATCCTGATCGGCGTTATCCCGCTTTATCGGTAAAAAGCTGTACCGGCAGCGCGTGTGCCGTGCTGCCGGTGTTCCCTTCAGAACATCCTCTCCGGGACAGGACCTTCGGCGTCAATGAGTTCCGATGTCTTCCCGCTGGCAATCCTCACGAGTAACCGTGCTGCGGGCGTGAAATAAGCTTCACGCAGCCGGATGATGCCGAACTCGCGGCGCATTCTCGTCTCGGCCAAGGGAATTTCGCGCAATTGCGAGCCGACGGCGCCGGGCGCCAGATTGCGCAGCGAAATGAAGCTTAAAAGCTTGGTTTCGGCGATCAGCCTCGGCAGCAGCGAGATGGAGCTGGTCTCCATCTGTACTTTCGGTCCTTCGAGACCCAGTGATCGGAACTTGTTTTCCAGCCATTGCCGGGTTGCCACTGCCCGGCCGGAAAGAACCCATTTGTATTTGACCAGATCGTCAACCGCTACCGGTCTGTCGAAGATCGGGTGATCATGGCTGGCGACGGCGACCACATCGTCATCCACGAGCGGAAAGGTTTCGAAGCGCTCCGTGTCGCGGGTAAATTGCGTCAGCGGACCAAAGACCAGATCGAGGTTCTTTTCGACCAGCGCCCGCACCAGCACGTCGTTCATGCCAACCGTCAGCTCCAGAGTGACGGCGGGTGCCTGCGCGATCAATTCCGCAGTGAGCGGTGGCAGCATGTATTCGGCGGCCGTCGCAGCACTGCCGATCCGCACCAGCCCGGCAATTCCCGTCCCGAGATCGGAGATTTCGCGCCGGACTTCGGACGCATAGGAGAGCAGGTTGCGCATGCGCGCGTAAAAGACGTTGCCGGCTTCCGTCAGTGCCAGCCGCCGTCCTTCGTGTCGGAACAGCTCGGTGCGGAGATCTTCCTCCAGGCGTTGGATGCATTTCGTCAGCGCTGGCTGCGTGCGACCGAGCTTTTCGGCGGCGAGAGCAAGATTGCCCGCTTCGGCGATCGCGACGAAATAGGTCGCGTCCCTGAGATCGATCATCGACTATGCCTCCATGCCTCGCCTTCTGCATGGTATTCCACATTGCCGCATATGTTTTCAACGGGATCGGTGCCCGAGAGCCGGGTTGATCGCGACCGCGGCGAGGGCAAGCGGAATTGCCGGATCATTTTCGTTTGCTGGCAGCCATGATCACCGAAACGCCAACGAGGATGAGCGCTATGCCGAACAAGGAAAACAGTCCGGGCTTCTCCCCGAGCAGGCCCCAGCCAAGTGCTACACCGACAAGCGGGTTTACATAGGCGAAAGTTGAGGCGACCGCCGGAGGATAGATCTTCATCACTGTTATATAGGCCAGCAGGCTGATCGCAGAGCCGAATATCACCAGGTAGAAAAAGGCGGTCAGTTGGAACGGCGCGAGATCGGCCGGCGGAATAATCGCGGTCCCGCTCGTCCAGCACACGCCGGTCAGAACGATGGCGGCAGCCAGTGTCTGAAGCCCGCCGGCCCAAAAAGGTGACATGGCGGCCAGAAGCGGCTTTTGGATGAGGCTGCCGATCGCCCATGTGAGACCTGCCGCGCAGAGGACGAGAGCGAGCCAGACGGCGTATCCGCTTTCGACGGAGGAGGAGCCGGCGAAGACTATGGGAGGTCCCACAATGAGGGACAGGCCAATGAGCCCGATGGCGAGCCCCGCAACGACACCGCGCGACGGCCGGGTGCGATCGGCAAGACCTGCGATCAGCGTCGTCCAGATCGGGATCATCCCCATTGCCATGACGATGAAACCCGAGGCCGCATGCCGTGATGCCAAGGTCGCGAGCCCGTTGCCCATCACCCACATCAGAACACCCGAGATGGCGCAGATTGCAAGCTGTCGTGCGGAAAGGGCGGGAAGGCGCCTTGTCCTTATAAAGCCGAGCGCAATCAGCACTGCCGATGCAGCCCACATTCTCCAGGTCTGCAATTGCAGCGGCGCGATGGCCGGCGGACCGGTGACGGCGATCTTGACGGCAAAATAGGTGCTGCCCCAGACGAGGTAGACGACGAGCAGGTTTCCGATGCCGCTCCAGGATGCATTGCGCGGCAATTTCGTTTCGTCGATCGCCGACATCGTCAGGCTTCCCGCATGAAGATGCGGGCAAGGCCGAGCTTCATCGTTTCCATGGCGTCGGTAGCACTGATCTTGATATGCTCGCCCATGATCCGGGAGGCAGTCTTGCCATCCCGCTTCAGCATCGCCTCGGCAATATTGTTATGTTCGGTGTAGGTGGTGGAGAGGCGCCGATGTTTTTCCACCTCGATCTGCCGGACGAAATGAATGCGGGTATTGATCCCTTCGATCATCTTGGCGAGCTCGGGATTGCCGGAAAGCCGGGCAATGCGCATATGGAATTCCTCGTCCTTGGCGGTCAGGTCCGCACTCGACAGTGAATCTGCCATGGCCGAAGTCCTGTGCCACCAGTCGGCCAGCATTTGCAGGTCCCGGTCCGACGCCTGTGCCGATGCCATCTGCACCGCCCGCTCTTCCAGGAGGATGCGGACATCGGTGAGGTTGAGGATTTCCTCGACGTCAAAACCTCGGCAGAAGAAGCCGCGATTGACCTGGAACGTGATCAGCCCTTCGGTGACCAGACGCTGCAAGGCCTCACGGATCGGGCTGCGGCTGACCTGCATCCTGGCTGCAAGTTCCAGTTCGTTGATCCGTTCGTTCGGCTTGAACCGGTATTCCATCGCCATACGGCGGATCTCCTCATATACACGAGGTCCGGTTTTTGCAGGTTTCGGTGCCAACACGCCTTGATCCTTGGGGTTGTGACGATGAGACGGGCGGACCATTGCGCTCATGCCATGCAGCCTGTCAATTAAAACCGATGCGGCCATGCGGCTACGGCCGCATCGGTAGGTTTCAAATGCCGGCGATAACAGCGATTTCCACGGTAAACTGTGGTGCGGCAAGCTTCGATTCCACGCAGGCGCGCGCCGGTGTGTTGCCCGGAGCGACCCAGGCATCCCAGACCGTGTTCATTTCGTTGAACGTTTCGATATCCGTCAGCCAGATCGATGCGGAAAGAAGCTTGCTCTTGTCGGATCCGGCTTCGGCAAGAAGCTCGTCCGTCCTGGCGAGGATATCGGCAGTCTGATCGGCAACCGAGGCGCCCGGCGCACGCAGTGCAACCTGGCCGGCCAGAAAAACGAGGTTTCCATAGGTGACGGCCTGCGACATGCGTGGACCGGTGCCAAATCGGGTGATCTGGTTCATATTATTTCCTTTCGAGGTGGGGTGGAACGCGCCTGCCCTCAGGCTGCAGCGCGAGGAAGGGTGTCGAGATCGACCGGAGAAGCTCGTCCGGCGATGAGGTCGGCGATGATGCGGGCGGAGCCGTGCGACATCGTCCAGCCGATATGACCATGGCCCGTATTGAGCCACAGGTTGCCGATGTTACGGCGTCCGAGAATTGGCAGATTGTCGGGGGTCATCGGTCTCAGGCCCGCCCACATATGCGCGCGGTCGTAAGCGATGCCCTTCGGAAACAGCGATCGCGTCACATCCATCATGAAGGCGAAGTCGGATGGCTTGTGCGACCGGTCATAGCCGGCAAATTCGGCCGTTGCGGTGACGCGAATGGCGTCGCCCATCGGCGTGATCGCGACGAGATTGTGCTCGTCGAGAACCGGAACCTTTGGGGCTAGATCCGGGTTGGTGATCGGGATCGTCAGGGAGTATCCCTTGATCGGGTAGACAGGCAGCGACAATCCGATCTTGCGGGCCACGAGGGGGCTCTCGCTACCGAGGCTCAGCACATAATTGTCGGCAGTGAACTCCCCCTGGCTGGTGACGACACGCGTGATCCTGTCACCGCTGCGCTCAAGTTTGAGAATTCGCGTGCCGGTGAGAATGCGGCCGCCGCGGTTGCGCACGATATCCGCCAGCGCCTTGGTGAATTTCGACGAGCTACCGGTTTCGTCGGTCGGGCAAAGTATTCCGCCGGCCATGAGATTGCGGGAGCCGAGCAAGGCCGGCTCGCGGCGCACGATCTCGTCGGGGTCTATGACGCGGATTTCCTGACCGTCGCTCTCCAGCAGGCGCATGTTGCGGACGCCGGTTTCCAACGCCGCCTTGTTCCGGTGGAAATAAATGATGCCGGATGCAGTCTGGTCATAACGGATGCCTTCGCGGGCGACGACATCACGCAGCACGGATTGGGAGTGGGCCGCAAGGCGGTGCTTGCGAAGCGTATTCAACCTTGCCTTTTCTGCGGTGCATTCCATCAGGAAGCGCAGCGACCAGCTGTAGAGATGCGGATCTGCCGACAGGCGAAACCTCAGGGCCTGATCTTTCAGGAACAACGATTTCAGCAGAATCTTCGGCGCCGCGGGCGATGACCAGACGAAGGAATGGCCGGGCGCGATCATGCCGGCATTGCCCCAGCTTGTGCTTTCCGCGACCTCACTTTCCTGTTCCAGCACGGTCACGTCGTGCCCGTCCTGAAGGAGCTGATAAGCTGTGGTGATGCCGACGACGCCGCCGCCGAGGATCAAGGCATGCATGGCAAGTTCCCCTTTTGTCGAATTTATTGTCGACAATTATTGTGCATGCGATGCCGCTGTCAACGTTCTTTTGCATCGCAGCGAAATTCGATGCGGAATGGCCTGTAATAGCGAAAATTGATGCATCGCAAAAAAAATATTGCGCCGCATCTTGACGGGAAAATTTATTGTCGTTTCTATTGTCGACAATAAATTCCAACAAGAGGGGTATGACATGAAACGCATTTTGTTGAGCAGCGTGTTGGTTCTCGGGCTTGCCATGTCGGCGCATGCGCAGGAGGCGGTCATCGGCGCCATCCTGCCACTATCCGGTTCCAGCGCGACGCAGGGTGAGGATCAGCGGCGCGGTATGGAACTGGCGCTGGAAAAGATCAATGCGGATGGCGGTGTCCTCGGCCACCCGCTCAAGATCGTCACAGAAGATTCCGCCGGGCGGACAGCGACAGCGCTGGATGCGGCCAAGAAGCTGGTGAGCGTCGACAAAGTGCCTGTCGTGCTCGGCGAGTTCTCGTCGGGCATCACCATACCGATCGCACAATATCTGCTTCAGCAGCAGAGGATAAACATCAATATCGGCAGTTCCAGCACGCAGATCCGCTCGCTCGGCAAAGGTGAGTTCAGTGTCCTTGGGCTGGACGATGTTTCCGGCGCGTTTGCCGCACAGGATGTCTTTTCCAGCGGAGCCAAGAAGGTTGCGGTCATCGCGCCGAACAACGCCTACGGGCAAGGCATTGCGGAAGCCTTTGCGGCAAAATTCAAGTCGCTCGGCGGTGCCATCACCTCCACCGTGCTTTATACCGAAGGGCAGACGACCTATCGCCGCGAATTGCAGCAGCTCGCGGCCGGTGAGCCGGATCTGTATGTCTATACGGCATATGGCAAGGAATCGGCGACCATCAACCGCGAGAGCTTCGAGCTCGGTCTCAACGAGAAGAAGTGGTACGGCCTTTATCTGACGATGTGTACTGCCGACAGCGATCCGCAGTATGTCGAGGGCCAGATCGGTATGGATCTCAACTATATCGGCGGCAATGGCGCCGATTATCAGAAGGCCTATGAAGCCAAATACAAGAGTGGCTTCACGTCGACATTCAACGGTTTCGCTTATGACGGCGTCATGCTGGTCGCTGCTGCCATCAACAAGGCGAATTCGCTCGATCCACAGAAGATCGAAACAGCAATTACCGAGATTGGTAAGAATTACGAAGGGGCTACAGGACCGATCGTGTTCGATGCGGACGGTCAACGCAGTGCGCAGCCCTATCTGCGTCTGACGATTGCAAGCGGCAAGGCCGTCGCCACGCAGTGATTGCCGGGGCGCTAGCCGGCAAACGCCCGCTGGCGCCTTCCGACCTAACGCTGATCGCAACGGACGGACATCATGTTTCAATTCCTTGTCGACACACTCATGCGCGCCTGTGACCTCGTTCTCGTGGCGATCGGGATGAGTGCCGTTTATTCGCTGATGAAGTTTCCCAATATCGCTCTGGTCCAATATGCGGCGATGGGGGGTATGCTGGCGATCGTGCTGCAGAAGGCCGGCGTGCCGATCGGTGCAGCCATCGTTTTCTCGGTTCTCCTGACCGGCCTGCTCGCCGTGCTTCTCAATGAGTTCCTGTTCAACCGCATGCTGAAGATCGGCTCATCCACGGCGATGATCGGGTCGCTTGCCGTCGGCATGATCTTCTCGGCCGCCTTTCTGGTCACCATGGGGCCCAATCCCAGTCGCTTCG
The DNA here is from genome assembly GCF_003597675.1 of Neorhizobium sp. NCHU2750. Classification (NCBI taxonomy): domain Bacteria; kingdom Pseudomonadati; phylum Pseudomonadota; class Alphaproteobacteria; order Hyphomicrobiales; family Rhizobiaceae; genus Neorhizobium; species Neorhizobium sp. NCHU2750. The sequence continues at coordinate 303,038 of NZ_CP030829.1, read as the reverse complement.
CCCTGCCGATCTCCCGCCCCTTGCGCATTCTCGGTGCCCTCGTGACCGAGCCTCAGCTTGTCAGTTTCGTCATAGTGCTTGCCGCGATCGCTGCCTTCGCTCTGCTTTACTTCAAAACCGACCTCGGTCGCTGCATGCGGGCGACATCGACCAATGAAGTTCTTGCTGACGCGACCGGCATCAATACCGCTCGAATGAAAACCGTCATCGTGCTGATCAGCGGCATGATGGCGGCACTCGGCGGCGTGTCGATCGCGCTGAAGGGCGAGGTTGATATTCAGGTGGGCATGGACCTGCTTCTGCCGGTCTTTGCCTCGGCCATATTGGGTGGGCTCGGTAATCCCTTCGGGGCCATTGCCGGAGCGCTGCTGATCTCGATTGCCGAAACCGCTGTCACCACCATCAATTTCGGGCCGCTTATGGGACAGGTCGTCGTCTTCCTCCCGGTCGCCTATGCCAGCGCGATCTCCTTCCTTCTTCTCGTTGCGGCACTGCTCTGGCGTCCGCGCGGCCTTTTTGTCAGCGAGGTGAAGCGTGTCTGATTTCATCATTCATGTTGCCATCATGTCAGGCTTTTACGCACTGCTGGCGCTGAGCCTCAATCTTCAGGCAGGGTTTGGCGGACTGATGAATTTCGGCCAGATCGCTCTTTTCGCCTGTGGTGCCTATGCTTCTGCTCTCGCTTTCCGCTTCGATCTCGGTGTGGTTTCCGGTTTCGTCCTGGCCATGGTTGCAGCCGGCATCCTGGGCTGGGCGTTTGCAAGCGTCGGCCGCAATCTCCAGGCCGACTACTGGGGTATCGTCACTCTCGCTCTGGCCGAGGTCATCCGCATCGTCGCCACGAACGAGGACTGGCTGACTGGTGGAGCCCAAGGCATCGGCGGCATCCCACCGCTTTATCCGGGCCTGGATAATCAGTTGCGCCAGATCGCAATCCTCGTGACGGTGGCATTGCTTGTCATTGCGGCGGGACTGTTGTGCCGGCATTTGATGGGAGGCCGATATGGGCTAGCCATCAAGATGATGCGTGAGGAACCCCAGCTTGCCGCGTCTCTCGGCTACGACACGATTGCCATCAAGCGTCAATTGACAGTCATTGCCGCACTTCTGGCTGCGGTGTCCGGTTTCCTGTTCGCCCGCTATGTCAGCTTTGTCGGGCCCGAACAAATCGACAGTTCCGAAACATTCCTGATCTGGGCGATGATCGTCGTCGGTGGTCTCGGCAACAATGCCGGTGCTATCGTGGGGGCCTTCCTGCTGCAGTTCACCTTCGCCTTCATTCCGTTCGTCAAGGATTGGATCGGCCTGCCGACCGAATATGTCGCGGCCGGTCGACTGTTCCTGACCGGGGGAGGGCTGATTGCCTTCATCGTCTGGAGACAGTCCGGCATCGTGCCGGAGCGCGTCGGGGGAGGCCGCTATGTCTGATATCGTTCTCACCGTCGATGGCGTTGCCAAATCCTTCGGCGCCAACCAGGTTCTCGCAAATGTCGGCTTCAGGATAGGGCAGGGAGAGATCGTCGGCCTGCTCGGGCCGAATGGCTGTGGCAAGTCGACCCTGCTCAATCTCATTTCCGGCGTGTTGTCCGCCGATGCCGGAACGATCACCTTCAATGGTGAGAATATCGGCGGCAAGGGCATGGACCGGATTGCCGGGCGTGGCCTTGTCCGCACCTTTCAGCTTCCCTCCATGCCGAAAAGAATGACGGTGGCTGAACTGCTTTATGCCGCCTCCGCAAGCAGGGCCGGTTTCGGCAGCCTGTTCCGGCGTGATGTCGATGACAGGGCCGAGGTCGAAAGACTGCTGGCAGATCTGGCTCTCTCGAATGTCAGGCACTTGCCGGCGGCATCCTTGTCGGGCGGCCAGAAGAAACTTCTGTCGATCGCGCTGGCCTTGCGGACATCGCCCAAGATGATCTGCCTGGACGAGCCGACGGCCGGTGTTCATCCCAACCTGCGCCATCACATGGTCGGGCTTCTCAGGCGCATCAACGCCGCCGGCATTACCCTGCTGATCGTCGAGCACGACATGCATTTCATCCGTGAACTCTGCACCCGTTGCGTGGTGATGGATCGTGGTGCGGTGATTGCCGACTGCCGGCCCTCGGAACTCACATCCAACGAGCAGGTGGTCGAGGCCTATCTCGGCAACGCCAGGCAGAAGAAGGTGATGGCATGATCGAAGTCACGGAGGTCAGAGCCGGGTATGGAGACGGACCCGATATCCTCAACGGTATTTCGCTGAAGGCCGAACCGGGCAGGATTGTCACGATCCTCGGCCCCAACGGCTGTGGCAAGTCGACACTGCTGAAATGCATCGCCGGGTTTGTCAGGCCGAGGGCAGGCAGCGTGCGCATGTCGGGGGAGGCGGTCACCGATATCCCGACCTATCAGAAGGTACGCCATCACCGGGTCGGCTTCGTGCCCCAGACCGACAATGTCTTTGCCACCATGACCGTAGCGGAAAATATCCTGATCGGCGGCCGGCTGATGGACAAGAAGGATCGCGGCCGGCGTTTCGACGAGCTGCTCCACCAATATCCGAGCCTCGCGGCGAAGAAGAACAGGAGAGCTTCGGCGCTATCCGGTGGGGAAAGGCAGTTGCTTTCGCTGGCCCGCGCGCTGATTTCCGAACCTTCGATCCTGCTCCTTGATGAACCTTCCGCCGGTCTTTCCCCGCGCATGATGCACGATGTCTTCGAGGCAATCGCCGACGTCAAGCGCCGCGAGGGGCCCTCCATCCTGATGGTCGAGCAAAATGCCTTCGAGGCGCTGCATGTGTCGGACACGGCCTATGTCCTGTCGCTCGGCAGCGTAGCGATCGAGGGCGATGCATCCGACTTGCTCGCCGATCCGGCGATGCGATCGCTTTATCTCGGCGGTGACGGCCACTAACACGCATCCTGCGCTATCGGAGACCAAACATGACTATACACTCCCCCCAGAATACGCCGCCGCTTGCCGTCAACAGGGAAGGGTTGGCCTTCGAGATCGACGATGGCATCGGCACGCTTGCCAATCTCGGTCTGCTTGTACTG